>CAJQKW010000119.1 GCA_905478975.1 uncultured Pseudomonadales bacterium | reverse complement strand
AATTATTAGGGCCGTATCGCTTATTTTTTGTACAGTAGAATCGAAGCGGACGCGCATCGCTATCTATCTAATTATATCGCTCTTACTGAAACCCAATACCGAGGCAAACACTCGGTATATGGCCGATCCGACGAATCTTGGTTAAAAAATAAGCGATACGGCCCTAATTAAATTAAGTGTCTTCACTCAACAGTGTTTTCACCAGCGAAACCGCCATCAGCGCCATGACCACGGAAAACGGCAGTGCGCCAATAATCATCACTGACCTCAGTGCATCCATGCCACCGGCGGACAGTAACACACCGATCAACAGCGCAAAGATCACTCCCCAGATAATCACATGCCTAGCCTGCTTTTGACTCTGACTGCCACCAGAGGCGAGGGTGTTAATAATCAGGATTCCCGAGTCTGCTGAGGTGACCAAGAAGGTCATCAGTAAAACCACAATGACCACTGACAGGGCAACGGCCAGCTCAGGGGAGAGTATCAAGTTGATGGTTTTAAATAGCTGGGCAGAAATATCGGCATTAACAATCGCACCTTGGGCAACACCAGACAGTTCAAGATCAATGGCCGTGGCGCCGACAAAGGCAAACCAGACCAAGCAGATCAGTGAGGGAATAATCATCGCGCCAATCACATATTCGCGAATGGTGCGGCCGCGAGATACGCGGGCTAAAAACAATCCTACAAAGGGTGCAAAGGCTATCCACCAGGCCCAGTAGAAAATAGTCCAAGCACTCTGCCAACCTTGCAGGGCGGAAGCAGGGTCTGCCCCGCTGCCTGACCATACGGTGGTCGACATGGCGGGCATTGCCACTAGGTAGTCCCAGATCGCGTAGAAAAAGGTTTGCAGGGCAAAGAAGGTGGCGCCAAATATGACAAAGAAGGCGATCACAAATGCCGACAGGCCCATATTAATGTTGGAGAGCCACTTGATGCCTTTTTTCAGACCCGACATGGCCGACAGGCAGGAAGCACTGATAATAAGCACCAATCCAACCAGCTGAGCCATCAGAGTCGGCTTGCCACTGTTATCCACCAACCACTCGGCACCGCTAATATTGAAAAAACCTGAAGCCAGCTGAGAGACGCCATAACCAATAGTCACACTGAGGCCTACAATGGTAGCCAGAATCGCCACTATGTCCACCATATGCCCTGCGCCACCTGACATGGCTCGACCAAATAGCGGCTCTAGCGCACTGCGAATAGTCAGCGGCAAACCGCGGTTGTAGGAGAAGTATCCCAGTGACATACCGACCACGCCATAACAGGCCCAGGGGGTCAGACCGTAGTGCAGCAGCGCCCATTTGTAGGCATTACGGACATTATCTTCATTGAGACCGTTGGTGAGGCCTTTGATTGTGTCAGGGTTATTGGCAAAGTGAAAGATCGGTTCGGCAGTGGAATAGGTCAGCATTCCAATGCCAATACCGGCGCCAAACATCATCGACAGCCAGGTGAACATAGAAAACTCAGGCTTTTCATCGGCCTTGCCCAACTTCACATGGGCTGTGCGAGACCAAATACCCAGTACCAGGCAAACAAGAGTGTAAAAAGCGGTGACATAAATATACCAACCGGCGAAATTGGCCGTGGTCCAATTTTGCATGCTGAGCAACAGCTCACCCGCAGCGGAGGGTGATAAGCCCACCCAGATAACCATCGCGCCGATAAGCAACTTGGGCGCCACAGCAACAACCCGATTGAAACCTTCATAAAACCCTGATTGCTCGGTGGTAATCGCAACAGCAGGCTGATTATCAATTGACTCTTGTTGGCCCAAGATATGATCTCCCCTTTAATATTTTTGGTTATTGTTGTCACTTTTATTATTTTACAGGCACCACTGAAAACCTAACGACTCAGCACCTGTAGCTTATCACGATATGCTTTCATTCGGATTCGATTGAGGATAGCAGTAGGCGAAGGGACAAAAGAGCACGCTATATAGGCACCAGTTCGCGAGTTTAATTGGGGCCGTATCGCATATTTTTTGTACAAAAAGCCGTTCCCGCAGCTATCTGTTAGATTTAAAGCTGTTCAACCCTATCCTACAAACATGGAGGTTTGTAATGTCGAGACAAACTCGGATGTATATCCCGGGAATACCGGCTCATGTTGTTCAGCGCGGACATAACCGCAAGGCCTGCTTCTTTGCGGATAATGACTATGTCTTGTATAAAGAGGTTCTCGCTGAGGCTTTGGGCCGCTACGGCGGGTCGCTCCACGCTTACTGTCTAATGAGCAATCATATTCACCTGCTACTAACACCGCTTTACGAGGATAGTATTCAGCGTATTTTTCAGCATATGGGGCGACAGTATGCGCAGCATATTAACCAGAGCTATCGGCGCACCGGGGCATTGTGGGAGGGACGACATAGAGGCAGTTTAGTCTGTGAAGACAATTATTTACTGGCCTGCTATCGCTATATTGAGCTCAACCCAGTGAACGCCGGGATGGTAGTTATGCCCGAAGACTATTGCTGGAGTAGCTATAGAGCTAATGGCTGCGGTGCGGTGGATGACCTGCTAACACCTCATCAGAACTATAAGGATCTGGGCAAAACCAGTAAGGAGCGCTGCTTTGCTTACCGCGAGTTATTTCAAACCCCTTTAGCAGATCAGGATATTCATGACATCCGTGTTGCCACTAAAACCAATCGCTGGGTTGGGGATGCAAGATTTCAAGAGCGGTTGGAAAACGCGCTGGGTAGAAAATTGAGCATAGCTAAGCCTGGCAGGCCATCATTGATCAAAAAATAAACGATACGGCCCCAATTAAACACCGTTAGAATGTCGCTCTGACTAGGGGGCTTATAATGATAAAAAAAACATCTCACCAACTTTGCACGCTGGGTTTTATTCTTGCGATTGCCACACTGCAGGTGGAGGCACAGCCCAAGCCCAAGCCACTGTTTGACTCTGCCCCCGTAGATGAGCGGGGTCGATTTACCAATTATCAGAGCGAGCTGTCGCATGGCTCACTAGGCGTAAGACTGTCATTCTTTCTGCGCCGCTTTGGCACAATGTTTCGCAGTGATGCCGGAGCGCCCCAAAAAGTATCCAACGACGGTGAATTTCTGCGTAACAATACCAGCACCCCCACCGCCACTTGGATAGGTCATGCCACTCTATTAGTGCAGATGGATGGGGTGAATTTCTTAACCGATCCTATCTGGTCGCAAACACCCAGCCCAGTGCCTCTTATTGGTCCAAGTCGTTGGGTTGACCCCGGCGTTGCTCTGGAGGATTTGCCGGCTATCGACTTCGTTGTTATCTCACATAATCACTATGACCATCTCGACTTGCCAACTCTGCGCAAACTGTCAACGCTGAACCCTGAGACAGTATTTTTTGTACCCCAGGGCAATGGCAAATTGTTGCGTGACAATGGCATAGATCAGGTGCGGGAATTGAATTGGGGTGATACCGCCGACTATAAAGGGATCACCATTCACTGCCTGCCGACCCAACACTGGAGCAAGCGCAGTCTCACGGATACCCGCAAAGCACTTTGGTCATCCTGGGCGGTTATGGGAACAGAGCGACGCTTTTACTTTGCCGGAGACACTGGCTACTTTGACGGATTTAAAGAGATTGGCAGCAAACTGGGGCCCTTTGATTTGGCCGCGGTGCCTGTCGGGGCTTATGAGCCCAATGCCATGATGGAGGCATCCCACATGAATCCGGAAGAAGCTGTGCAGGCAGCCTTGGACGTTCAGGCCAACGCCGCAGTTGCCATGCACTTTGGAACCTTTGATCTCTCTGATGAGCCCATAGCCGAACCGCCACTGCGCTTTAAAGCCGCCGCAGAGAAAACCCAGCTACGCCAAGCCAATAGCTGGGTGCTAGATATAGGCGAGACGCGAGAATTTTAATTAGGGCCGTATCGCTTATTTTTTGTACAGCGGGCTATTTCATTAGGACCGTATCGCTTAATTGTTGAGCATCATTCTTATATCTAGCGAAATCGAGAGGCCTGCGGGATAAGGATTGATCAAAAAATAAGCGATACGGCCCCAATTAATTTGGGACTAGGTTGCCTAGGCTTGCGACTAATAGGGCTAGGCCTGCGGTCCAAAGAGTGCATGCGAGCAGGTCGACTAGGCTGAACTTTAGGCGGCTGGTGCCGCTGATGCCGGCTAGCATGGGCACTAGGCTTCTGACGGCGGGGACTAGGCGGCCGAGTACTATGGCGCCGGTGCCGTGTTTGAGTATAAATAGTTCGGCTTTTTGCAGCTGCTCGGCGCGCTTTTTCGCGAAGGCGGTGTCATGCAGTTTGTCGCCGGACCAGCGACCGAGATAAAAACCCAAATGATCAGAGAGGCAGGCGCCGGCAAAGGCCAGGGGTAAAATCTGTGACAGGGTTAGGACCTGTTCGCTGTAGAGAAAAACGGCTACGGCTAAGAGAACAGCGCCGGAGATCATCAGGCCGATACCGGGGCAGGCTTCGAGAAATGCCAGGGGTAGAATAAGCATCCAGGCATTGTGTTTATTGGCTTCGAGTAAGCTAACTATTTCATCGTTGATGGGGCTTCTCCAATTCTAAAAAAGGCTGTTAGGACTGCTGGCAGTGTCCATTAAGGTTGGCCAGCCATGGCCATAAACTCTGCTATTAAAGGGTCGTTGAGTTTTTTCTTAAAGCAGCATAAACCCAAATCAAAGGGCGCGATACGGGTTCCCGGCAGCAGTTCGATACGATCTTTAACCGGGCTGTTCTCCACCACCACATTGGGCGCGATACCGATACCACAGCCCAATGCCACCATACTCACCAGTGCTTCTTGCCCTGAGACCTGGGCATAGACATTGGGGCGGCCGCTATATTTTTGCCTAAACCACTGCTCAAAACGTTTTCGCGCCACGCCGTGCTCAGGGAGAATAATCGGTAAATTGGCCCAGTCGATGATCTCTGCCTGTAGGGCTTTTTTTACTGCACAGTTAATCGTCGGCGCGGTAATCGCCAGGGGCGCTGTGGCAATAGTCTGGAAGTGAATCCGCGATGACAGCTCATCTGGTCGTGCGGCAATGGCTAAATCCACTTTCTGATTTTTAATCTGATCAATACCATCGGCGGCGTCACCTGTATCCAAATTGATATCAATATTGGGGTGAGCTTGACGAAATTTTTCTAATAGAGGCGGCAGGTAAGAATAGGAGGCGGTTACCGAACAGTAGAGTTTTAAAGATCCGCTAAGCTCTTTTTGCGACTGATTAAGAGACTGCTTTAAACTTTCAAACTGACTGATCTGCTGATCTGCATAGCTGAGTAATTTCTTGCCTTCCTTAGTCAGCAGCACCGAGCGATTGTCGCGGATCAATAACTGAGCCCCGAGTTGCTCTTCCAAGCGCTGAATCGAGCGACTCAGGGTCGAGGGGCTGACATGATAGGCGGCGGCAGTTTTGCCGAAGTGCAGGCTGGTGGCCAGGTGTTGAAACAAGGTTAATGATCGAATATCCATGGACGCAGCTTAACCCCGCCCGACTAATATTGCAAAATACGCAACACTGTGATGAATATATATCGTTTTAAGCAACACAGTAAATCAAGTACACTTGCCGACCTTAACAATTTAACAACCCACCGATCCCGGTGGCCGGAGACTGGAAATGGCTAATTACTTTAATACCCTGAGCTTGCGCGACAAACTGACGCAGCTGGGCAAATGCAGATTTATGGACCGCAGCGAATTTACCGATGGCTGCAACTTTATCAAAGACTGGAACATCGTCATTATTGGCTGTGGCGCTCAGGGCCTTAACCAGGGTCTCAATATGCGCGACTCTGGCCTGAACATTTCCTACGCACTGCGTCCTCAGGCAATTGCCGAGAAGCGTCAGTCGTTTCTTTGGGCATCTGAGAACGGCTTTACTGTTGGCACCGCTGAAGAGCTGGTTCCGACTGCCGATCTGGTTCTGAACCTGACGCCTGACAAGCAGCACACCGCTGCTGTCACCGCGGTTATGCCGTTAATGAAGCAAGGCGCCACTCTGGCCTACTCACATGGCTTTAACATTGTTGAAGAAGGCATGCAGATTCGCCCTGACCTGACTGTTGTCATGGTTGCACCTAAGTGCCCAGGCACTGAAGTCCGTGAAGAATACAAGCGCGGCTTTGGCGTTCCAACACTGATCGCAGTTCACCCTGAGAATGACCCCCAGGGCAACGGTCACGCAATCGCTAAAGCCTACGCCTCTGCTACTGGCGGCGATCGTGCTGGTGTTTTGGAATCTTCTTTTATCGCTGAGGTTAAGTCTGACCTGATGGGCGAGCAAACCATTCTTTGTGGCATGTTGCAGACCGGTGCAGTTCTGGGTCACCAGCAGCTGATCAACCTTGGTGTCGACGCAGCCTATGCTCGCAAGCTGATCCAGTACGGTTGGGAAACTGTTACTGAAGGTCTGAAGCACGGCGGCATCACTAATATGATGGATCGTCTGAGCAACCCGGCTAAAATCAAAGCCTTTGATATGTCAGAAGAACTCAAAGTCACGCTGCGTCCACTGTTTGAAAAGCATATGGACGACATTATTGAAGGTGAGTTCTCACGCACTATGATGGTCGACTGGGCCAATGACGATGCCAACTTGCTGAAGTGGCGCGCACAGACTGCTGACTCTTCTTTTGAGCAGGCTGCGGATTGCGATATCGAAATCACTGAGCAAGAGTTCTACGACAAAGGTATCTACCTGGTCGCAATGATTAAAGCCGGTGTTGAGCTGGCCTTTGAGACCATGGTTGCCTCGGGCATTATCGAAGAGTCTGCTTATTACGAGTCACTGCATGAGACGCCACTGATCGCCAACTGTATTGCTCGCAACAAGCTTTACGAGATGAACGTAGTGATCTCTGATACAGCGGAATACGGTAACTACCTGTTTACCCACGCTGCTGTGCCACTGTTGCAAGCTCATGCTAGCTCACTGACTCTGGAAGAGTTGGGTGGCGGTTTGGCTAATAGCTCTAACGCCGTCGACAACCTTCGTTTGATCGAAGTGAACGACGCCATTCGCGACCATGATGTTGAAATCATTGGCCACGAACTGCGTGGCTATATGACTGATATGAAGCGTATTGTAGAAGCGGGATAAGGCGGTTAGCTTTATTACCCAGTGACAACTTCACCGGATCAAGCCTGGCTCCCAGTGCTTGGTTCGGTGAATCATTAAGCTTCTCTGATAAGACCCTCAGATAATTCCCCTAGTGCCAACCGTAACTTAAGAGCTGCTATCTAATAGCTACTGTTTAAAAAGCTGCCCGCAGAAAAACCACAGGGAATTCTAGGCTATCTTTGAAAAGATGCTTCAGACGAAGTGCGAAAAGAGTGACGAGAAAAAGTTGCGGAAGAAAGTGTAGGAGAGGCTTTACAGATGATCTAAAGCATCATCGGGCGCGCCTATCACTAGGCCCGCCCGACGATATTACTGCAGTCTTACGCTCTTTGAGCGCCGTTCAGCGCGTACCAACCGATATAGATATAGCACAGCATTGGAACGATAAAGCTCAGCTGAATACCCATGGTATCCGCTGCCACACCCTGAACCAATGGAATCAGTGCGCCACCGACAATGGCCTGACAGACAAAGCCAGAACCTTTACTGGTCATGGAACCCAGACCTTTAACCGCAAGGGTAAAGATGGTTGGGAACATAATCGAGTTAAAGAAGCCCACCGCCAGAATAGACCACATAGCGACACTGCCGCTGGTGTTCATGCTGACCACGATCATAACGATAGCAATCAGGGCATTAATCGCCAGATACTTGGTATCGGCAACATAGTTCATCAGTACAGCACCAATCAGACGACCGATCATTGCCGCGCCCCAGTAGTAGGCAACCATTTCACCGGCTTCCGCGGTGGTCAGACCACCAATAGTGCTCTCAGAGAAGTAGTTGACCAGGAAGCTACCAATAGACACTTCACCACCAACGTAAAGGAAGATTGCCAGCGCACCCAATACCAGGTGACGGTGCTCCCAGACACTGCCTTCTGCTTTTTCTTCGCTTTCCATATGCGTCAGAACAGGCAATTTAATGCTGCGAAATACCAATGCCGCAGCAATTAGCAAACCGGCAATCATCAGGTAAGGACCCTGAACCGCTGAAGCATCTGCGGCTACAACACCGAGAATCAATGCAGCGCCGACGATTGGGCCTACAGTGGTACCAAAGGAGTTTGCTGCCTGAGCGAGATTAAGACGGCTTGCAGCGGTCTTCTCTGGCCCCAGTGCTGCCACATAAGGATTGGCTGCAACCTGCAAAATAGTAATGCCACTGGCCAGCACAAAGAAGCCAAACAGGAACAGCGGATAGAGGTGCAGACTGGCTGAAGGGTAGAACAAACAGCAGCCCGCAGCGGTGGTCAACAGACCAATAACGATGCCCTGCTGATAACCGACCTTGTCGATTAATCTGCCAGCAAAGGGTGAAACAATAAAGTAGGCGCCAAAGAAGCAGAATTGCACCAGCATGGCTTGGGTATAGTTGAGGTCAAATGACTCTTTTAAGAACGGAATTAAAATATCGTTTAGAACCGTGATAAAGCCCCAAAAGAAAAACAGACATGTCATCGCGATAAACGCAAAAGTTTGCTTTCCCTGAACCTGACCGCCTGCCACTGTTGCGGTTGATGCTTCTGGTGTTGAACCTGCCATGAGACCCCCTATGGAATAAAGTGCGTTAGTTTTTGTTATAAGAAATTTTCTGGGCGTAGCCTAAATGGCAACAGGGCTATATTCAACATTTAATCGTTGAATGGGGGCATCTTTAGGCTTGAATATCAGTTTATTGGCCTCTCACGCAACTGAAAACAGGGAATCGGAAAAATCAGTGCCCCATTACTGAATCGAATCGAGGAATTGAGCCCAGTCTTCAGGAGTGTCTATATCCATGACGGCCTGGGGAAGATCGATTTCCACAAGGCTGATATCCCCGCGCTGCAAAACTGCTTTAGCGCCACTATCTCCTGACAGTGCTGTCAGATCAGCGTATAGACTCTGGGGAAAGATTGCTGGCACCCCGCGTCGACCAGCGTAATAGGCTGAGACGGTATTGCTGCCATCAAAGGCATCCAGCAACAGCTTTAAATCCTCAGTGGTAAGGGTAATTTGGTCCGCTAAAAGAATTAACAGGCCATTAGAATGGTGGTCAATAGATGCTACGCCAGTGGCAATGGATGCACCCAAACCCTGCTGCCAGTGATTATTGTGAATAATCTTAGCGCCTGAAATCTGTGGTTCAATCTGCTCCCGATTGGCTCCCAGAACTACGGAGACCCGACCGAGGCAAATAGCATTGGCCTTATCTATGCAGTGCTGTAGCAACGGCTTGCCATGATAGCTAATCAACTGCTTGGCAGAACCAAAACGACTGGCAGCCCCTGCGGCAAGAATCAACACTTCTATAGATTGTGCCATTATGGGGCTTCAGAAACTGGTGTCAGGAGGCCATTCAAAGACTGACCTGTAGCCCCCTGCAATACAGCATGGCACTCGGCCAAAATGGACAGGGCTATGCCCTCAGGCAACTCGGCGCCGAGATTTAATCCCGCTGGCCCGGCAATAGGAACAGTCAGACTCCGCTCATCCAACCGCGCCAGGGCCAACACCTGCTGCTTGCGAGCAACCGGCCCCAACAGCGCCAAATATTCTATGGCACTGCCCTGCAAGGCTCTGATTGCATCGCCATCCATCTGTAAATTGTGGGACATCACCACAGCAGCGTTCCACTGTGCTGATGATTTATGCTGCATTAATAGATCCAACGGCTGGCGCAGAATCTGATCCGCAGACATAAAGTGCTCACGACGCCCATTGGCTGGCCGCGAATCCCACAGCGTCACCGTCCAACCTAAAGTCTTGGCCATCTGCACAACGGGCTGAGCATCGACTCCGGCGCCAACCACCAACAGGTGGGGCGGTGGGCTTAGGTTAGTTAGCAACCAGGTCTGATTATCTTTTTCAATTAATTCTGGGGAAGACCTTTGAGTAGAGCGGTCATTAGAAAGCTGAGAAATTTCCCAGCGAGTTTCAACCTCTCCATCAGCGGCAATAAGCTGAGAATAAAGCCCCTTGCCGCCGTTACTTAGCTGCTCGTGAACCTCATTTAAATGAAGATAGTGGTGCTCAGGCAAGATCGGTTGCAGCACAATATGCACGGTGCCGCCGCAGCCAATACCTAATTGAAAGGTAATATCGTCTTCATCGCTGCCATCGTAACTGACCGTAAGCGAACGCTTGCTATGCATAACACGGGCCGCATGCCGCTGAATATCCGCCTCCAGACAGCCACCGCTAAGCAGACCAAACTGCTGCCCGAGATCGTTAAACAGCATCATCGCACCGGCTCTGCGATAACAGGGTCCAACGGTTTTATACACCGTCGCCAGCACCCAGAGATGCGCGTCGCGCAGTGGATGCCAATGGTTTAAAAGCTCTGTGAAATAATTATTCATGGCATTAAGACTAGCAGCAGTCCAGTCAACTAGCCAAGCCTGAG
Source organism: uncultured Pseudomonadales bacterium (assembly GCA_905478975.1). Classification (GTDB taxonomy): domain Bacteria; phylum Pseudomonadota; class Gammaproteobacteria; order Pseudomonadales; family Porticoccaceae; genus HTCC2207. The sequence continues at coordinate 37,094 of CAJQKW010000119.1, read as the reverse complement.
GGGAAGATCACGCAAGCGCTGTCCGCTAGCCTTAAATACCGCATTGGCTACTGCCGGCGCCAAGGGCGGCAAGCCCGGTTCGCCAACACCCTCCGGATGTTCCTGGCTCTCCACTATATGTACTTCAACCTCCGGTGCATCGGCCATGCGCAACATCGGATAGTTATGGAAATTGCTCTGCTGAACCACGCCATCGACCAATGTTATCTCGCCATAAAGCGCCGCAGTGAGGCCATACATAATGCCTCCCTCGACCTGATCCCGAACAATTTCCGGATTCACCACCATGCCGCAATGAATCGCCGCGGTGACTTTGTGGACAATAATTTGTGTTCCTTTAATCGAGACCTCGGCGATCTGTGCCACGGCCGAACCAAAGGAGCTGTGAGTGGCCAGACCATGGAAATGCCCTTCAGGCAGTGGCTTGCCCCAACCGGCTTTGGCCGCAACCAGCTCCGTGGCTTCAGTGAGTCGCGGGTTGTTTTTCATATTGGCGAGTCGGAACTGCAGCTCGTCGATACCGGCGCGCTGGGCCAGCTCATCAATAAAAGATTCTTTAAAAAAGGCATTGGATGAGTGCCCTACCGAACGCCAAAATCCGGTGCGTAACCCCGGATCCTGAGTCACATGGCGCACCGCTTTATTGGGCGTATCATAGTCCCCATAAATACCATCGCCATTACTGGCATCGGCAACAAAGCGATTAAACAGCGGATGGCCCAGTTTGCTCAACCAATCGGTAAAGCCTTTATTGAGATAATCTGGGGCCAATACTTCAAGCCATGCATCAACCATATGGCCCATTATATTGGGGCCTACCCGGCGCACAGCCCAGGTTTCAATCAGACCCTGCTTAGACACACCGGCCTGCATACGCACCAGCGCCGCCGGACGATAGAAGTCATTGCTCATATCATCTTCGCGACTCCATACAAGCTGAATATTGCGCCCGCTTTGTTTGGCAATAGCCACCGCTTCGGCAACATCATCGCCCAGAGAGCGACGGCCAAAACCCCCGCCCAAAAAGGCCGGGTGCATTTTTACTTTATCCGCATCAAAGTCGCCGTAATAAACCGCAGCGCCAGCAGAGACTTGCACCGACTGAGTACCCACATAAATTTTGCAGCTATCACCCTCCACGGCCACCGTGCAATTTAGGGGTTCCATGGTGGCGTGAGCTAAATAGGGTGCGTAATAGTCTGCGGCAACCATTGTCTCAGATTGATTCAACAACTTATCGCCTTCCCCTTCATTGCAGCACTCCAAACCTTTTTGGCTGCTGTCATTCAGGCTGTCGGTAAAATTTTTATAAATGCTCTCTGATGACCAGGAGCCGAGTTCGGTTTTTTCCCACTTTAGCTCAAGGGATGTAGCGGCCTTTCGCGCTTGCCAGTAAGACTGGGCGACAACCGCCACGCCACTTTTAATCTGCACCACATCCACTACGCCGGATTGCTTAAGTGCAGCTGAGGCATCGAAGCTCTCCAGTGCCGCACCCAATACAGGGGATCTCACTACCGCGGCCCGATAGAGATTTTCAACTTCCGCATCTATACCAAACTCAGCGGTTCCAGTGGACTTGTCCAGGGCATCCAAACGCGGCCGCTCACGACCGATTTGATCAAACTGGGCTGGGCTTCTTAAAGGGGAGTTTTCTGGCACCGGCATCAAAGCCGCCACGGCGACAAAGTCACCAAAGCCGTAGGACTTATCGCCAACGACGACATTGCCATCGGCTAACAAAATTTTATCTAAAGGCTGATCAAGCTGCTTAGCGGCGGCATTGCGAATTGCCGCTGCGGTGTCAGCCGCCGCCTGGCGAAGGGGCAAAAACTGGGCTCGAGTGGCATTGCTGCCACCGGTGGCCTGCATGCCCATCTCGGGGTTTTTATAGTCCTGGTGAAGACTGGCCTGACGAACATCAATCGCCGTTGGCTGAACTCGCAATTCCTCGGCAATCAAGGTGGTCAAACCATCGAGAATACCCTGCCCCATTTCACTGCTGGGGAGATAAAAAATCACCTGATGATCAGGGGTGATTTGAATAAAAGAGTTGGGCTCAAAGGCACCGGCAATGGCGGAATAACCCTTGCCTTTAGGCCCTGCGGTGGAGCAACCCACAATTAGTCCAGTAGCCGCTGCGCCAGTAGAAAGGAGAAATAGTCGTCTTGTCATGGAGGATTTTTTCATGAGTTTGCCTCCCTTTTGAGATTCGCAGTTGCGGGATCAAAAGTCTCAACCATGCTCTCCTTGTTACGCATCGCCGCGGCGCCAGACTTACTGACCGACTTAATAGCCGATTTAATTTTGCTGTAGGTGCCGCAGCGACAGATATTGCCATTCATGGCCGTCACTATATCGTCGTCGGAGGGATTAGGGTTTTTCGCTAACAGCGCACTGGCAGACATCAACTGGCCAGACTGGCAATAGCCGCACTGGGGAACGCTGTGCTCAACCCAGGCCTGTTGCAATGGATGCAAATTATCCGGCGTACCCAGACCTTCGATACTGGTAATCACAGCGCCTTGAACCGCCGAAATAGGCAGAGTGCAGGTACGCACGGCCTCGCCATTGAGGTGCATGGTGCAGGCTCCGCAGAGACCCATACCACAGCCAAATTTACTGCCCTTGAGCTTAAAGTGATCCCGCACCACCCATAACAATGGGGTATCCGGATCAATATCGACTTCGACAGGACTATTATTCAGCTGGAAATTAATCATGGTATGGCTAACTCGCGAAAGTAGGCTTCACAGATTGCAGTTTAAAAGGAGAAACTACAAGGACTAGAGGTAGGCATCAGTGACCCGCGATATCTATTCTTAGAGGTACCAAAGCATTGGAGATCCACAGCTTAGAAGAGCAATAACTAGCCGCGCAACATACTGTGCATGACCTGCTTTAAGGCTTCATGGAGATTGCGCATCTCGTCCAGATTATCCGGATCGGTCATCCAGTGATAGACGATGCCGCTAACCGAGGCGGTAAAGTGATCCCCGAGCATTCCCGCATCCACTGTGGATGGCACTTCCCCAGCAGCCATAGCCTGCTCAATCCAGCTGACGACATCGCCGCGGCGGCGCTGGTGAATACCTAAGATCACGCCTTTAAGCTGAGAGTCCGGTGCCATGGAGTCAAACCAAAGGCGGTAAAAGGCCTCCACATGTTTCGGCGCATCTTCACAGAATTTAATATGGGCATCGAGGGCCGCGGCTATAGCCTGATAACCAAAGCTATTGGCAGTCACCTGGGTGAGCTCTCCGAGCCATTCATCGCCAACCGACCTGAGAACAAAATCAAACAGACCTTCACGATTGCCAAAGCGATAACCAGCCAGCCCGCGAGAGTATCCGGCTTTTTCGCCCACATCTTTTAAGGTGACTAGACCCGCCCCGCGCTCGACAATCAAATCCACCGCCGCCTCAAGCATCTTGGCGTCGGAGATTTCTTTGCGCTCAACCTGAGTGAGTCGGAGGGCTTTGGGCATTAGCTATAGGGTCCTAAATTAACTGTTTTGTGATTAGCGGTTCCTGGATTTATTCCACTACCGCATCATGCGCCGGTAGTTTGCGTCAGAAGTAGGCAAAAATGCACGCAGTGAGGGAGTTTATGTTAATAAATGACCGAATGAGTACATTTTTAACGCCCTTCTGGCGGAAAATACCCAGCATGATTACATGCTGCGGCGATATTGTCCGCCGACATCGAATAGTGCATTGGTAATTTCGCCCAGCGAACAAACCCGCACCGCTTCCATCAACACCTCAAACCCATTGCCGCCTTGGCTCACTGTATCCTGCAAGCGTTTAAGCACTTCCGCTGATTCGGCACTGTGGGTCTCTTGGAAAGCCCGCAGACGTTTAATCTGATTTTGTTTTTCCGCTTCAGTTGAACGGGCCAGTTCAATTTCTATTGGCTCTTCTTCAGTCTCACTAAGGAAGGTATTGACACCCACAATCGGGAAAGAACCGTCATGCTTCTTGTGCTCATAGTAGAGCGATTCTTCCTGAATCTTACCGCGCTGATAGCCGGTTTCCATAGCTCCGAGCACACCGCCGCGATCGGAGATTTTCTCAAACTCCTGCAGCACCGCCTCTTCAACCAGATCCGTTAGCTCATCGATAATAAACGCGCCTTGACTGGGGTTTTCATTTTTCGCCAGACCCCACTCCTGATTAATAATCAGCTGAATCGCCAGCGCTCTGCGCACTGACTCTTCAGTTGGCGTGGTAATGGCTTCGTCGTAAGCATTGGTGTGCAGGCTATTACAGTTGTCGTAAATCGCGATCAAGGCTTGCAGGGTAGTACGAATATCATTGAAGTTCATTTCCTGAGCGTGCAGGGAACGGCCGGAAGTTTGAATATGGTACTTCAGTTTCTGGCTTCGCGGATTGGCATCATAGAGATCGCGCATAGAGGTGGCCCAAATACGCCGCGCCACTCGACCCATAACTGTGTACTCCGGATCCATACCATTGGAGAAGAAGAACGACAGGTTGGGGGCAAAGTCATCGATTTTCATGCCGCGAGCCAGATAAGCTTCAACAAAGGTAAAGCCATTGGACAGGGTAAAGGCCAGCTGGGAGATGGGGTTAGCTCCGGCTTCGGCAATATGGTATCCGGAGATAGACACCGAGTAGAAATTGCGAATCTGCTCATTGATAAAATACTGCTGCATATCACCCATCATGCGCAGGCTAAATTCGGTGGAGAAGATGCAAGTATTCTGACCCTGATCTTCCTTGAGAATATCTGCCTGAACCGTGCCGCGCACGCGCTGCAAGGTATTGCTGCGCAGGGTCTGGAACTCATCATCCTTGGGCTGACGGCTGTGTTCGGCAACAAATTGATCAACCTGCTGATCAATGGCAGTGTTTAAGAACATCGCCAAGATAGTCGGCGCCGGACCATTAATAGTCATCGAAACCGAGGTGGTTGGATTACAGAGGTCAAAGCCATCATAGAGCGCTTTCATATCATCCAGAGTACAGATGGAAACACCGGCATTACCCACCTTGCCGTAAATATCCGGACGCTCATGGGGATCAAAGCCATAGAGAGTTACTGAATCAAAGGCGGTTGAAAGACGCTTGGCATCGGAGTGCTCCGACAGCGCCTTAAAGCGGCGATTGGTTTTAAAGGCATCGCCCTCACCGGCAAACATCCGTGCTGGATCTTCACCTTCGCGCTTAAACGGAAAGACACCGGCGGTGTAAGGGAACTCACCGGGCAGATTTTCACGCATCAGCCATTTGAGCAGTTCGCCATGATCTTCAAAGCGCGGCAATGAAACCCGGGAGATCTTGTTGCCCGCCAAAGAAATAGTATTTAACTTGGTGACGATCTCTTTGCCATTGGGCAAGATATCGACTTTAGTATCGCCGCTATAGGCTTCCACCATAGCGGGCCAGCCTTCCAGCAAGCTGCTGGCCTTGGCATCCATGGCCTGTTTGCGCTCGGCAATCAGACTGTCGATAGCCTCTGGTGCATCACTGCCGTTTTCCAATAACATGGTTTTGGTTGCCGCGAGCTGCTGCTGTTGGCGAGCCAGATTGGCCTGCACCACAACTTGCTTGTGGTAATTGCGCACGCTGGCGGCAATCTCGGCCAGATAACGCTGACGATCTGCCGGTACCACCACGGTTTTTTCCGATGGAGTGCGGCGATCGACTTTCGCCAGATGCTGATCAAAGCTGCGCAGTCCGCGGTTTTGTAAAAGAACCACCAGCTCCTGATAGGCAGCGGTGACACCGTCATCATTAAAGCGTGAGGCAATGGTGCCAAATACCGGCATCTCATCCGGCGCCTGAGTCCAGGCTTCGCGGTTGCGCTGCACCTGTTTGCACACATCACGATAGGCGTCGTCGCTGCCCTTGCGATCAAATTTATTGATAATCGCCAACTCGGCATAATCGAGCATATCAATTTTTTCCAACTGGCTCTGGGCACCAAACTCTGGGGTCATCACATAGATTGGAATATCCACATAGGGCACGATACCAGCATCGCCCTGACCAATACCCGGAGTCTCAACTACCACCAGATCGAAACCGCCGAGGCGCATGGCACAGACAATATCTTTCAGTGCCGCCGGCACTTCACCGGTGGCTCCACGGGTGCCGATGGAGCGCATATAGATAGAGGGATGATAAATAGCATTCATGCGAATGCGATCGCCGAGTAAGGCACCGCCAGTTTTGCGTCGAGTCGGGTCAATGGCCAGCACGGCAATCTTCAGTTCGTCGGCGCTATCTTGACGGAAACGGCGAATCAATTCATCAGTTAGTGAGGACTTACCAGCGCCACCAGTACCGGTAATACCAAGAACAGGCACTGTGGTGCTAAGAAATTGCGCTTGCTCACGGAGTGAACTCTGCTGTTCTGCACTGAGTTCATCCCGCTCAATGGCGGTGATAAGACGTGCTAGATTATTGCGTCCACTCTCACCGGAAAGTTCTCCAGCGGCCACAGTCACATCGCTGTAAGCCCCCAGTGAACAGCGCTCAATCATATCGTCGATCATACCCACCAAGCCCAGATTCTGACCATCATAGGGCGAGTAGAGACGCTCGACACCATAGGCCTCAAGCTCTTTGATTTCAGCGGGAACAATCACCCCACCCCCGCCGCCAAAGACCTTAATATGCTCAGCACCCGCTTCTTTTAGCAGATCCACCACATACTTAAAGTACTCCACATGACCACCCTGATAAGAGCTGATGGCAATACCCTGAGCATCTTCTTGCAAAGCAGTCTGAACCACTTCCGCCACCGAGCGATTGTGAGCCAGGTGGATAACTTCAACACCGGCGCCCTGAAGAATACGACGCATAATATTGATCGCCGCATCGTGGCCATCAAAGAGACTGGCGGCGGTCACAAAACGCAGGGGAGTGCCTTTTTTCGGCACCGCCTTATTGGCGACAGCACTAGTTGAGGTGGAGCTCGCGGAAACAGTAGAGGTAGTCATTGGATCTTCCATTTAGATTAGCGATTTAGATTAACGGTTTAGATTAGCAATGATGAGAGTTTAGTTATCTTGCTTGCTGCATGCAAGTAAGTTTTTAGATGGAAGAGAGCACAGATGGCCTTGATCAAAAAAATAAATGGTAAAGAAAGGCTAAAAAGCCGCCTTATTGAGGAATATCTGAGCCGTAACCAAAGTAATCAGCAATCGCTAAACCCGCCGCCACACTAGTAAAGGGATCGTGTTCCACAACCTTGCCGGGAAATTGATTTTCGAGAATATCTTTCACCGCGGGGATCAATGAAGAGCCACCAGTGCGCAATACCAGATCAATATCATCAGCCTGCAAGCCAGCTTTATCGAGGATTAGGCTGATTGCCCGCTCCAGTTCAAACAGCCGATCAGTGATCATTAGCTCGAACTCCCAGCGATCTAATCGCACCTCTATATCGATCTCGGGAATATCCAGCACCGCGGAATCAGACACCGAGAGCTCCGCTTTAAACGCCTTGATCGCCTCAAACACCTGATAGCTATAGTTCTGCTTAATCAAATCATAGAGACGCTTAAACTTAATCGCCCCCTCATCCGGCAGCACCATGCGCTGCATCACCGAGGCGGTGTATTTGTTCTGGTTGAGCATATAGCTCACCGGCCAGTTGATCAGCAGCTCTTCAAACTCGGCAAAGGGAAATAGGGTATCCACCTCAGTGCCATCGACCAGGCGCGACCAGCGCTCGCCCTTGCCCAGCAACGGGAAAACCAGCTCGCGGAAAATAGTCTGGTCGATCTTGTCGCCACCCAGGGCAATACCATGGGTGGCTTCAACGGAAAACTCCGTGCCCTTGCGGCGCAGAATACAAAAATCCAGAGTGCCGCCACCAAAATCCACGGTCAGCATCAGCTGGTCGCGGCTGTGGGGATAGTTATACAGATAGCTAATGGCCGCCGCGGTAGGCTCCGGGCAAAAACTCTGCTGGCTAATACCGGCGTGACGATAGGATTCACTGAGGCGCTGAAGTGCAATATTGTTGCGGCCCTGCTCTATACCCTCAAAGTTGACAGGATGGCCAATACAGGCCTGACTGCTGTTATCAACGCTGCGGCGCAAGGCTTTGCGGATACCCACCAATATAGGGGTAACCAGCGCCACCAGACGAAACGGCCGACTGAAAATCACGGTTTTATCACTGGCAGTATTGCCCAGCAAACGCTTAGTACCGCGGAAAAGTCGCCCTGGCAGACTGGCGTCATTAAAAGCCTGACCATAAACCTTGCTGGTCTCCGACTCACTGGCCGGGCCATCGGCGGTACCGGCACTGGTGCGCGCCTCGCCAATCACCTCGACACTGAGCTCCACCTTGCGGCCCTGATTGTCACTAATATAGTCATCGATCGCCAGCTGACCTATGGTCGAGGCGAAATCTCGATCGATATAATTAGCCGAGGGCATAATTGGATTGAGCTCACTGAGCTGAACCAGCCTGACCTGCTCGCCATCAAACACTGCCGCAGCACTGTTGCTGGTGCCAAAGTCGATACCGATGCCAGGTTTGAATGGCTTGTCAGAGGTGTTTTTTTGCATGGGAAAGGATCACTGGTAATCAAAATAATGGCAGTATTTTAGACTAATTCTTTTGCCTCACTGAACTAAAGTTAGATTAATTCAATGAATAATCAATAAAAGACCCTGGGCAGATGCAATCTGACTAAAACCTGTAAACTTGGGCCATTCATTAATCGGCAATTATTCACTATGTACCCACTCGACTATATTCAGCCCGTCTTCCGTCCACCCAGTGAAGGTCGCTCGCTTATTCTGCAGGTTACCAATGGCTGTTCCTACAATAAGTGCAGCTTCTGTGAAATGTACACCGATCAACAGAAGCGCTTTAGCCCCAAGCCCATCGAGAAGATTGAAGAGGAATTGCGTGGTCTTGCCAAGGCCGGCTATCCGGTCAAGCGGGTATTTTTAGCCGACGGCGATGCTATGACCCTGAGTACTAGAAGGCTGGTCGATATTCTACAGATGATCAATAAATACTATCCCGATGTACAGCGGGTCTCCTCCTACTGTCTGCCGCGGAATCTGAAAAAGAAAAGCGTTGAAGAGCTGACTGACTTGCGCGATCTTGGACTGAGCCTGATGTATGTGGGCTGCGAGAGCGGCGACAACGAGGTTTTGAGGCTGGTCAATAAAGGGGAAGATTATGACTCCTCGCTGGTGGCCCTGCAAAAGATCAAACAGGCGGGCATGAAAAGCTCAGTGATGATTTTAAATGGCCTCGGTGGCCCGGAACTCAGCGAGCAACACGCGCTAAACTCCGCCAAACTGATGAATGCTGCACAGCCGGATTATCTCTCCACTCTGGTGGTGGAATTTCCCGCGGGCAGTGAGCGTTTTGAAGAGGCCTTTGAGGGCCGCTGGCGCAAGCTTGGCAAACTGGAGCTATTTCATGAGATGCAGGTATTGCTGAGTAATCTGGAGCTGGAGAAAACCATTTTCAGAAGTGATCACGCGTCTAATTATCTGGTACTAAAAGGTGTGCTGGGCAAAGACAAAGAGCAGTTATTGTCGATTGTCACTACCGCGATAAATCAACCAGGGATGATACCCCTACGGGAGGAATGGCAGCGCGGGCTCTAGCTATAGCAGGTAAAACCCCAGTGGAAAAAGTGGGATTTAGTGACTAGTTTTAATAACACTAGGAGGTCACTTCCCATGACTAAAAACACAGGCAATATACTCATATTTGCTGTCAGCTGTATCTCAGTGCCATTCATACTGTGCCTGATAATTATTGTTGTTCTGATCTAGATCCCATAGAGTATGGGTGATTCCATTAAGCCAAACCAAAATGAAAAACTAAAGAGGCCTGTATATGAAATTTTTAGACAACCTATTAGACGGACGTGAAGAGCAATCCTACGCACTACTGAGAATCGTAACCGGGTTTTTATTTATCTGGCACGGAACCCAGAAGCTACTGAATTTTCCTGTTGAATTTCCCTACCCCCTCAGCCCATTGATGTATTCCGCTGGCGCCATTGAAATGGTAGGTGGTGTGCTGGTGATGATTGGACTGTTTACTCGGCCCACAGCGTTTATCTGTAGTGGCACCATGGCTGCGGCTTACTGGATGGCTCATGGTATGAACAATGTTTTCCCGATCATTAATAGGGGCGAATTAGCGGCGTTGTTCTGCTTTGCATTTTTGTTTATTGCGGTGCGCGGTGCTGGCATATGGAGTTTGGATAAGTCACAAGCCTAAAGGCTTGTGACCCTGAGCGGAGTCGAAGGGCCTCTTTCTATAAAGGCTTTTCGTCCTGAGCGAAGTCGAAGGATCTGTTTCTATTAAAGGCTTGTGACCCTGAGCGGAGTCGAAGGGCCTCTTTCTATAAAGGCTTTTCGTCCTGAGCGAAGTCGAAGGATCTCCTGCCAACTGGCTGAGGTCCCTCCACTGCGGTCGGGATGACAGTGTGGCTGTCGGGGTAACAGTGTGACGGCTGGGATGACAGGCACAACAAAAAGTGCTCAAATAACCCACAAATAAAAACAATAAGAAGTCATCTATGAAAGTGACCCCCTTCTCCCCCAACTGCGGTGCAGTTGTCAGCGATCTGCAACTGGCTACCATGAGTGACACTCAACTAGAGCAGCTGCGCGCGGCCTTCACTGAACATGGCCTACTGTTTTTTCGCGATCAAGAACTACCTCCAGAAGAACATCTGCGCTTCGCCAACCGCTTCGGCAAGATCGTGGTGAATAAATTCTTCAAAACCACCGACGAATCCCCGCTGATTGCCGAAGTGCGCAAAGAAAAAAACCAGCAAACCAATATAGGTGGCGGCTGGCACACAGACCATTCCTATGACGATATTCCAGCACTGGGTTCTATCTTGGTCGCCCGAACACTCCCAGAGACCGGCGGCAATACCCAGTTTGCCAACTTGGCCGCGGCCTATGACGCACTACCAGATAATCTTAAAAAACGCCTTGAGGGTTTGCGCGCGGTTCACTCCAATACACACCTGTACGGCGAAAATGGTCTCTACCGATTTACCGACCTAAAAGATCAGCTGGGCGGTATGGATCGTGTTGGCGACGCCACCCACCCGGTGGTGATCATTCATCCTCAGAGCGGCCGCAAGGTGCTCTATGTTAATCCCGGCCACACTATTCAATTTGAAGGTTGGGAGTTTGATAAGAGCCGCGAGTTATTGGATGAACTCTATGCTCATGTGGCGCAGCCAGAGTTCACTTGCAGCTTTAATTGGCTGCCGGGTTCAATTACCTTTTGGGATAATCGCTGCACCTGGCATCAGGCCGACAACGATTACCAGGGGCAGATGCGACTGATGCATCGAATTACCTTGCAGGGCAGCAAGTTAGAAGCCGCCTAGATATATAGGTCAGTCAACCAATAGCAAAACCTGCGATAATCCGCCCATGCCTAGTATGCGTAAAAAGTCTGACCTCCCGAGCAAGATCTGCCCAGTCTGCGAGCGCCCTTTTGTCTGGCGAAAAAAGTGGCAGCGCTGCTGGGATGAAGTGCGCTTTTGTTCGGTTAAATGCAAAGCCGCGCGAAACAAATCCGAGCACTCTAACTAACAAGACCTAACCAATAAGACTCTTAAATATGCCCTCCTCCACCGACAGCAACAGTCCCGTCATTTGGGATGTTCTTATTATTGGCGCCGGCCTTGCCGGACTCAGCGCGGCAAATGATTTGCACCAAGCGGGCCTCAATGTGTTGGTCGTCGATAAGGGCCGAGGCCTCGGCGGTCGCCTGGCAGGACGTCGTATTGGCGATGCCACCTTTGATCACGGTGCGCAATTTATGACCGCCCGAGATTCGCGCTTTAAAGCCAGTGTTGCCGAGTGGATCGACGCCGGTGTCGCCGAAGAGTGGTACAGCAGCTACCCGGGACATCCCAATGGCCACCCACGATATCGCGGCGTGCCCACCATGACTGCGGTGGCAAAATATCTGGCGACGGATATGAATGTGCTGCGCACCACTAGAGTCGACAGCATCACCCAAGATAATCAACTCTGGTCAGCGGCATTGGATAATGGCGATACCATAAGCGCCAAGGCGCTGTTAATTACCTCACCTGTGCCACAGACCCTCGACCTGCTCGCCTCGGGGAATATTCCAGTACCAGCGGACAAGCAGGCGCGCCTTGATCGTATTGATTACGAAGCCTGTATTGCAGTGATGGCAGTGCTTGACGGCCCAACGGCTATCCCAGCCCCCGGTGCAACCGCATTTGATGAAGGCCCAATTGGCTGGATCAGTGACAATCTGCAAAAAGGTGTCTCGAAGATTCCCGCAGTGACCATTCATGGCAGCGGCGGCTTTAGTGCCGAACATTATGACGACGACAAAATACTCATAGGGCAAAAACTCATTGATGCAGCAGCACCCTATCTCGGCAATGCAAAGGTTACTGAATATCAGGTTCACGGCTGGCGTTACAGCAAGCCCTCAGTAGTGGACCCTGAAGCCTGTATGTTACTCAGCGAATCTACCGATCTGCCACCCTTGGCTCTGGCCGGCGATGCCTTTGCCGGGCCACGCTTTGAAGGTGCAGTGTTATCCGGCTGGGCGGCGGCTAAGAGCTTGATTGCTGCGCTGGCGTAAAGCCGCCTATACTGTGGCCAAATAACTCAACACAAGTAGCCCGCCCCTATGACCGATCTTCACAGCCGCAGCGGTTCAGCCTGCGAACTTTGCGCTAACAGCGAAAATCTCTCTGCCTATGAAGTGCCACCCCATAGCGACGGCAACACTGAAGAGTCACTGCTAGCCTGTGACATCTGTATCGATCAGATCAATAATCCAGACAAGGTTGACGTCAATCACTGGCGCTGCCTCAATGACAGCATGTGGTCACAGGTACCCGCGGTTCAGGTCATGGCTTGGCGCATGCTCACTCGTCTCAGTGCCGAGGGCTGGCCGCAAGAGTTGTTGGATATGATGTATCTGGACGACCAGACTCTCGCCTGGGCAAAGTCTGGGACTGAAGCCGAGCCCGAAGAGGATGCGGTTATTCATAAAGACAGTAACGGCGCAGTACTTAGCGCTGGTGATACAGTGACATTAATAAAGGATCTGGATGTTAAGGGAACCAGCTTTACCGGCAAGCGCGGAACAGCAGTGCGTAATATTTCACTGGTGCAGAGCAACCCTGAGCATATAGAAGGCCGTGTCAACGGCACACAGATCGTAATCTTAACCAAGTTTGTAAAGAGGGTGAGCTAATGGCAGGACAAACAGAACAAGAACTGCGCATTCAACTGGCAGCATGCTATCGAATTTTTGATTATCTCGGCTGGTCGGAGATGATTTTCAACCATATCACTATGAAAGTGCCCGGCGATCAGGAGCATTTTTTAATCAATCCTTACGGCCTACATTACAGTGAAGTGACTGCCTCTAATCTGGTTAAAGTGGATATTGATGGCAATATTGTTGAGCCTACTGACTACGCAGTTAATCCCGCGGGCATTATTATTCACACTGCCATTCATGGTGCTCGCAAAGACGTGCACTGCATTACCCATGTCCACACTGATGCCGGTATGGCCGTGGCCTGTTCTGAGGAAGGGTTGCGTACGGATAACTTTTACTCCGCGCTGCTGAGAGGTCGAGTTGCCTATCATGACTTTGAAGGCATCACCGTGATGGACGATGAGAAGCCGCGCTTGCTGGGCAATATGGGCGACAAGAATATGCTGATTTTGCGCAACCACGGTTTATTAACCTGTGGTCGCACTATTCCTGAGGCCTTTATGAATATGTGGGCGCTACAGCGTTCCTGTGAGGTTCAGGTAGCCTGTGATGCGACGGGTAAGCCGCTGATTCCGGTGTCAGCTGAAGTCCTAGCGCGGACTGAGCAGTTGATGGCGATGCAGAGTATGGGGCGGCCAGCTGGGGAGTTGGAGTTTAAAGCTATGACGCGGATTATTGATAAGATTGATTCGTCCTATAAGGACTGAGGTTGGTCGGGTCGGTTAGCCACCCCATATTGTCATCCTGAGCGCAGCCGAAGGATCTCCCGCATCTGGCATCTGCCTCGAAAAAACCTTACAACATTATTAGTCTGCTGCCAGCTGTGGGAGATCCCTCCACTGCGGTCGGGATGACAGGAGTGGAGGCCAGGGTTACAGGAGCGGAGATCGAGATGGCTATGAGTGAGCAGTCATTTCAATAAATCACGCGAAATAATCAGCTTCATAATCTCATTGCTACCCGCATAAATCCGCTGCACTCGCGCATCAGCAAAGGCACGACAAACTGGGTATTCCCACATATAGCCCCAACCGCCAAATAGCTGTAGACATTCATCCGCGACCTTGCACTGTAGATCAGTGGTCAGTAACTTGAGCTTTGAAGCGGTCACCGTATCCAATTTATCTTCAATCAGCAGCTCAGTACAACGATCCAAATACACTTCCGCGCAACTGACTTCCGCCGATAACTCAGCAAGCTTAAACTGGGTATTTTGAAACGACGCCACATTGGTACCAAAAGCTTTGCGCTCTTTGACATAGTCGACAGTGGACTGCATGACCGCCTGACACATGCCATTGGCACTCACCGCGACAGAAAGTCTCTCCTGGGGCAGGTCCTGCATCAGATAGATAAAGCCACGACCCTCTTCGCCAAGCAGATTGTCTTTGGGAATTCTCACATCTTGGAAAAACAGCTCAGAAGTATCCTGGGCTTTTAAACCCAACTTCTCAAGATTTTGACCCTTAGTAAATCCTGGCGTGCCCGCTTCAACCAAAAATAGACTGATACCTTTTGAACCCGCATTGACATCGGTCTTGGCCACCACAATCACCAAACCGGATTTTTGACCGTTGGTAATAAAGGTCTTGGAACCATTCAGAACCCACTCATCACCGTCGAGCACTGCGGTGGTTTTGGTACCTTGGAGATCGGAACCCGCGCTGGGCTCAGTCATGGCAATCGCCGTAATCAACTCACCGGACACACAGCGTGGCAAAAAGCGCTGCTTCTGCTCTTCACTGCCGTAGCGAACTATATAGGGAACCGCGATATCCGAGTGCAGAGTCCAGCCCAAGCCAGTGCAGCCAGCGTGACCAATCTCTTCATTAACAATACAGTTGTAGCGGAAATCGACACCAACACCGCCATACTCTTCAGGCACAGTGGGACATAAAAAGCCCTGTTCGCCAGCCTTCAACCAGATTTCGTCGCTGACCATGCCATCTTTTTCCCACTGGGCGTGGTGTGGCACTGCTTCCACTTCAAGAAATTTACGCACTGTGTCGCGGAACATATCGTGGTCGGAATCATATAGGTTACGTGGAATCATAATCAGGATCTCTCGGTCTTTTTAGGCTCGCCCTTTAGGCCAGCGGTTAAACTAATCTCTTAAGCCGTTCATAACAAAACGGCCTTGTTCTCACAGCAGTATGATTTACTACGCACAGTGAAGACGTATCTACAGTGACAAAACAGGGAATTTTGGTGACCACAGCGTTCTCAAAGAAGCTAGAACTCTGAAAACTCAGACCCTAGACTAATTGGCCAGATGCGATAAATACTAGCATGCCAGCGCCAATCGTCCAGTAAATATTACCGGTTTTATAGGCCGCAGTAATAGCCGCCGCTGCACCCCATAGATAGGGGTTGGTGATACTCAGGTAGAGTTGGTCATTACGCACCAGTAGAATCGGCGCAAGAATAGCCGCCAGTACAGATGGCCCACTGTAACTGAGTAGCAGGCGCAGATTGGGGCCGAGGCGGACTGGCAATCGGCCCTCAAGGAATAGATAGCGAGTACCGAAGGTGATAGAGGCCAACAGCAAGATAGTCAGTATTATCATGGCCCATCCCCCGCGTTGCCCCTGAGTTTATTCACTGTATAACCCACCGTCATAGCGAGCAGTGCCGCACAGATCAATCCCAGCTCAAAATGCCAGAGGGTGAAAAAAACCGACGCCGTGGCTGCGGTTAGTACTGCTGACAGGGTCGCCAGAGACTTAACCCCGGGAACCACCAAGGCTATAAAGGTAGCAGCAATGGCAAAGTCGAGTCCTAAATCTGTTAGATCCGGCAGCGACGCACCGGCGACAATGCCAATAAAGGTCCACAGGTTCCAGGCCAGATAAAAGCTGCCACCGGCAGCTAAGCCATAATACAGACGTAATTTCCCAATATAGGCGCGACGATGACCCGAGAGAGCAAACAGCTCGTCGGTGAGCAGAAATCCAAAACTCAGACGCCAGCGCAGTGGCTGTGGACTGAGCCGTTCTCGCAGAGAAAGACCATAGAGAAAGTGCCGGGAACTGATAATAAAGGCGGTAACCAATACCGTCAGCAGTGAGCTGTTATCGGCGATTAATTCCACGGTGACGATCTGTACCGCACCACCAAAAATAATCCCGGAAAACAGCTGAGCTTCGAGCCAGCTAAAACCCCGCTGCACCGCCAGGGAACCAAACAAAATACCCCAGGGCAGCACGGCCAAACTCAGAGGTAGCATATCGATAACGCCACGCAGGGTGGCAACTTTCAGGGCTCGATTATTCCTACTCATGATCGACTCGCTAGCTTACTGGATGCAAAAATAACTCTATCGGCTTTTACAATAGCCCAATATAGCCGTAGCGGTTACAAAAACTTACACAGCAACCACTGGGGCATTAGGTCGACCACAAACGCCACATAGCGCCAGCGCTTGGTGATAAAGATATGGCTTTTCTTTTTCAATAACCCAGTGACCATCTGGGCAACGCCCTTTTCCACTGGTGCCATCCACATAGGGTTGCCATGGACCATCGGCGTTTTAACAAACCCCGGTTCAATGGTGGTAATGGTAATCGGCAGCCCGCTGCGAATCGCGCGCTGACGCATGCCGGCAAGATAGTTTGAAACAAAGGCTTTGGTGGCGTGATAGGTGACCGTCTTAGCTCCAAATATGTGGGCGGCCATCGAGGATATGCCCGCCAAATGCCCTGCGCCGCGCTGAGTAAAGTACTCCATGGCAACAATCGTCAGAGCCGCAAAACCGCGGACATTAACGTCGATCATTTCCCGCTCAGCGACCCATTCAAGTTTATGTTCAAAAAGGCCGACACCGGAACTCAGGACGATAAGTTCCACATCCCCCATGCGAGTAATTAATTCTTCCAGTTCAGTCTGGGACTGTTCCGCGTTGGTGACATCTGTAGCTTGAACAAAATGGGTGCCCGGCAATTTCTCCACCAACTCATGGAGCAGGCCTTCACGGCGGCCCATAACACCCAACTGATAACCTTTGTCCGCCAGCTGTATTGCCAACTCCCAACCCAGCCCGGAACTGGCGCCAACGATAATTGCCTGCTTCATAGATTTCCCCTGCCGCCCATTTTAAGACGGTTATTATTGTTATTTGGTCTGCCCGCTGAGTGCAGATCGGTAAAGCTATAGAATATGATTTAAAAAAGAGGGTCGCAGTGTAACCAAATCCGCAGAGGCTGGCGCTCAAAAAATCGGCTTTTTCACTCGTACAGAATCATTGCAGCGGGTAATCAGATATTCCACCCGACCATCGGACATCAGGCGGCTTTTATTGATTTCAAAGTAGTCTAGATGACTGTTGAGATCGCGCTGGGAGTGGGGGTAGACCGGTCGCTGTTCGTCGCTGCGAGGGCACTGGGTCAATTTGTCCTCGGTCATCAGGCCGTAACAAGAATTTGGTAGCTGACAGCGGGAATTGAGCGCCCCGAGACCAAAGCCACGGGTGTGTTCGTCGACATAGGGGTGTAGTGCTTCAATAAAGGCTTTTATTAAGGTGCCGTCGAGATAGTTAAAGAAGTCCCAGAACAGACAGATATCAATAATGCAGTTATCGTCGATGGCCAAAGCCTGGCGGAACTGCTCCACCAGCTGCTGGTGGCTGACCTCCTCATTGATCTCGGAGACAAAGGCTTCGGAGTAGAGGTCGACAAAGAGTAGTTTGCTTTTAAACTGACTGAAAAAATCCACAGTGGCGGCCATGGCCATACCCACATCTAAGACTACTAGGCGTTTGTCAGTCTGTAGCGAGTCAAACATGGCAGCAGCAAGATTGCTATGCAACATTGTACACAGGGCGTAGTCCTGAGAAGTGGCAGATGCAACTGCTACCTTTTCGACCCGCGATCTAAACACTATTTGCTTTCCATTACATGCTGCCCATTACTTGCCGCCCGCTGTTCTCAACTCGCCGTTTAGGACGCTTTCGAATTATCAGCGGCTACTGCACTGGCTGGAAAAAGATCTGACTTACCGCTGCGCACAGCCTTAACCGCTGGCTGCTCATCCGGATCCATAGCAATGCTGCCTTTAAACTTGGCACCATCTTCTAATGTCACGCGGGGGGCATCAATATTGCCAAGCACATTGCCGGTTTTTGAAATAATTACTTTTTCGCCGCCAGAAATATCGCCTTCGACCTTACCTTCTATGCGCACAATTTTGGCGCTGATATTGGCCTTTAACTGACCTGCCTGACCCACTGTCACTTCATGCTCAGTGGCAGTAATAGTGCCGGAGACTTTGCCTTCAATAATTAAATCTTCAGCGCTGGTAATATTCCCATCAATAACAACAGTTGAACCAATCATAGTTTTACCTCCAATAGATACCGAACCTCTTTTGGCAATTTCACTTGAGCCACGAGACGGTTTATTCACTGCAGAACCACTTATATCAGTGTCTTTTTTGAATTTAAACATCGAAATTCCCAATCATTAAATTTACAGGGTCGGTCACCTTACCAATTTAATACCAATTCATCCAGTTTAAATAACTAGCGTTAATTGACAGACTACTCAAAAATTTAACCTAAACTTCGTGACTAAACTGCTCAACCTGCTGCTGAATATCAAACCACTGCTCTTCGGTATCAGCAATCGACTTTTTTATCTCCACCTGTAAACCGAGCTGTTGTTTTAATAATTGTTTATTCATATCTGAATATAAATCACTATCAGCAAGACTATCTTCTATCTCTTTTAGCTGCGCCTGAAGCTTTTCAATAGCCTTTTCTAACTGTGAGGATTTTTTCGTTAAAGGCGCGAGGTTTTTACGTGCATCAGCAGACTGCTGGCGAAGTAGTTTTTTATCGGCAGAACTGAGCACTTCAACAGATGCGGCAATTTCTTCAATTACAGGAGCAGCTATATCCACAGCTTTTTGACCTGAAACTGTAGGCACACGATTAAAGTTTTTCAGCCACTGCTGGTAATCTTTTAAGTCACCGTCAAATTCTTTAACTGCACCGTCTGCCACCAAGTAAAACTCGTCGACTGTGTTACGCAACAGATGTCGATCGTGAGAGATAACCACCAATGCACCTTCATAACTTTGCAGCGCCAGAGTCAATGCATGACGCATTTCCAAATCTAAGTGGTTGGTGGGCTCATCGAGCAATAACAGGTTGGGTTTCTGCCAAACAATTAGGGCCAGAGCAACCCGCGCTTTTTCACCACCAGAGAATGACTTGATGGGCTCCAATGCTTTATCCCCATGAAAATCAAATCCGCCTAAAAAGTTGCGCAACTCTTGGTCGGTGGATTTTGGGCTGATGCGCTGGAGATGCAAAAAAGCACTGGCCTGTAAGTCTAAAACTTCTAACTGATGCTGTGCGAAATAACCAATTTTGACATTGTCGCCATAAACTCTTTCACCATTGAGTAAATCCAGGTCGCCGGTAAGGCTGGCAATCAAGGTTGATTTACCGGCACCATTTGGTCCTAACAAACCAATACGAGTTCCCGGGTGCAGATCAAAATTAACATTTGCTAAAATCGTTTGGCCGTCATAACCCAAATTACCCTGACTAATATTGGCCAATGCACTGTGGGCTTTTTTGCCCTGGGCAAAACTAAAGTAAAACGGCGAGTCGATATGGGCCGGTGCAATATCTTCCATGCGCGCCAATTCTTTGACTCGACTCTGAGCCTGCTTGGCTTTGGAAGCTTTGGCTTTAAACCGGGTAATAAACTCTTCAACTTCTTTCCGACGTTTTTGCTGCTTCTCAAAACTCGCCTGCTGTAGTGCCAGACGCTCACCGCGAACACGTTCGAAGGTTGAATAATTGCCTTTGTAGGTATTGGTTTTGCAATGCTCCACATGAACAATGCGATCCACAACATTATCAATAAAATCCCGATCATGAGAAATAATTAATAGAGTGCCAGTATAATTTTTTAACCACTGTTCAAGCCAAAGTGTGGCATCCAAATCCAAGTGATTGGTTGGCTCATCCAGCAGCATCAAATCCGACGGACTCATCAATGCCTGGGCCAGATTTAAACGAATGCGCCAGCCACCCGAAAAACTATTTACTGGTCGATCTAATTCCGACTGATCAAATCCCAAACCATGCAATAACTGCTCGGCGCGATAATGAGCATCGAAGCCATTGGCGTTATCTAATTTTTCGTATTCGAGAGCCAGACGATCATGATTTTCATCGGCTAAGGCTTTTTCAATCGCTCGCTCAATTTTGCGAATTTGCGGATCGCCATCGAGAACAAAATCCGCAACAGTACTCTCGGAGTTTGCCAGCTCCTGCGCCATATGCGCAACGCGCCAATCTTTGGGAATAAATAGTTCGCCAGCATCGGCGCTAATTTTTCCCATCAGCAATTTAAACAGGCTCGACTTGCCGCTACCATTGGCACCGATAATGCCGATATGTTGGCCCGGGTGGACGACGAGTTCGGCATCTTGCAGCAGTACTTTAGTGCCGCGACGCAGCTCGATGTCAGTTAATGTAATCATATAAAAGTTATTACCAGTAAATTATTCAAGACCGAGGAAGCCACCGGATTGGTGACTCCAGAGATTGGCGTAAAGGCCATTGGCAGCAAGCAGTTGTTGATGGGTACCCTGCTCAACAATCACCCCCTTATCAAACACAATCAGCTTGTCCATCGCGGCAATGGTGGAGAGACGGTGGGCGATGGCAATCACCGTTTTACCCTGCATTAATTGATTGAGACTCTGTTGAATGGTAGCTTCAACTTCGGAGTCCAACGCTGAAGTAGCTTCGTCGAGCACCAGTATCGGCGCATCTTTTAGCAGCACTCGAGCAATGGCAACACGCTGACGCTGACCGCCGGAAAGCGTTACGCCGCGTTCACCCACGTGGGCGTCATAGCCGCGACGCCCGGTGTTATCCCGCAGACCCAGAATAAACTCATGGGCCTGGGCCTGTTTGGCGGCTTCAAGCATCTGCCCTTCGCTGGCATCCGGGCGACCAAACATAATATTTTCACGCACCGAGCGATGCAGCAGAGAAGTATCCTGTGTAACCATGGCGATATTGGCGCGCAGGCTATCCTGGATGATATTGCGCAGATCCTGCTGATCAATGGTCAAGGCACCGCTCTGGGGATCAAAGAAACGTAATATCAAATTCACCAGGCTCGACTTGCCAGCACCACTGCGACCGACAATGCCGACCTTCTCACCAGCAGCAATGGTGAGATTAAGATTATCAAATACCATCTCATCGTTGTTATAGGCGAAGTTAACATCCTTAAACTGGATCTCTCCGCGGGGTACCTGCAACTCGGTAGCGGCGTCAGAGTCAGTGATAGTCTGGGCAATTGAAATGGTATTGATGCCGTCCTGAACCGTGCCTATATTCTCGAATAAGCTGCTGATCTCCCACATAATCCAGTGCGACATACCGGTCAAGCGAATCGCCAAACTCACAACAATAGCAATAGCGCCGGGGGTAACCGCGCCATTGATCCAAAGGTAAATTCCCAGTGCCGCGGTGCTGAAGACCAACAGCATATTCAACGTCCAGAGAACAATATTGAGTTTGGTGACCAGGCGCATCTGCGGGTGCACCGTATTTAGAAACTCGTTCATTCCCTCTTTTACGTAAGCCGACTCACGGGAGCTGTGAGAGAACAGCTTCAGGGTCACTATATTGGTGTAACTATCGACAATGCGACCGGTCATCAGCGAGCGCGCATCCGCCTGTACGGTGGCGATATTTTTCATTCGCGGCACGAAATAACGCTGCACGGCAATATAAAACAGCAGCCAGACCAACAGAGGAATAACCAGGCGCGGGTCAGCCGTGGCGACCAACAGCAGAGTGGTGACCAAATAGATCAGTACGAACAGCAACACATTGAGCAATTTCATCACTGTGTCGCGCACGGCCAGCGAGGTCTGCATTACCTTGGTGGCGATACGTCCGCTAAATTCATTCTGAAAAAAGCCATAACCCTGATTTAACAGATAGCGATGTGTCTGCCAGCGCACAGACATGGGAAAATTCCCCATTAGAGTCTGGTGCACCATCAGTGAATGCAAGGTGATGGAAATTGGTATCACCACCAGCATAAATATCGTCATGCCCAGCAGTGTTGGCCAGGTGTCGGCCAAAAAGGTTTCAGGGTTACTACTGGCCAACCAGTCGACCACCTGACCGAGAATGCCGAATAGCATGGCCTCTGCCACCGCGGTGATCGCCGTAAGAATGCCCATTATCAGCAGCCAGCGTTCCATACCGCGCATATAATAGCGGCAGAATTCGTAGATTCCGCGAGGAGGTTGTTGGGGCGTAGCAGCCGGAAAGGGGTCTACTAGACGTTCAAAAAAACCGAACATTTAAGATCCTATAATAAAGCAGTGGAGTTCATACTCGTCAGACGAACTTGCGGCGGGCATAATAACAATTTACAGAGGCCGTCAGGAGAAACAAATGGCATTTCAACGCTCTATTTACGCGCAGATCCTCTGCTTTGCGGTTATTTGTACCGCAATCCCGGTTACAGCCGTCGATCTTGAGGCGGAACGGATGATTGATTCACTGGCCAGCCTGCAGTTTGACCAGCTTGGCAGCCCGCAGATTAAGACCGATTCGATCAAACCCGTGCTGGCGGGTATCGAACGCCCCCACCGCCTATTGGTGATCGCCGTGGAGTTTCCTGAGCTCGGTTATGACCGCTTTGCCGGAGACAAAAAGCAGAATAATAAAAACCGTAACTATCTGCAAAAGCTATTGTTTGGCGGCAGTGTTAAGCGCCCTAAGCCCGGCACTCTGTCCCACTACTACCGCCACCAATCAAAAGGCCTCTATAACGTCACCGGCAAGGTGATGCCCATCGCCAAGGTGAGCAAGCCCCTGGCCTATTATGGTCGCCCTCTACAGAATGCCGATGGCAGCTGGCGCAACGATGACCATACAGAGGAACTGGTCATTGAAGCACTGCAGGCCGCCCATAGAGATAACCCCAAGTTTCCCTGGAAGGATTACGATATTTGGGATCCTGAAGACTTTGATGGCGATGGCAATCGCGCCGAGGCCGATGGTTATTTGGATCACCTAGTGATTGTCTATGCTGGCAAAGCCCAGTCTTCTTGCCAGGGTCTCTACAAGCTCAATGAGAAATTTACCGTCAATGCCGAAAGCAACGTCTTTGACAGCCTGCCAGCAGATGAACAGGACTGTGCCGACCGCATCTGGCCCCACCGCAGCTCACTCAATCGCGGCCTCGGCAAAGGCCCGGTTCTCGAGGGTATGGTCAATGGTCGCGGCGGACATGAAATTGAAGAGGGCCTGTGGCTCTACGACTACAATATGCAGTCCGAGTACACCGAGGTGTCGACCTTTATCCACGAGTTTGGCCACTCCTTAGGGCTGCCCGATATCTATGCTCGCTCAACCAATAATTCCACCGCCTCTTGGGAGGCCATGTCCTCAACCGCCTCTCCAGAGCCACAAGAACTCAGCGCCTGGTCGCGAATGGTACTGGGCTGGATGAATCCCTGCATTGTTCGCCCACCGGCTTTTGGCGGCGACAAGCGCAGCTCCATGTACTTAAAAACCATGAATGACTGGTCGAATAAGGCCGGCACTGAAAACAGTCGTGGCGTCTGCGACGCAACGATGATTATTCTGCCGCCAAAAATACGTCAACTGCACCTTGGGCCCCTTGGCAAAGATCAGGGTAACTATGCCGCCTACACCGGCCAGGGCAACGATCTGCATCACTTCCTTAGCCGCAGCGTTGATCTCCGTGAAGTCGCTGCCGAGCAACCGTTGATACTGAGTTTCGATACCTGGTTTAAAATCGAATCGGATTGGGACTACCTCTACATAGAAGCCTCTACCGATGGCGATGACTATCAGCGCCTGCTACCCACCGACAAAGACAATGCCGCGGATACAAACAGCACCATGCCCTCGAAAAAGGGCCATGAGGGCGAGGGCTCCCTACCTGGATTTAGCGGCCGTTCCGGTGATATGGACGGTGATGGCAAAGTCGAGATCGCCGCCGGCTGTGACCCCTCGGCGAGCAAAGTGCTGGCTGAAGATCGAGTGGGTGAAACCATAGAGGACGCCTGCGAAGAGGCCCAGTGGATCACCGCAGAATTTGATCTTGAAGCCTATCGCGGCAAGCAGGTATCGCTTCGCCTGCACTACTTCGCCGATGGTGCCGCCGTGGAAGATGGCGCCCTGATCGACAATATCCGTCTCGACGGGGTGGATTATTACGAAGATTTTGAATCTGGCGTCTTAAAGGGCTGGAGCAGCGATGGCTTTACCCTCAGTGGCGGAGAGCATCGCATTGCCGTGCCCCACTACTATCTACTGGAATATCGCGATCCCTACGCCCGTTTTGACCGGGTAAAAAATTACGATGCGGGACTCTCTAAACCCGGCTTTTCCTTTTTTAAGGATACTGACGGTGAGATGAAGGCTTTTAGTGCCAACTACCGCCCCGGGGTTTTGGCCTGGTATTACAACGGCGAGTATCTCTGGAGCCAAAATGAACCAGCCCAGTTCGGACCCGGCAATGGTTTCTTATTACTGGTGGATGCCAACCCCCAGGAATTTAATCTGCCTAGCGTGCCTGAACAGTATTTTGTCGACGACCAGGGCTGGACCTCTTACCAATTCGATGACAGCGCACAGCCCTGGCTGCAGCAGAGCTATGTCGATGTGATGTGCCATCAGCGCCGCTCGGCTTTCTACTCCAGCGATGTCAGTGTCACGGATCGAAAGCGCTGCTATGAGTCTCTGGTTAATGGCCTGCCCGCGGTGGAATCATTGAACTGGGAGGGCCGTCAGTTAATGTATGGCTACACATTGATCAATAGCCTATTGCCCGGTGCCGACCGCCTGAAATATAAAGGCGTTACTTCTCTGTTTGACCTGCGTATTCGCGGTGGCAAAACGGAGTATCGGCTCTATGATCGCGCCCTGCGCAATCGTCATTCCGGTGATGCCCCCTTTGCCCTAGAGAGCTTTGCCAAGGGCACCTCGGTGTACTCCATTGATGGTGATCGCGTGCTTGAACGGAGCAGTGAAGCCTACCCGCCCGTCAGTGAGTTTTCCGATGCGCGACCAAACCGCTATCAGAATCCAAAACTGCCCTTTGGCGGTGCCAATATTCCGGAAGTCGGTTTGCGCTTTAAACTGGGTGAGCCATCCTCAGAAGCACCGGATGAAGCACGGGTAAAAGTGGTTATTGACTGGGATTAGTATTGCGAGGGATTAGTCGTGAGAGAGCGCGACATAGAGTGCCACTCCTAAAGAGAAATCGGAGAGTCCCCATCCTGCCAGGGTGGGGATTTTTTCATGGCTGACAAAAACAGTTCAGATATCAGTAACTGTTCCAGCCAAGCGCGCAGCTTTGGGTAGGGCGACTGATCAAACCAGTCTTTATCAACAAAGGCGAACTGACGAATAAAGGGAAACAGGGCAATGTCCGCCAGGGTTATTCGCTCTGCCAGCAGGTAGGGTTGTCGGGTTAACAGTACTTCAAGTTCAGCGAGAAATTGCTCACCGCGAGCGCGATACTGCTCCTGTGACTCCGCGGGAAAGCGCTCCCAGTATTTATACTGATCTAGATCGGCCTTAAACTGGCCGTCATTGCGGGCCACTAAATCGTCAATTGCCGGGGCGAGATCGGCACTCCACCACTGCTCGGGATCACTTGCATTCAGCGCCCAGTGAGCAATGTCATAGCTCTCATCGAGGACCGTCGCATCCGGCAACTCTAATACTGGCACTGTACCCTTAGCTGAAATAGCCAGCATTTTCTCCGGTTTGGCTTTCAGCAGGACTTCCCGCAGCTCTAGGTTTATACTCGCGTATAACAGAGTCATTCGCGCCCGCATTGCATAGGGGCAGCGACGAAAAGAATATAAAATGGGTATGTTTGTGGGCACAACCGCTCCGCGAATTAACAATAAAAATAACCGTATGCAACTATAAGAATAATAACCTATGTCTACTAACGAAGTATCCAGTAAACCCTATGATCTGATCGTTTTCGGCGCCACCAGTTTTGTCGGCCAAATCCTCAGTAACTATTTAGTCGAGACCATTGGCGTCAATGGCGATATTTCCTGGGCTATCGCCTCGCGCTCAGAATCCAAACTGACAATATTAAAAAATTCTCTCGGCACTGTTGCCAGCGAACTGCCAGTGTTGATCGCCGACTCTCACGATGAAGCATCACTGCAAGCACTGTGCAGCCAAACCCGAGTGGTTATTTCCACTGTTGGACCCTATGCACTGTACGGCGAGCTGCTGATCAAAACCTGCGCAGAAACCGGCACTGACTACACTGACCTGACCGGCGAAGCCCATTGGATCGGGCAGATGAAAGAGAAATATAACCAGGCCGCAGAGGCCAGCGGCGCACGCATAGTCAACTGCTGCGGCTTTGACTCTATCCCCTCGGATATGGGCGTCTTTGCCATGCAGCAACGCGCCCAAGAGCAGTTTGGTCATCCACTGCCCCACGCTAAGCTGCGAGTAAAAGCCATGAAAGGTGGCGCTTCTGGCGGCACTATCGCGAGTATGATCGAAGCCCTTAAAGCGGCCAAAGCCGATCCTAAAATGCGCAAGAAAATGGGCAATCCCTACCTCTTATGCGGCAGTGATCATCAGTACAGCATTCGTGCCAAGAGTGTCTCCGGGCCACAATTTGATCCAGACTTTAATTGCTGGATTGCACCCTTCGTGATGGAAGCGATTAATTCCCGTGTCGTGTTGCACTCCAACGCCCTGCTCGACATGGCCTATGGCCGCGACTTTTCCT
The DNA here is from genome assembly GCA_905478975.1 of uncultured Pseudomonadales bacterium. Lineage (GTDB taxonomy): Bacteria > Pseudomonadota > Gammaproteobacteria > Pseudomonadales > Porticoccaceae > HTCC2207. The sequence goes on along the minus strand of CAJQKW010000119.1, from coordinate 10,035 downwards.
ATAGCGAAGGCATGCTTACTGGCAAGGGCTTGAAGGGACGCATTGGCGCCTTGATGACAACGGCGGCCTTTGGCCTGCTAGGACTGGGCCTCTACTTCAGTCCCACCAGAGCACTGCTGGAAAAATTTGTTCTTCCAGCACCGGGCGAAGGTCCGAGTCCAGAGGAGCAACTGAATGGCTACTTTGATGTGCGTGTTCACGGCTGTGATGATCAGGGTAATAAGCTGACTGTAAAAGTGACTGGTGACCGTGATCCGGGTTATGGCTCCACCGCGAAAATGCTCGGTCAGGCGGGACTCTGTTTAGCTCAGGATATTGCCAAAGAAGATCGTGCTGGTGGTTTTCTTACACCATCGGTTGCCATGGGTGATTCGTTGCTGAAACGGTTGGAAGCGCATTCAGGGTTGGCTTTTGTGACCTGTGATTAAAGTTTAGAGATTCCTCGTCGCTGCCTCTGTCGGGATAACAGAATCGGGACCCCGTCAGGATGACAGAGTGGGGCCTCTGGTGGAATGACAGTGGATCAAAATGCGCTGTTAGAATGACAGATCAATCCAACCACTCAAGCTTGTCCAATGGAAAACCCAAATACCATTTGGCGCGCTCCAATATAATCCGCACCTTGACCTTTTGCACACCCAAATCAGGATTACCACTAATCAGATCGCAGAGCTCATTGAGTGCAGAGGTATCGGAACAGCAAGTAAAGCAGATGTAATCCACATCCCCAGTAACCCGCAAACAATCCATAAATTCCGGAATCACCTCAATTGCATTTTCAAAGGTCTTTCTGGCACTGGGGCTATTTGATTCAAGCGTAAATTCAACATAGGCCAAAACATTTCTAGCGATCCGATCAATATCCAAGTCAGAATGAAACGTAATAAGGTACCCCGCTTCTTTAAGTGCTTTGGTACGTTGAAAACAGGCACTGTTAGACAAACCAACACGTTCACTGAGCTCCTGATTAGAGATATCGGCTCGGGTGTGCGTTATAGCTATTATCTTCTTATTGATCTCATCGAGCTTAATGTTCTTTTTACTGGTCATAGGCGGGCCATGAAGGGTTTAAAAAATATAATTTTGTAACAGTGACCTGCAACCAAATTTAGGCGTTGTTTAAGGCATTTCTTCAATCAAGTATTTTGCGTGATCAGTAATATACTACAGCAGAAGGAAAAAATAATAATAGTTACTTAAATACTGCCCCGGGAGTAAATACCATGTCATACCGCTTAAACAAATTTTTGGCCGGTTTAATTGTGCCTAGTACATTGCTGTTTGGTGCAACTGCACAGCTAACCGCTGCCGAGGAAGCACTAGAGGCGGCCATAGACGAAGTCATAGTTACGGCTCGTGGCCGCGAAGAGAGCCTTCAGGAAATTCCTGAATCTATCACCACCTTTAATGCCGCGCAAATTGAGCGCGCCGGTATCAAGAGCTTTCGCGATGTCGCCGACCTAACACCGAACCTCAGCCAGCTGAGCAATTTCCGTCCTGGTCTAGCGCGCATCCAGATTCGTGGACTGATCACACCTCAGGTGGGTGACGCCCCAATCGCCTTCGTTGTCGACGGCATTACCGCTTCCGATCTCGAATTTATGAACCAAGAGCTATTTGATATCGAACGAATCGAAGTGCTGCGCGGTGCTCAGGGCGCCCTCTACGGTCGCGGCGCTATTGGTGGTGCAGTCAATATTACCACCAAGAAGCCAACCAATGATTTTGAAGCGCGAGTCAGCACTTCTTTTGCCAGCGGCAGCGATAAGCGCGTCTCTGGCGTAGCCTCTGGCGCACTGGTTGAAGACCAGGTTTACTTCCGCGTCGGCGCTTACAGCCGCGATTACGATGGACAGATTAGCAATACCTTCCTCAACGAAAAAGCTGACTTCCATGAAGAGAGCTCAGTATTTGGTACGCTAAATATCGAACTGTCTGATACCTCAAGGTTAGATTTAAATGCCCGAGTCACCAATACAGAAACGGGTATTGGTTACTATCAAGCTGTTGATGCAGCTAGCTTTGAAGATTTCTCACTGACTACTGAACACAACGTGCCGGGGCTGGATAAGCGTGATCTCACTGAATTCAGTGCTAGATTCTCCCATGACTTCGCCTCTTCAACGCTTGAGTTAGTGACCGGTTACAGTGAATCTGATCAGGTCGGTTTTTCCGATGCCGACTACTCTAGTCAGCCAAGTGATTTTGATGGTTTCCATTATGCTGGTGCTCAGGAAAATATTTTGAAGGTTGAATCAACCACCTTCGAAGCGCGTCTAAAGTCTAACGATGATACTCGTTTGCGCTGGGCTGTGGCCGCCTTTATGCAGGATCGCACCCGTGATAGTGAGTACCACAACTACGACGACGCAGTAGGCAATCAGGCCATGACCCGGTCTGACTTTGACCCAAGTACAGTCGTATTTAGTATTTTAGATGACAACAGCAGTGATGCATGGGCTCTATCAACTCAGCTTAACTATGATCTCACCGAGCAGCTCGAAGTGACCGCTGCAATCCGTTATGACAGAGATGAACGAGAGTCTTTTGACTCACGCTTTATCGAAAGCACTTATGAAGAGAAGACTTTCTCTGAAGTGCAGCCAAAACTGTCTCTAGCCTATCAAATGGATGCCGACACTCTGATCTATGCAGGCTTTTCCCGAGGCTTCCGCAGCGGTGGTTTCAATGAGCCGCATCCGGATATCAGCCGCACCTTTAACAAGGAGCTCTCTGACAGCCTTGAGTTAGGTTTTAAAACCACGATTATGAATGGTCTTGGCACTTTAAATGTCGCGGTATTCAGCATTGACCAAGAAGACGCACAGGTCACGCGCTTCAATGGCAATACCTTTACCCTGGAAAATATCTCGGTTGATGATGTCAGCACTCAGGGTATTGAATTTGAACTGGCTGTTCAGGCTAGCGACAACCTAATGTTGATGGTCAATGGCGGTAAGATCGATTCCGATATTGAAGCCTTTGGTGAGCGTGCTGATCTAATTGGCTCTTCGCTACCCCATGTCGCCGACTACAACCTCAATGCGGTTGCCGAATATGAGCATGAAATGTCATCGGCAATGAATCTGGTTCTGCGTGCTGATGTTAATCACACTGGACCGAGAATCTTTAGCTTTGATGTGCCTGAGATCGAATCCTCCAAACAGACATTTTTGAATCTGAGAGCCACAGTTGAGGCCGATGGCTGGTCAGCGACAGTCTTTGCCGACAACCTGACTGATGAACGTCAAGTTGAAGATTTAGTCTTCATGGGCAACGCTGTTGTCTCTATGGGTCGATTCCCGAACACCGGATCGAGCTATGGTGTTGAATTCAACTATGACTTTTAAACCCTTAATCTGTCGTGATTTGATACTGCGAAGTAGCCTCTTGTTAAATAGCCCTCAGCTATGAAACAGGAACTCAATGAGTTTTCCGCAGTAAAAATAAGCGACAACCAATTGGTACCATGGCCCCGAGTAGCAGCAGTCGGGGCCATGGTGGCCTTTTCGTTACCGACGTTTATTACCGGTCTTGAGGTCTATCAAGCCCTCGAGCCCATACAGGCTTTCTGGGCCCTAGTTATCGGCTCGATTATTATTTTTGCTATTGGTGGCGTGATGGGCGTGATTGGTGCCCGCACTCGCATGAGCTCTTACCTGCTAGTGCGCGTAGCCTTTGGCGACAAAGGCGCCAGTGTGGTAAATATCGCCTTTACTATTTCCCTGCTCGGCTGGTTCGGCTTGAATATTAATTTATTCGGCGACGCCGTCTCGCGCTTAGCGATAGATGTATTTAACCTCGGAATAGCACCTTTAACTCTGGCCATTATTGCCAGCTTCTGCATGACATTAACCACGGTGATTGGCTTTAAAGCAATCAACTGGTTGGCCACTTTGATGGTGCCAGTTTTGGCTGGAGTCACCCTATTGCTCGGTTACTCTGCGCTAAGCGAAAAATCATTTGAACAAATTCTTGCTACCCAAAAGGTCGCGACACTGACATTAGGTGACGGCATCTCAGCAGTAGTGGGTGCCATCATTATCGGCGCGATTATTCTGCCGGATATAACCCGCTTTGTTAAACATTGGTCCAGCGCGATTTATATCGCTTTTATTTCCTATGTTGTTGTGCAATTAGTCGTGATGGGCTCTGCCGGTCTAGCAGGGGCTACGTCAGGAAAGGCCGACATCTTAGATATCATGATTGACCTGGGCTTAGGTATAGGCGCCTCGATTATTGTGATTGCCGGAACTTGGGTGCTCAACTCACTCAATCTTTACAGCGCCGTACTCGGCACCACAGCGACCTTCCCAAAATTAAATAGCACTGCTGTGACTATAGGCCTCGGCTTGCTCGGCATCTTTGTTGCTCTACTCAATCTGTTGGATAACTTTATTACCTTTATCTTTTATCTGTCGATTATTTTTGTTCCGGTTGCCGGCATTATTATTAGCGACTACCTGTTTATCCGCCCCCAGGCCTATAACATTGAGTCCCTAGCGGACAATCGCGCTATAGCCCCCAAAGGCTTTATTGCCTGGGTAATCAGTGCCACTTTTGCGGTATTAAGTACCAAAGGGTTGATTGCCACCCCATCAGGTATAGCCGCGATCGATGCAATCATACTTGCTGCCATTGTTTATACCGCCTTATCTTGGAATGAACGCAGTTCCAAGCACAGTACTAAGCACAGTAAAACGAACTCTTAGAGGCGAAGACATTGAGAATTGGAATTGATGTGGGCGGCACCCACACAGATGCAGTTATACTGCAAGGCGATAAAGTTTTAGCTTCAACTAAAGCACTGACATCCGCCGACGTTATCAGTGGCATCACCAATGCCCTAGATGTAATTTTAGACGACAGTGGTATAGCCCAGTCTGAGATAGAGACTGTAATGATCGGCACCACTCAGTTTACCAATGCCATTATTGAGCGCCGCGAGCTGGCCCAGATTGCCGCCGTGCGCATCGGCCTGCCATCAGGTAATGGGTTGCCACCTATGTTGGATTGGCCCCAAGACCTAAAAGACGCTCTCGACAGCGAAACCCATATGCTCCACGGCGGCTATCTATACGATGGCTGGTCCCTGGCGGATATAGACGATGCTGAAGTTGAACGCATGATTCAAAGTATGCTTAAAAGCGGTGTTAAAAACATCGCTATTGCCTCAGCATTTTCACCGATCAATGCGGAACCGGAAAAACAGGTAGCCAGTAAAATCCTTGAGGCTATCCCCAACGCGAAGATCACTCTCTCCCATAGCTTTGGTCGCCTGGGTTTAATGGAGCGTGAAAATGCCGCTATCCTCAACACCACACTACTGCCCTTTGCCGACAAAGTGGTCAGTTCATTTTTAGGCGCATTAAAAAAGCGCCAGCTGCACTGTCCGGTCTATGTCAGCCAAAATGATGGCACATTGATGAGCGCTGATTTTGTCCGCTCCTACCCGGCATTGACCTTTGCATCAGGTCCAACCAACTCCCTTCGTGGTGCCTATAAGCTTACCGGATTAAAAGACGCCGTAGTGGTGGATATTGGCGGCACTACCTCCGATATTGGTGTACTGCAAAATGGCTTCCCGCGGGAATCCAATGTAATTATTAAAATCGGCGGCGTGCGCACCAATTTTCGTATGCCCGATATTCTGGCGATCGGCTTGGGCGGCGGCAGTATTGTCTCCGCCGATGGCAGCTCAATAGGCCCCCAGTCAGTGGGCCATCGACTGGTGACCGAAGGCTTGGTGTTTGGTGGTGAGACGTTAACCACAACCGATATTTTAGTCGCCAGTGGCAATGCCGATATTGGCGACAAAAGTAAGATTACGCATATTGCCCCAGAGACTATTAGTAACGCCCAGGCAACCCTACATACCATGCTCGACAGTAATATCGATATGATGAAGCCCGGCGGAAAACCCATGCCCGTGATCCTAGTGGGCGGTGGCGCAGTGCTGGTGACCGACGGACTCCAGGCTGTATCCAATATTCACCGACCAGAACATGCAGGTGTCGCCAACGCAATTGGCGCCGCCATTGCTCAGATTGGCGGCGAAGCAGAGCAAATGGTCTCCTACAGAACCTTACCTCGAAAAGAGGCTATCAAACAGGTTACCCAGATTGCTGTGCAACGGGCTATAGACGCCGGCGCTGACGCGAAGACTCTGCGCACCGTGGACATTGAAGAAACACCTGTGCCCTATATGGATGAATCCAGCACCTGTATTCGCGTCAAAGTGATCGGTGAATTAACCGCCTCCATATCGGCAACTGCCAATAACAATAGTGAGGCTTTGGTATGAAAATCGAACTTAAACACTTAGAAGACCTCGCACTGGGTTCGGTTTTTTTAGCCACCGGTGGTGGTGGTGATCCCTATGTCCCACGATTAATTACCGAGCAGGCGGTCAAACAGTTTGGGCCTGTCGAGATTATCCAGCCAGATGATGTCAGCGATGATGCCTATGTAGTGGCCATTGGCGCCGTGGGCGCACCCACGGTTAGCTTGGAGCTACTCCCCTCTATTGATGAAGCAGCTAATACATTGAGAGCCTTTGAGCAGCAGGTTGGTCGACAGATCGACGCAGTTGCCTCTTTTGAAATTGGCGGTGGCAATTCATTGATCCCGATTGCAGCAGCAGCAGGTAGAGGAATACCCGTTATCGACGGCGACGGTATGGGCAGAGCCCTACCGGAAGCACAAATGATGAGTTATGCCATCGCCGGGGTTAAACCCACTCCCGCGGTTGCCCTTGATTATGATGGCAATATCACAGCCTTCTCGACCAAGACAACTGAGGTCTATGAACGCCATATCCGCAGTCTTGCGATAGCTGCAGGTGGCATGATCACCACCGCCGAGCACCCCATGAGCGGGCTTGAACTGAAGCGATCAATTATTCCCGGCACCCTCTCATTCTCGATTAAGCTGGGGCAGACCCTGCGAGAAAATCGCGGCTCCGCCAGGGATATGCTCGAACCATTACAGACATTATTTAGCGATTCAATTTACGGTGAATGCCGACTGATTTTCGCTGGAAAAATAACTGATAAGGCAACTCGCATTGTCGGTGGTTACGATATTGGCGAAGCGGTTATTGAAGCCTTTAGTAGCGACGAAAAACCACTAAAAGTAAGCATTAAAAATGAATACCTGCTTGCTCGTCAGGGCGATAAGGTAGTGGCCAGCGTACCGGATCTGATTGTCATTGTTGACTATGAAACCTCTGCGCCAATTAATGCAGAACGCCTGCGGTATGGGCAAAGAGTCGCGGTTTTTGCCGTTGGCTGTCCGGATTTTTATCGCTCGGAGAACGCGTTGAAGGTGGTTGCGCCACGCTGTTTTGGATTTGATATTGACTATGTGCCACTGGAGCAAATTTAGGCGTCGGAGCAATCCTGCTGGGAGGTCCCTCGGCTGCGCTCGGGATGATCAGTAAGGTGTAGCGATAGCAGAACCAGTTTCACGTCTGTACCGCAATAATCCAGATAGACCCTGGGCATACCCTTGCGATCAATCAGGGCCCGCTTATGGGTGCCATTATTTTCAGAAGAAGAGAGCACTTGTCTGAGCGCCAGCGAGTTGTGCGAACGCTGAAAATCATGGCATCCATGGGACCGATCGCAAGGGTATGGTCAGGGTCTATTCGCACCCGGCACTCAACTTAGCCGCCAAAAACGAACCAAAGATCTCTCGTCACTGCGTTATGTCAAAATGACAATCGACTAGATTCATGTACTAGGCGCAATCGAAGGATTTCCGAGTGGACTGCATGAGACCCCTCGGCTACGCTCGGGATGACAAAAAAGGTACCGCGATAACTCAGATAGACCCCGGGCAAGAAATCAGAGCCGCACCGAAACCCCACGCTCTGCCATATAACGCTTCGCCTCAGGCACCGTATGCTCACCAAAGTGAAAAATACTCGCCGCCAACACCGCATCAGCCTTGCCCAGAACAATACCATCCACCAGATGCTGTAGATTGCCCACACCACCAGAGGCGATGACCGGCACATTTACCGCATCGCTAATCCGCGACGTCAGATCCAGATCAAAACCATTCTTAGTGCCATCGCGATCCATACTCGTCAGCAAAATCTCACCGGCACCATAGGCCGTCATCTTCTCCGCCCACTCAATCGCATTAATCCCAGTAGGCTTGCGGCCACCGTGAGTAAAGATTTCCCAGCGCGACTCATCGCCCTGCTCAACCTGCTTCGCATCAATCGCCACCACAATACACTGGGAGCCAAAACGCTGGGCCGCTTCACGGACAAATTCCGGGTTGTGAATCGCCGCCGAATTAATCGCCACCTTGTCAGCACCGGCATTCAACAAATTGCGAATATCCTGCAACTCACGCACACCACCGCCAACCGTCAAGGGAATAAACACCTGCCCGGCCATACGCTCAACCGTATGCAGCGTAGTATCCCGCGCCTCATGGCTAGCGGTAATATCAAGAAAGGTAATCTCATCCGCACCCTGCTCGTTATAGCGACGGGCCACCTCAACTGGATCTCCAGCATCGCGAATATCAACAAACTGCACGCCTTTTACAACACGGCCTTTATCCACATCGAGACAGGGAATAATACGTTTTGCCAGACTCATTTTTCGTCCTTAAATAGATGGCCTAATTTGCCAGCCTTAGTCGACAGATATTGAACATTATGGGGATTACTATCAGCCTGAATCGGCTCACGCTCAACCACATTGATACCCAAGGCTTTTAACGCGTCAATCTTGCGGGGATTGTTGGTCATCAAGCGAACTTCCATGGCACCCAAATGCTCAAGCATCGAGGCGCAGATAGAATAATCACGCATATCAGCACCAAAACCTAAACGCTCGTTGGCTTCCACAGTGTCAGCACCCTGATCCTGAAGATTGTAAGCGCGGATTTTATTCACCAGACCAATGCCTCGGCCCTCTTGGCGCAGATAGAGAATCGCGCCGCGGCCCTTTTCGGAAATCCGCTTCATCGCCTCTTGCAGCTGTTCGCCACAGTCGCAGCGCAAACTGCCCAGTGCATCGCCGGTCAAACACTCAGAGTGAATCCGAATCAGCAGCGGTTCGTCACTGGCACAGTCACCCATGCTGATGGCGATATGCTCTTTGCCTTTAAAGGGGTCTTCAAAACCATGAATGTCAAAGGTGCCCCAGCGGGTGGGCAACTTTGAGGATTCGATAAAGCGAAGCGCCACGGTTTTCTCCAAGATAGTATTCAGCCGCGTATTGTAGCGGCAAAGCCCGCGTTGTGCAGGCTTTTCAAATAGCTTGGATAGGCAGATTAATCAGTCGCTAACACCGGTTCAACAAAGCGTTTCGAATCACGTAGATCGTAGATAACCCGATAGAGGCAGGGAATCAGAATCAGTGTAATAGTGGTAGCAAAGACAATACCGAAACTCAGTGACAGCGCCATGGGAATCACAAACTGCGCCTGCAAACTGGTTTCAAACAACATCGGTAGCAGCCCCACAAAAGTGGTCATAGTGGTGAGCAAAATCGCCCTAAAGCGCTGCCTACCAGCCCCGGCAAGCGCCTCATCAATACTCAACTCATCGGCGCGGCCACGATTGACGAATTCCACCAGAATCAGGCTGTCATTGACCACCACACCGGCCAGGGCAATCAATCCAAAAATCGACAACATGCTGATAGAGACATCAAAAATAACATGGCCCACTACCGCACCAATAAAGCCAAAGGGAATAACCGCCATAATCACCAAAGGCTGCACATAGGACTTTAGTGGAACTGCCAGCAAACCATAGATCAAAAACAGTGACGCCACAAAACCCAGGATCATCCTATTCATTAAGGTCTGCTCTTCTTCACTGGCGCCCCCCAAGCCAAATTTCACCCCTGAATAGCGAGCTAATAATTGTGGAATAAATTGCGTGGTTAAGTCCTCAATTACGGCACCACTCTGGGCCTTACTGGCGTCCACATCGGCGGTAATAGTCACAGTGCGTTCGCGATCTATTCGGGTTATGGCGGTGAGACCAAGCCCCAAGCGGATATC
>CAJQKW010000118.1 GCA_905478975.1 uncultured Pseudomonadales bacterium | reverse complement strand
GGCTTTTCATCCTGAGAGAGCAACCTTTCATTGTCATCCCGACCGCAGTGGAGGGATCTCCTGCAGCTGACAGCGGGCCCTTAGGCTTGGCTGGTACTTTTCAAACGCAGGTGCCTGTGTGAGGAGACCCTTCGGCTACGTTCAGTGTGACAGGGTGGGTGTGCTGAGTATGATGGCGTGTGTCACATTCTGTCGCTGTCCATTTCCACCACTCACTTTGTCATCCCGACAGAGCGCAGCGACGAGGGATCTCTCTATCACTTGATCTATTTTGTCCAAGTAGACATACCTCACAATAACTATTGAACTGACCACCAATTTACCGCTAAACTTTTCCGAGACATGGCCTTGTAGCAAGAACAAGAACAAGGCCGACCCTGAGCAGGATGCTCGGACAGATTAACCACAAAAGAGTCCAAGGAATGGATAACCTCTACCGCTTTACGCTGGCACCGGGCATATTGCCCTTCAATCATTATCCAGCACCTATGGCCCATCGCGCCGCCAGATCCTGTATTCGCAGCCCATTGACGTCTAGCAGCGAGTACCTCCAATGGAGCAGCTGACCGATCTAAAAGCCATCCTACATTCCAAACGCGCCAATATTTACTACCTAGAAAAATGCCGGGTGATGCAAAAAGACGGCCGTGTTCTCTACCTCACAGAGGCTAACTCCCAGAGAAATGCAGAAAACCAGTACTGGAATATCCCCATCGGCAACACCACCTGTCTGTTGCTGGGAACCGGCACCTCCATTACCCAAGCCGCCATGCGTATGCTCGCCTCCGCAGGCGTTTTAGTGGGCTTCAGTGGCGGCGGTGGCACTCCATTACTCATGGCCACAGAAATTGAGTGGCTAGTGCCTCAAAGCGAGTACCGACCCACTGAATATCTCCAAGGCTGGATGCAATTCTGGTTTGACGACGACAAACGATTACAGGCTGCCAAACAATTCCAGCATCAACGTATCGAATTCCTAAAACGAATTTGGTCCAAAGATCGCGACCTTAAAGGCGAAGGGTTTGACTGCGATCGCCCGGCCATACAGAGCGCTTTACAAAACTGTAGTAACAAAATTAACGCCGCAGATCGAGTTGTCAGGTTACTCCAAGCCGAAGCCGAGCTGACCAAGCGGCTCTATAGATTCGCCGCCAATGCCACAGGTTATGGCGACTTCACCCGCGAGCGCGAAGCTGCCGACATCGCCAACGGATTCTTAAATCACGGCAACTATCTGGCTTACGGCCTTGCCGCCACCAGTCTCTGGGTGCTGGGCATACCCCATGGTTTTGCCGTAATGCACGGAAAAACCCGCCGCGGTGCATTGGTGTTTGATATAGCCGACCTAATCAAAGACGCCATAGTCTTACCCTGGGCCTTTATCTGTGCCAAAGAAAAAGCCACTGAGCAGGAATTCCGCCAGCAATGCTTGCAAGCTTTCACCGATCATAAAGCCTTAGATTTTATGTTTAATCAGGTCAAACAGGTCGCCCTTAAAACTGATTGGGAGAATGCACATGACTGATATAGCCGCAATAGAACAACGCATTCTATTACTGCGTGGGCACAAGGTTCTGTTGGACAGCACCCTCGCAGAACTCTACGCCGTGGAAACCAAAGTCCTGCTTCAGGCGGTTAAACGCAACAGCAACCGCTTCCCCGATGACTTTATGTTTCAGCTGACAAAGCCAGAGTTTGATAACTTGAGGTCACAAACTGTGACCTCAAGTTGGGGCGGGCGCCGCACGCCGCCCTATGTGTTTACCGAGCAGGGTGTTGCCATGCTCTCCAGCGTGCTGCGCAGCCCACAGGCTGTTCAGGTCAATATCGAAATTATGCGTGCCTTTGTCAGACTGCGGCGTATGTTAGCCGAAAACACTGAGCTGCAAAGCCGCTTAGATCAGCTGGAAGATCACTATGACCAGCAGTTCAAAGTGGTCTTTGATGCAATCCGAGAGTTGATGATCCCTCCGGAGAAAAAACAAAACCCCATTGGCTTTGTTTGGGATAAAACCAGTCCAAAAAAGCCCCCTAAAGGCCATCAAACATGATGGTGACCTTTGTCTCCCAGTGTAAAAAGAAAGCCCTCAACCGAACAAGGCGAGTGCTAGACGCCTTCGCCGACCGCATCGGCGATAGCACCTGGCAAACGGTGATTACCCAGGAAGGCCTGCTCGCGGTTAAGAAACTGTTGCGCAAAACGGTGACCAAAAATACTGCCGTGAGTTGCCACTGGATTCGCAGTAGGGCGCGGAGTGAGTTGGTTTGGGTGGTGGGGAGTAGGGCTAAATTTAATTACGAAGGCCATGTGCCGGTGAATACAACTCTAAATGAGGTCCCAATGGATATAGTGAACACTAAGCCAGTTAAAGGATTGATGTACGCAAACACCCAGCTGCAGCGTCTTGAACAACACCTGTTTGCTGTAGGTTATATAGCTGAAAAATTGTACGAAAGATATTATCCAAATCAGAAACAAATGTCCTCAGCTGCTTTTTTAGCCGGTTGTCTTCATGACATAGGGAAAATTGACCCACAATTTCAATCCTGGGTGAAAAAGGGTAAGAATAAAAACTATGTGGCTGACGACGGCCAGCATATAGACGAAAAAGCTTTTAGCTTTGAAAAGCACCCACGTCACAATGAAGTTTCAGTACTACTTTATAACTTACTCGACGATCCAAGTCTAAAAGCCCTAAATAGGGAGGTCAAAAAGAGCGTCAAACATGCCATTTATTGGCACCATGCCAAACCATTTAGGCCGAAAGGTGGTTTTGAAACTCTGGGAGATATTTATAAAAGACTCGATAGCAGCTTAAACGGGGAAGCCAAGTTATTAGTGCTGGAAAAGGCCGTAGGGCTAGTGCGAAAGGTTCGGGATATTGAGGATGAATATCGCAGTGAAGAAGTAGGTCGCCTTGGTGGTTATCTTTTGGCCAAAATTGATAGTGAGAAAGTTGGCGACATTGAAACTATGCTACTTCCCCAGTATAAAGAGTACGGCCTAAACGATAGAGTTGAAGAATTCAAATTTCAGTCTAAGAGTAACGCTACAAACAATCAGCTCAGGGCTAGCTTAATTACGGCAGACCGATGGGTATCCTCAATGCCCGCTGAAGAACTTGCTCGTAGTATCGAAGCTCGTTCCCTTGACTATTTCATGGCTGAGAAATTGGAAACGAATGGGTTGAACCCAGAGTCTTCGATTTCTGCACATATTGACAGCTGCTTGAACCGTTTTCCCGATGATGAACGAGCCAGACAGCAGTCGGAGAAAGCGGTCAGGTTGGCAGATAACGTTAACCATTTAGCTGTCCTAGCTGGCGCTGCGGGCTGTGGAAAAACAAAGATAGCACTGGAATGGGCAAAATTACGGAGTGCTCAACAGATATTCTGGATATGTCCTCGAGTACAAATCTGTCAGGGTCTTTTTGATGAGTTAATCGGCAATGACAGTCCTTACCTCCCCGGAGCACAGGTTGAGCTTCATACCGGCGAGTTCAAATGTACAAATTCCTATTCAAATACTACGGTAGAGGCAAGCTATTTCACTGGTGATATTGTTATCACTACTATTGATCAGCTGTTAAGTAGCGTTATTAGCCACACCAAAGCCGACAGATTACTTAACTACCTAAGTGCGCATGTGGTTTTTGATGAGTACCATGAATACATCAATATGCCTGGATTTAATCTGCTTTTCTCTGAATTATTAGCGTCGAGGCAAGGTCTGGCACAAGGCATAAACGCATTGCTCGTCTCTGCGACACCTCATTATCACTATATTCGTGAAATGTTAGGGGTCGATGAAGATTATGATTTGGTTGAAATGTCATCATTCAACAAATCCCAATACCAATTAATTTTTGTTGACTATGACGAGAATGATGATTCCTCCTCAAATCCACTCTATGGCTTACAGCCAGAAAATACATTTGTAATAAGTAATACTGCTACAACGGCTCAGAGAAGCTTTATCCAGAATCAACGATCTGAGAATGCTGTATTACTCCATTCGAAATACAAAAAAAGCGACAAGCGATTATTTTTCCAGCAGGTACTCGACTCATTTTCTAGAGATGGAAGTCAAATATTCAGTTTGCTGCGAAGTGGCCCGATTGTTCAGGCATCGTTAAATATAACTTGCGATAACATGGTATCTGAAGTTACCCATGCAGAAAATTGTTTGCAGAGGTTAGGTCGGCTGGATCGTTTCGGTAAAAACATCGGAGCTATTAACCACTATACGATCGCTGTCCCAAGCGCATTTTATGGGGGAGGTAAGCTTTCACGTTTTTTAGCCTCCACAAATCAGCTGTCGTCAACTAAGGCATGGCTCGAGTATCTACTTGAGGCAACTGATACTGGAGAAATAGTGCTGGATTTGGCGGTTATATACGGTATTTATAAATCGTTCTATAAACATGAGCCTGCACTGAAATTTATCGAAGCTGACTTGATAGCTGCATTAAAGAAAAGTGCCGAAGTTATCAATGACAAGGTGGCGGAGCCTCAAGTCATAGTTCAGGCTAAAAAGAGCACAGCTAAAAGACCCAAGATCAGCCGGAACTCTCTGCGAGGTGATAGTCGATTCGTACAAATGGCTATATGCAACGTCACTGATCCACGAAAAGCCATTATTGAGAATAGGTATGCCTATGAAATTCCGAGTGATGAAACTACAGATGTCGATAATCTTACAGAGTCTCTTAGCCTGCTTAGAAATTATGGGTTGCTTGACTATCTAGCACAAAAACATGGACGAATAGACGAAAGCAGTCCAGTTAAAGGTATTCCCGCAAGCAGAATGTCTGCACGCAAAGCAGTCTTGGAAGGCTATGCATGTGATGCTGAGTACCCTTTGTTTTTAAGTTATACCCCCAATGCCCTTGATGAAAAACTTGGTGAAAATACAGCTCATAGTGAGGCAATTTACTACGCAATTTGTGACAAACAAACGGTAGGCTCAATTTCTTTTAAACACTTAACTCAACGGAAGGACTAATCATGGAAAAAGTAACAGGTATCAAAAGCGTCGACTTTAAGATCATTGCCAAGGGTCATGGAGTAGTGAACTGGAACGGACCAACTAATCTTGCTCAAGAAAATGGCAATACAGTGGACAACCACACACTACCAAAATTACGTGGATATACTAACTTATCTGGAAAGATCAAAGATACGGGTTATAAGTACCGTAAAGAGCCTACAGATATTAACTTCAAAGAAACTCCCTTATATATTTCCCAGAACTGTATCCGGCATCATCTGTTCCGTGAACAGGCCTTTGATGTGCACTACGCGAAAAAATCTAATTTAGACAAGGTCCTTGCCTCAGTTACAGGATTGATAAGAGGTTATGTTGTCCCATCCTCTCAAAATAAGCGCACCAGTCCATTGCTCATGGAAGATTTTGTAGACCAGCTTGGGAATGGTAATTTTGAGCAGTTTGGGCAAGCGGGTGAGCGCGATAGTTCCTCATTTTTTTCTAAAACTACCTTTGGTGACACTGAATACAAGTCATATGGGTCTATTAGTATTGAGCAGCTCCAGTTTATATCCTTAGACAAAAAATTTGATCGTGAAGCAATGGAGGTCAGGGAGGGGCAAGGTGAGGATGTTGCTAAGGCCGTGCAGGACTTTGTCCAATCGCTTGACAGCAGTTTGAGTCCTCAAGCTATTTTTCACGCTAACTATGTTCGAAATGGAACCATTTTTGAGGAAGGTGAGGTAGGTATTCTACTTAATGACGATGCTATCAAGGCATTAGTGAATCATACGTTAGAGCGGATTCAGGATTTGTCTATTCGTCAAGCTAAGTCTTACATGTATGTTGATTCGATTGTAGTCGATTATAACGATGGTAATCGGATGATGCGTATTAAGGGTAATCAGAGCGAGATTGAGGAAGAATGTAATAACAGTTTTGCGACCTATTTTTACGCTAAATAAACAGGAGGCTATTGTGAGAATCGCAATTGAATATGAAGCCTCTTGGCGAAATTCTTTCCTTGATGGCAATAATAATGAATCGTTACCAAAGGGTGGGCGAAAATTTATTGGTTCCATGACAAATTTAAAAAATGACCAAAATTACATTCAGCGTGAAATTAGTCTTGATACTGTTATGGGAATATTGAATCGGTTAATTGGCGATCAGCGAAAGCTCTATCAGGCCAGAGATGATGCTAAATATTTTTTCAAAGATATTGAGCCCCATATTAAGTTTCACGACCAGCCGAAGCATGTAAATACAGAGGTTGCTTACATTCGCAATATTACGGGCAGCACAGATCAAAACTCCTACACGGGAATGATCATGGTGAATGAACCGGTATTTAACTCTGATTACTCTGAAAGTTTATGGTCTATTTTGGCTCTTGATTTAGATCAGCTGTGTTTGTGGGTTTTGAATGGTACTTCCCCTAAGCACTCTATTGAGCTTAACCCACTGGTAATCGTTGAACGCCTTGAAGACCTTAATAAACTTAAACCTGTTCCTTTGGACGGGGTTTTTAAGCCGATTTACGAACATTTTTCTAAGCACTTCAGTAAGTTTAATGGGTTAAATAAACGAGGAGAAATATTACCTATTAGTCTCTATTGTTCTTCTTTGTATCTTCAGCTAGAGAGGTTGGCTAGTGATTTTGACCTTAGTACCGCTTTAACTAAGTCTGGAGGCCTTAGCGGAATTTCTAATAATGGGTTTACAAAAAAAGATTTTATGAGTCGCTATACAACGGGTGAAAAAAAGAAAATCTGGGGTAATCCCTATATGCGCGAAGAATTTGTTAAGGGTGAGGGAAGGTCGAAGCGATTATTGACAAAAGTAAACGGCGAACTTCATATTGATATTGATGTTGATCGTGACCTTGGAAAAGAAATTGAAAAAATGATCAATGGGGCTGGGGTGTCTAGCTTTTACCTTGGTAAAAAAGGCCTTGCTTATGTCACTGATATTCGTATTTAGGAGGAATGATGAATAATTATATTGATATAACCCTTAATTCAGATTCAGAGATGCCGCTTAATTGGCTGATGAACGCTGTTTATACAAAAGTTCACAAAGCCCTTTATCAACACGGTTCTACCAAAATTGGGGTGAGTTTCCCCCAGTATAGGGTTACGTTAGGCAATGTTTTGAGGTTGCACGGCAGTGAATGTGATTTGGCAGCCCTGCAACAGCAAAACTGGCTTGCTGGCGTGAGCGGTTACTGCAATGTTTCTGCTGTATTACCTGTCCCTGACGGGGTGAAGTACCGCATTGTTTCTCGTAAGCAAGCAACTATGAGCCAATCCAAGCTTAATCGACTGATTAAGAGGGGTTCTATCTCCGAAGGCGATGTCAGTGGGTACAAAGTGAAAATGTTTTCTCAAGGACTGGATAACCCCTACGTCGAGTTGATTAGTGGGTCTAATGGCCACAGCCACCGGCGCTACTTGCAGTTTGGTGGGTTGCAGGACAGCCCTGCATTTGGTGATTTTGACCAATTTGGTCTTTCGAAGAAAGCTACCGTTCCTTGGTTTTAAGTACTTACAGGCAGAGTTCTTAGTGTTAGATTGACCATAGGTTTTTCTGCTCTTTAAAACTCTATAAAATTCAGGTAGTTATAATTATTAGTTTAGATTTGGGTGTTTTGGCCATAAAGATCCTAATTGTATGATTTAGCGAGATTTTTTTGTAATGTGCTTGTGTTCACTGCCGGATAGGCAGCTTAGAAAATTAGGCTCCTGCTCCTGCTGGTTATATTTATGTTCACTGCCGGATAGGCAGCTTAGAAAATGAGTGAGCCACCATGTAGGCTCTGTGGTGCGTTCACTGCCGGATAGGCAGCTTAGAAACGAAAAGATCGGCGATCACTAGCTAGAGCCGCGTTCACTGCCGGATAGGCAGCTTAGAAATTAACAACAGCGCAGTAAGTTCGATAAATCCGGTTCACTGCCGGATAGGCAGCTTAGAAATGAGACGGGTACGATTGTGGTGCTCAAGGATCGTTCACTGCCGGATAGGCAGCTTAGAAAAGTTTACCGATAGCACTGCCGAAGCCGCCTTTGTTCACTGCCGGATAGGCAGCTTAGAAATGACAGGGTCGGCGCCTCTCAGTACCTTTCCGGTTCACTGCCGGATAGGCAGCTTAGAAATAGTGCAACTATCAATTGCATCCAACCCACCAGTTCACTGCCGGATAGGCAGCTTAGAAATTAATCGCCACCTCAGCAATCAATTCAGAGCGGTTCACTGCCGGATAGGCAGCTTAGAAATTTGTAACCAGTTGCGCCCATCTCACCCCAGGGTTCACTGCCGGATAGGCAGCTTAGAAATTCAGCGGCCAGTGATATCTGGCAAGTATCGGGTTCACTGCCGGATAGGCAGCTTAGAAAGCAGTAAAGCCCCAGACTGCCGGGGTAAACGCGTTCACTGCCGGATAGGCAGCTTAGAAAACACAGCAGGATAAAACCACCGCTATAGCCACGTTCACTGCCGGATAGGCAGCTTAGAAAAAGATGAGCTTGATGAGATGGCCGCTCACCGCGTTCACTGCCGGATAGGCAGCTTAGAAATATCTCTGCACTCTACGAGCAAGCAAAAATCCGTTCACTGCCGGATAGGCAGCTTAGAAAACATTCTTAAAGGATCTTCTAAATATTCGTGAGTTCACTGCCGGATAGGCAGCTTAGAAATTTATCGGTCTCAGGGTAGAGCCGCAGAGTGTGTTCACTGCCGGATAGGCAGCTTAGAAATTCTGGTACCGTCTCTCCCCACCGAGAAATTGGTTCACTGCCGGATAGGCAGCTTAGAAAAGATGATTTTGGTGCTGGCTACTTTGGCGCGCGTTCACTGCCGGATAGGCAGCTTAGAAATTACAAAGATGGATCGGCACTGTTTTATATGGGTTCACTGCCGGATAGGCAGCTTAGAAATAAAACAGTCGATCCAGCCGGTGGGGGTAACGGTTCACTGCCGGATAGGCAGCTTAGAAAGCTTCAAGCGTGAAATGGGTACAAGCACCAATGTTCACTGCCGGATAGGCAGCTTAGAAATTAATAAGACTGATGTCGTCAACACCTCCAGTGTTCACTGCCGGATAGGCAGCTTAGAAAATCTTCACAGCGGTAAACCGCGCCCGCTTTGCGTTCACTGCCGGATAGGCAGCTTAGAAATGTATATCTAACTGCCCGCCCGCCGAATAACTGTTCACTGCCGGATAGGCAGCTTAGAAAGTCTAAACAAATGTTAAACAGCCGAGGGCTAGGTTCACTGCCGGATAGGCAGCTTAGAAACCGTATTCAGCAGCTTTATAAAGCTCGCGATGAGTTCACTGCCGGATAGGCAGCTTAGAAATTTACCTTTGTCGCGTAGATTTGAATGCTGCAGTTCACTGCCGGATAGGCAGCTTAGAAAATGGATCAATATCGCAATCATGATCAGTCCGGGTTCACTGCCGGATAGGCAGCTTAGAAAGCTGTAACTTTTCTTGAGATAATTGACACGATGTTCACTGCCGGATAGGCAGCTTAGAAACGAAGCCGGCGCTCAGATATATCAAGGTGCTCGTTCACTGCCGGATAGGCAGCTTAGAAAAATTAAAATCGCCACAACACCGATTAAATCAGGTTCACTGCCGGATAGGCAGCTTAGAAAGAAACTGATATTTTTATTACCGGTTCCGAACTGTTGACTGCCGAATAGGCAGCTTAGAAACATAATGGTGGCAAATTTGATTGGCTATTTCTGTT
>CAJQKW010000117.1 GCA_905478975.1 uncultured Pseudomonadales bacterium | reverse complement strand
GATGCTCTACTACGCGAACACCGGCAATCGAGCCATTAAAGTTAATCCCGATAATCATCGAAATAGCGCCGCTATAACCGTCTGGTGTGACAGCTGGAATAATCGCCGCCACTGGCTGACCCTGATCTCGAGCAATATGAATATTGCCGCCTTTTTTCAGACCCAGTGCTGCCCAGTACTGTTCTGGCACAGGCTGCACATCCATCAACATATCGTTGTCATGGCGCTCTAGAGGAATAATTTCCAATAGTGCCCGCTGGGCTGCTTCACGCTCAGACTGTTCGATACGCTCATAGGTCAGCTCATTGGTGGTGGCCAAAATCAGCGAGGTGACCAGTGCAAAGAGGGCGAGGACTATACTGTTAAAACCCATTGATTTAATGATCATCAGTCTTCCTCCTTCTCGGTAGCGCGGCGTCTGTCAGTGTGACCGTAGGTGCGCGGCAAGGTGTAGTTATCGATAAAGGGTGCGGCAAAATTCGCCAGCAAGACAGCAAAGGCCACGGCATCTGGGTAGTTGCCCCAGGCGCGAATCACATAGACTAGCACGCCGATTAGGACGCCGAATATCAGCCGGCCGCGATTGCTCACTGCCGAGGATACTGGGTCGGTAAGAATAAAGAACGCGCCCATCATCGAGGCACCGCTAAACAGATGCATCAGCGGCGAACCTGGGCTGGAAGAGCTGCCCGAGTCCCAAAAGATAATCGACATCAGAGCTAGGGCGCCGAGCATGCCCACGGGGCCATGCCAGGTGAAAATACGCTGAGATAGCAGAATAATACCGCCGAGCAAAAAGCCGAGATTGACCCACTCCCAACCGGCGCCAGCGAACATGGCTTGATTAAATAGCGGTTCGCGATCATAGACCTGGTCTACAAGTAGACCGCTGCTGTGCTTAAAGACATCCAGTGGTGTGGCGCCAGTGACCCCGTCGGCGGGACTGTAGCCAGCAAAGACAATTTGCAGAGATTCGATCAAGCCCGGATGTGCTGCTCCAGCAGGTAGCAGGGCAAGCGGTGCCACCCAGGTGGTCATCTGAATCGGGAAGGAGATCAGCAGAACAACATAGCCCACCATCGCTGGGTTAAACGGGTTATAGCCGAGGCCGCCATAGAGTTGCTTGGCCACCACTATGGAGAATACTGTGCCGACCACTACCACCCACCAGGGCGCTAATGGTGGCAGGGCGAGACCCAATAAGACTGCTGTGACAACGGCGCTGTAATCGCCGAGATAAAAACTTATGGAGCGGCCACGCATTTTCACAATTGCTGCTTCACAGACAACGGCGGTCACTGATGCCAGCACCACATTGATAAAGCTGCCCCAGCCAAACTGCCAGGTCAGTGCCGCGAGACCTGGAATAGTTGCCAGCAACACCAACTTCATCACTTGGGAGGTGTTTTGCGCTGCGTGGGCGTGGGGTGAGGAGACCTGTTTAAATGCCATTATTCTGCCAACTCCGCGAGCTTGGATTTGGATTGCTCAAGTTTTTGTCGCGTGTTTTCCACTGCGGCACTGAGCTTGTCTTGTTTGCCAGTATCGCCATTTATGGCTTCCGCCAGTTTCTCTTCAGCCATCTTTAGGCGCTGCTCGGCACTGGCAATGGTGCGCTCAAGTTTGGCGCGCTGATCTTCGGGGCTGGCCTGTTTGGCGGCGGCACGGGCTTGGGCTGCGGCGATAATATCGGCGGCAGAGGAGCTGGGTACGGCACCAGCGGGAGTGGCAGTTGCTGGCGCACTTGGCGCTGCACTTGTTACTGCACTGCCATTGGCCATTGCCGCTAAATGATCTGCCTTGGCCTGCTGAGTCGCCTCGCGACGGGCGGCACGCTTGGCTTCTTTTTCTCGCTCGGCCTGTTCTATGCGCTCTTTATGGAACTCAAAGCGGTCGCGAGCGTGATCGGATTTTACTTTTTCTTCCCGGGCCTGACGAATCTCACCTTTTGCCGCGCGATAGTATTGCACCAGGGGAATATTACTCGGGCAGACGTAGGAGCAGGCGCCACATTCTATGCAGTCAAACAGATTATGCGCCTCGAGACGGTCGTGTTCCTGTGCCTGGGCATACCAAAACAGCTGTTGTGGCAGCAGCGAAACCGGACAGGCTTCGGCACACATGCCACAGCGTATGCAGGGCTGCGCTGGCTCATCGTCGGGAATCTCTGCGTAACTGGGAGCCAGAATACAGTTGGTGGTTTTAACAATGGGTACATCGGCAGAGGGCAGGGTAAAGCCCATCATTGGACCGCCCATTACCACGCGGCCACCGGCCTGTTCATCGAACTGATTGTGCTCGAGGAGATGGCTAACGGGGGTGCCGATCAGAGTGTCGTAGTTGCGCGGTGTGCCCACGGCATCACCGGTGACCGTAGTCACTCGAGAAATCAGCGGCTCGCCATCAATCACTGCACGCTTGATTGCGAAGGTGGTACCAATATTGATACAGACCATGCCTTCATCGGCGGGTAGCTTGCCAGCGGGTAATTCTTTGCCAGTGAGAATATAAATCAGCTGCTTCTCGCCACCGGAGGGATATTTGGTCGGGAACACCACCACGGAAATACCACTGTCTTCCACATGGGGAGCCAAGGCGGCAATAGCTTCAGGCTTATTGTCTTCGATACCAATCATAATGTTGGTCGGATGATCGAGAATGGCGCTGAGGATTTTTATCCCCGCGACAATCTCACCGGCACGCTCGCGAATGGCAGAGTCATCGGCGGTGATATAGGGCTCACATTCGGTGGCATTGACAATCAAGGTGTCGATGGGGCGCTGAGGTCCGGGATTGAGTTTAACCGCTGAGGGGAATCCGGCGCCGCCCATACCAGAGATGCCGGCATTGCCGACCATCTCAATAAGTTTTCTCGGGGAAATATGTTCGTAGTCGCTGATGCCTTGGTGCTCAATCCAAGTATCGGCACCATCGGTGGTGATTTCGATACAGGGGGCGAGCATGCC
>CAJQKW010000116.1 GCA_905478975.1 uncultured Pseudomonadales bacterium | reverse complement strand
CGTAATTGGGGCCGTATCGCTTATTTTTTGATCAACGTGGACTTGTAGGCCCCTAGCATCTGCTCGCCATACCCATAGTGACCAGCATGGCTCGGTAGACGTTAATTACCTGAGTAGGCTTCTGTCCATAAAATTATTCGCTGCTAACAGTTAACACTGTTAAGAAACCTTGAAATCCTCCATAACGAATACTGGTGAAAATAAGCTACATGGCAGTAATAATAAGCGCGCCGTCGCTAAGTTGACCCAGAATCCAGACCCATCCGACAGCCTCACCCCTTATGTTAAAAAGTGGTACTCTGCGAAATCGATAAACTTAAATTCTCAACATTCTAAAAACACCTCAAAGCGATAATTAACTGTGATATTTGAATTAATATTTCTTTTCAGTGCAGGATTTTTCGGCGGCGTACTCAACTCAATTGCGGGCGGAGGTAGTTTTATCACTTTTCCTGCGCTACTGTTTGTCGGAGTACCGCCAATTAGCGCAAATGCAACCAACACTTTTTCTTCATGCGCAGGATATCTTAGCGGTACTTATGTCTTTAAGGACGAACTATATGCACACAAGAAAGAATTGCCAAAGCTAATCATATTAAGCTTGATTGGTGGTGTTATCGGCGCATGGCTGCTGCTCCAGACACCTGAGTTACTGTTTCAGGAAGCCATTCCATGGTTATTTTTGGCAGCAACCGTTCTGTTTATCTTCGGTGGAAACATAAACGCTAATTTAAAACGACTCAGCTCTCGACACCAGCATGCCTCAGCATTTGGCGCATTTCTACTCGGTTTGATACTGCTAGGTGTGTGTATTTACGGTGGCTTCTTTAACGCTGGACTTGGAATTATCTCTCTTAGCTACCTTGCATTGGCTGGATATACCAACATTAACGCCATGAATGGGATGAAGCTTCTTATATCTTCAGTCGTATCCTTAGTGGCTATAACCCTGTTTATCTATGATGGTGTAATTGCTTGGCACGAGGGGATTATTGTTCTTGTCGGAAGCTTGGCTGGAGGGTATGTAGCAGCTCATATTTCTAAACGGCTATCCCAGCAATATGTAAGAGCATTTGTGATTGTTACGAGCTGTGGAATTACTGCTTATTTTTTCATTAATACTTATGTGAACTGACCTGTAATCAGCCCACACAGCAAATGTTGATCAAAAAATAAGCGATACGGCCCCAATTAAAAAGCAGCGCTTTATCCGTAGGTAATGTACTGTTCCATCTCATTGGTATCCAAATGCGGAATGCTGTTAAACCCGGTCAGGTTCATCTTCTTAGTATTGAAAAAGAAGTGGCTAATCGCGGTGTTTTTATACTGTAGATTTAGATCAAACACATTCTCATCGGGAATCCCCAATACCCCTCCCACAAAGGTACTGATCGAACCACCGGAACCAATGGCAAGAATGCATTGGCCACTGTCGGCCAGAGCTTGAATCTGCTGCTGGGCATCGAGTACCCGGGTTTTAAATTCGATCCAGGTTTCCGGCACATTATCGATTTCGCCTCTAGTCCAGACGGTCAACACTTTGCGCAGTAGGCGGAAGTAGTTCCTGCGGTCATCTGGGTTGGCGGCAATGGTTTGGTAGAGCGGGTCGTCTCCATGACTTTTGCCGTAGGCTTCGGTCATTTCGGTGAAGTTATATTCATTCAGTCCCGGCAGCACGATGCGATCGCTGCCATCGATATCCATACCGGCGCAGATGCCGTCCATGGTTTCATGGTGACGAACCATATCGCCGAGCACAAAAGTGTCAAAGCGGGCTCCACGCTTACCCAGGTGCTCGCCTAACCAACGGGATTGCTGATGACCTAGATCTGAAAGTTGATCGTAGTTGGCAGCGCCAAAGGAGGCTTGGGCGTGGCGGACTAGGTAGAGCTCTGACATGAGGAATCCTGTGGCTAATTATTATTTTTTTGAGCTGAGTATTTAAACCCAATTTCCTCGGCTTCGATAGCTTTCCTTATCCATGACGGGCATTTACTAAGATAATAGAAGCCGGATTACATACTGGGGTAATAGGGGCATATTCCTGTGCTACCTTGTTAGTAACATTTGACTAACCTCGCAGGTACCCGCTCCCAATGTACATACCTAAGCATTTCCACATCACTGATCGTGACGAAATTTTCTCTTTTATCGAGCACAATGCATTTGGGCAAATCATATCAACCGTTCAGGGAAGGCTATTCTCAACCCATATTCCCTTTTTAGTCAGCGATGATAAGCAAAAACTCTTTGGTCATTTCGCCAGACAAAACCCTCAGAGTAAGAATATTAATGGGCAAGAAGTGATGATCACTCTGGAAGGGCCCCATGGTTATATTTCTCCGTCCTGGTACCTAAACCCTGGGGTCCCTACATGGAATTATCAGGCGGTACATATCTATGGAATATGTAAGATTCTTCCAGAGCTCACTGCGGTGAAAACCATCGTCGACACTCTGAGCAACAAGTATGAAGAGGCCTTTGAAACCTATTGGGAACCAGACTATAACGCGGGAATGCTAAAGCATATTGTTGGCTTTGAAATAGAGATTACACAGATTCAGTGCAAGTACAAACTCAGCCAAAATAGATCGGAGCAGGATTTAAACAGTGTGATCAAGCAGTTACAGAACAGAGGGTCAAAGACCCTTGCGGATGCCGTTAAAGTCATTAACAAACAATAGGGAAATCAGGAAATGTCTGAATATAGCGCAAAGATAACCTGGAAGCGCCAACCCGAAGAAGCCTTCACCGATAATAAATACAGCCGCGGCCACAGCTGGGAATTTGATGGCGGCGCGGTTGTTGCTGCGTCCTCTGCCCCATCAATTGTGCCGCTGCCCTATTCGGTTGAAGCCAATGTGGATCCTGAAGAGGCGTTTATTGCCTCACTGTCCAGCTGTCATATGCTGTTCTTTTTGGGGATCGCGGGGAAGCGAGGCTTTGTGATTGATGAATATATTGATAATCCGATCGGTGTGATGAAAAAGGATACCGATGGCAAGATCTCGATGACGAAAGTCACTCTTCGACCCAAGGTGACTTTTGGTGGTGACAAAACGCCAACACTGGAGCAGCTGAAAAAGATGCACCATCAATCCCACGACCAATGCTTTATCGCTAATTCAGTAAAGACTGAGGTGGTAGTTGAGGTTATTCTTTGATGCTGTGCCTTCTAGGCGGCTCGGACATCGATGGTTAGTCGCTTGTTTTTGTAAACTGGTTTAAAACGATAACCAAGACGAAACAGGCAGGTCATCAGGAGGTCGATTGAGAATTTATCAATTTTGCCATTGAGCAAATTACTCACCCGAGGCTGGGTGAGGCCCATTTTCTCTGCGGCTTCGGCCTGCTTCCAGCTGTTCTCTTGGACTATATCTCGTATCACGCTCATTAGATCCGCCCGTGTTTGAAGTTCACTAGCTTCTTCGGGATTATCAGTGATGGCGTCGAAAATATTGTCGTATTGAATGGAAGTCATTTGATCACCTCATATATCAGAATTGATATATTATTCCCTTTTTAGAAATATACAAGTACTGATATGTTATTTTTTTAGTTCAGCTGCCATTAGCTTGTAGCGCTGTTTTGCTGTGGCCATCGCTTTGCGGTCCACGCCATTGGTGGTTTTAGTAAACGAGTGCAGCACAAAGACGGTCTGTTTAAACTTGGCAACATAGATGGTGCGATAGGCTGGATGGCCATTTTCAATCAATTCAATGGCACCAATGCCGACACTGCTGGCAATGTGTTTGAATGGCGAATAAGGCTCTTTACCCTTGCAGATTTCATTCAAATCCGCAGCAAAACGCTCCTGGATTTTGCGTGGCAGTGCTTTAAATTCCTTGAGTGATTGCTTGTTTACAAAGCTGAATTTTTTCACAATTTGCTTCCCTGCATTTTGACTATCTATCCTAGCAATCCACCGCAGGTGAAAACGGACTTTTTACTCAATGCCAGCCTAGGATTGAAGCCATCTCCTGGGAACAAAAACAAAGCCGAATAAAGTATAAAAAAGCGCCACTTAGGCGTATACTTCGCCGCCTCTTAATCCGGGGCCCAAAACTCCCCAAGCACAGGTAATTTAATGTCGTCCGTTGACTTCGCATCACTGGGTATTTCTGCCCCCGTCCTCAAAGCCGTACTGCAACTCGGTTACGAGCAACCCTCTCCCGTTCAAGAGGCGAGCATACCGATCCTTCTGGAAGGTAAAAACCTTCTGGGTACAGCACAGACGGGTACTGGCAAGACTGCAGCTTTTGCGCTGCCTTTCCTGAGTGTGCTGGATGAGAAACAAAAATCACCTCAGATTCTGGTTCTGACTCCAACTCGTGAGTTGGCGATTCAGGTGGCTGAGGCGTTCCAAAGCTATGCCAAACATATCAAAGGTTTCCATGTTCTGCCGATCTACGGTGGTGCAGATATTGGTGGCCAACTGCGCGGGTTAAAGCGCGGCGCTCAAGTTGTTGTAGGCACACCAGGTCGTATGCTCGACCATTTGCGTCGTCGCAGCTTGGACCTGAGCAATATTAAGGGTCTGATTTTGGATGAAGCCGATGAGATGTTGCGCATGGGCTTTATCGATGATGTTGAGACCATTCTGGCCAAGACGCCACCGGAATGTCAGCGCGCACTGTTCTCTGCCACTATGCCGCCAGCGATCAAACGTGTTGCCGATAAGTATCTCGGTGATGCAGAAGTGGTCAGCATTCAAAACAAGACTAAGACTGTTGAGCGTATCGCTCAGTCTCACCTGATGGTTAAAGGCCACCAGAAGATGGATGCCCTGACTCGCATCCTCGATGTTGAGCAGTTTGATGGCATGATTATTTTTGTGCGCACCAAGTCGTCGACATTGGAAATTGCCGAGAAGCTTGAAGCTCGTGGATTTTCCTCAGCGGCACTTAACGGTGACCTGACTCAGACACTGCGTGAGCGCACGATCAATCGCTTGAAGAAAGGCCAGCTGGATATAGTTGTGGCCACCGACGTCGCCGCTCGCGGTTTGGACGTTGAGCGTATCAGTCATGTAATCAACTATGACGTTCCCTACGACAATGAGTCTTATGTTCACCGTATTGGTCGAACTGGGCGTGCTGGTCGTGAAGGTAAGGCGATCATGTTTGTGACTCAGAAAGAAACTCGCATGTTGCGCTCGATTGAGAGGTCGACCCGTCAGCCGATTAGTTCGTTTAATCTGCCGAGCAACGAAGAAGTCAGCGGCCAGCGCATTGCTCTGTTTAAAGAGCAGTTGGTTGGCATGTGTAAGTCGACCAAACTGGATAAGTTTCACTCTCTGGTAAAAGAAGTTGCCGCTGAGAATGAAATCGATATGGTTCTGTTGGCTGCCGCTCTGGCCTTTGAAGCCCAGAAAGAACGTCCGCTGTTCCCGAAGATGGTTGCTATAGACACTCCTCGTGCTTCAGCTGGTGATCGCAACGAGCGCAAGCCCCGTGAGCGCAGCGACCGAAACGAAAGACCCGATCGTAATGAAAGAAAGGACCGCAGTGACAGAAGTCAGCGTCCTGATCGCGCGCCCAAGCCACCACGCGACAAGGGCCCGACTGTAGATGGCGAAGGCAATGAAGTTGCCATGATCACCTACCGCATTGAGGTAGGCCGCAACGATGATGTGTCGCCAAAGAATATCGTTGGCGCGATTGCCAATGAAGCGGAGATCGATGCGCAGTTTATTGGTCATATCAAACTGCATGATGACTACAGTACTGTTGATCTGCCAGAAGGTATGCCGAAACAGTTGTTTGATCACCTGTACAAGGTTCGTGTTTGCCAGAAGCCTTTAAAGATCAGTGTTGATAATGGCACTGCTGGCGAACAGCGTAATGCGAAGCCTTCCGGCGGCAAGCGCGATAAGCCTAGCTTCAGCAAGGACAAGCCTGCGTTTAAGGGCAAGCCTAAAGCGCATCGCGGTGCTGACTCAGCACCGCGCAAGCCCAGCAAGCGCCCGGCTACTGATCGCAAATAAAGTAATCGATTGCTTCGAGACGCCGGATAATTGATCCTCGATCAATTTTTCCGGCGGTTTCTTTAGAGCCCTCATTCGAATTCCCGCTAGAACCCTCGTTAGATTTTGTTGCCGACACTTCCTCAGCACTAAAAAACTGTTCTGCCATGGGCGCAATACTGCAGCTCTGTGGTAGGTCTTCTGACGCCTCGATGGTGGCATACATCTTGGGTAAGAAAATAAACTGTAGCCATTCGGTGAAGGTCAGCAGATCAATTGAAAAGGGTTCGGTGCTGAGCAGCGCTTCGGGCGCTGGGCTCTGTTCTGCCCACAGCTGTGATTCTCGGAGTTCTTTTTCCAGCTCAAAGAGCAGGTTGGCTAGCTGGCTGTGGCGTTCGCTCATAGACTCTCCCCCTACTTTTTAAGCAGGCTCTTCAAACCTGCTATGGCTACCCAATCTCACGACGGAAAGGCGGCAGTCCATTTAACAGCTGGTTGCCATAGCGCTTGGTGATTAAGCGTTTATCCAGAATGGTCACAGTGCCGGTATCTTTTTCGGTACGCAGCAGTCGACCACAGGCCTGAACCAGCCTCAAAGACGCTATGGGCAGGGATATATCAAAGAACGAGTTACCACCCCGAGCCTCAATCCATTCCGACAGGGCTTCATGAAGTGGGTCATCGGGCACCGCAAAGGGCAGCTTGGCAATCACCACATGGCGACAGTAGTCACCGGGCAGATCCACACCTTCGGCAAAGCTGGCCAGCCCCATCAAGACGCTGGTGCGGCCCTGATCAATGCGCTCTTTGTGCAGGCGTACCATCTCGCGATTGGATAGTTGACCCTGAATCAAAATATTTTTCTGCTGATCTTTGGACAGGTCATCGTAGACCTGCTCCATCTGCCTGCGGGACGAGAACAGTATCAAAGTACCGCACTGAGGTACTTCGTACTCGGCGAAGTGATCAATAATATAACGGGTGTGAGCGTCTGCCTGGTTGCCTTCAACCGCATCTGCCGGCACACGAATCACCGCGGCTTGCTGATAGTCGAAGGCTCCGGCAACAGTCATAAAGTGGGCGAAGTCGGGAATGCCGGTCTCGCGCTGTAAGGTTTGAAATGAGCCCAGCGCTCGCAGAGTTGCCGAGGTAACCACTGAGGCATAGCAGCTGCCCCACAAGACATCGCTCAATAGTTCTGCCGCTTGAATTGGGCTGGCGTTGACCGAGATATCAATATTGCCGCCGCTATCGTCGAGACGCAGCCAACAGGCCAGTGGCATGGCGCCAGCTTTGATTTCCCGCTGGAGTCTGTCCCACAAAGCTAACAACTGCTCTGCGCGGGATTGCCAGCTGCCGGCCTGCTGATAGAACAGTTCCACATCGGGTGCGGGAATAGGATAATTTTTATCCCCCAGAGCATCGCTGAGGGTGTCCACCAAGACCTCTAGTCGCCCGAGCCAGGCACTGGTGGTTTTAGCCAGCTGTGAGGCTATATCCCGCAGTCCTTCGCCTATATCGCCATTGGCGTATCTGTAGCGTCCGTCTTCAGGAGACTCGGCAGATTCCAATGCTTGTTGGAGTATTGGATAGGCAAAATTAAGCAGCTCAATAATTTTTGTCGCTTCCCGCTCAATACGCGGCAGCTGTTCCGCTAGTGCGGTGTCTTTTTCAAATATAGGTGCCTGACCTTTGCACTGCTTCTGCAAGCGCTCTAGCCAGGTAATGCTGTTGTTAACCCGGCACTCGGCACCGAAGTGACGGATGGCGGTGTCACCGATACGGTGGCCTTCATCGAAGATATAAATGCAGTCTTCCGGTGGCGGCAGAATCGCACCGCCTCCCAGAGCCAAGTCAGCCATCACCAGATCGTGGTTGGCGACTATGCATTCGCTCTCTTCAAGTTCATTGCGGGCATTAAAGAAGGCACATTGATTAACGAAGCGACAGCGGCGTCCGCTGCACTGGCGGCGATCAATGGTCAGTGCGCGCCATTCCACATCCTGTATACGTGACTCCCAGGAGTCACGGTCCCCATCCCAGGTGCCTTCGGCCAGGGCCTCGGACATTTCACGATAGAGGTCTTCGGTCTGCACATTCGGGTTAAAGGCTTCTTCATCTTCGAACAAAAACAGTCCGGCGTCTTTTGATTTGATGGCGTCGAGGCACTGTTCCATTTTCAGGTTACAGGCGTAGCGTCCGCGGCCTTTAACCAGTGCGCAGCTGTGATCCCAGCCGCAGGCTTCAAGTAGCTCGGGAAGGTCTTTGTGGATTAGCTGTTCTTGCAGGGCAATGGTGCCGGTGGCCACGACCACAGTCTTTTTTAAGGCTCGTGCGATGGGCAGTGCGGCGATTAGATAGCCGACGGTTTTACCTGTACCTGTGCCCGCTTCAACCACCGCCAGACGCTTGTCTGGATCGTCGTCACTGAGGGCGTTGGCGACGGTGGCGATCATCTGCTTTTGGCCGAGACGGGGGCTCAGGTCACGTGACTTCAAGAACTTGCGATAGCCCTGCTGGATTGTCTCTCTGACTTCTGCGTCTAACAAAAAATTAACATCCCTGTGTCGCCTGACAATAGTTGAATACCGGTGCGGCGTAGCTCTCGGTAATAATAGTACGATAATCTCGCGGTGCAGCACTGAGGCGACTTTTAAATGAGGCTTCTACGTCGAACCAATCACAATCTGGCCACAGCGCCTTGGCCTGTTCTAGGCCTTCAGTGTTCCCCAATAGTTGGTAGGCAATAATATTGCTCGGGAACAGTTTGTACTGGCTGTAAACCTGCTGATCTATGGCTACGGCCAGTTTGTCGGCGTTCTCTAGCTGATCGCTAGACTCATCAGTGAACGCTTTGCCAAAGGCCACATGAACTCGTCCTTTATAGCCAACAAGTCCCTTCTGAATGGTGTCGAGGTCCTCAAACTCCTGCTTGATGTATTCCTGGCCATTCTGTTTGGCAAATAGCTCACGGCCTTTGTCCACATCACAGGGATCGTACTCATAGGAAATACTGACCGGCACTATAGCCAGCTCACCAGAGGCCTCGGCAAAGCTCTGCTCTTTGCTGCGCGACAGGGCGAGCATTTTTAACAGTGCGGTTTCGGTGCGGTCCTGACCATCTTTGGCCCGCCCTTCACGCTGGGCAATCCAGATTGAGACGCCATCTTGCGTTATGGAGTGGCGGATATAGCCAGAGAGGTTTTTCAGTGCATTGAGCTTGTCGCGACGTCCAACAACCGAGCGCTTAACAATAAAGCTGCGATTAACTCGCATCAGGTCTGAGGCAAAGGGTTTGCTCAGCAGGTTGTCGCCAATGGCGATGCGCAATGTGTCCAACCCGCTTTCGATCAGCGCTAGGTTGACCATCGCGGGATCCATGGCGATATCGCGGTGGTTGCTAAGAAACAGGTAAGATTTTGCGGGGTCGAGCTTGTCTAAACCACTGAAGCTAAAACCATCGGTGGTTTTTGCCACCAGCGCTTTCAGTGAAATAGTCAGATAGCTCTGCAGGTCGGCGACCGTATGCATCTTTTTAGCGGCTTTGGTCAGCACACGACGCAACAGCGGACGCAATAGCCAGGGGCAGATTTTGCTTAATAGAGGCGCGCGCCGAGACAGCAGCAGGTCGATAAATTCCGGGCTGGCAATCAGACGCGCAATTACCGCAGGCACTTCACTGTCGTTGTAGGGACGAATATCGTCAAATTCACTCATTAGAACCTCAAAAGTACGCTCTGCCTGAACCCTTTATTTTTTGATTCTTTGGGCTGCTCGGTTGAATACTTGGAACACATTTTTATTAGCGGTTTTACTGCTGTCGCGAGTTGTACCACTGAACCTCATGAGAGAATTCATCGACTTTATCCACCACATCCAGCACCAGGGCAAATAGCGCCATGCGAATCAGCAGACCATTGTCGGTCTGGCGGAAAATGGCCAGATTGGGGTTGTCGTCGAGATCACAGTCAAGCTCATTGGCATCGCTGCGGGAGTCTCTTGGCAGCGGGTGCATAATCACTGTGTTCGGCTCGCAATGTTGGGTGTAGATCGCCTGATTGAGACGAAACTTGCCGCGGTATACATCCGCTTCGGCTTTGCTGGTAAAGCGCTCTTCCTGAATACGCGTGGAGTAGGCAATATCCACATTGGCGATACTGTTATTCAGTTCATCGGAGATGGTGACAGTGGCGCCGGCGCTACGCATCTGCTCAATGATGTTCTCTGGCAGAGCCAGCTCTTTCGGCGAGATCAGCATCACCTGAATGTTATTGTAGAGACTGAGCAGCTTACTCAGGGAGTGTACGGTGCGGCCATGGCGCAGATCGCCGATCATGGCAATTCGCAGTCCGTCGATGGTGCGGCCTTTGGCCCCCAGCTCGCGACCAATGGTATAGAGATCCAATAATGCTTGGGTAGGATGTTCGTTGGAACCGTCACCGCCGTTCATCACCGGCACCCGACTGGCGCTGGCAAAATCCGCTACCGAGCCTTCCTGGGGATGACGCATGCAGATCACATCGCTAAAGCCAGACAATACTCTGGCAGTGTCCTGGAGGGATTCGCCTTTGACCAGTGCCGAGCTTTCAAAGCCGGCGGTCTCGCGCACTTCGCCACCGAGCAGATTAAACGCCGAGCCGAAACTGACTCGGGTTCTGGTGCTGGCTTCGAAAAACATATTGCCGAGAATTGCGCCTTCAAGCACGCGAGTAACCCTTTTGCGCAGGGCATAGGGTTCCATTCGATCTGCTACGGAGAAAATCTGTTCAACATCCTGCCGCTGAAACTGGCCGATGGAAAGTATGTGCGCGCCGGTAAAATTCACAGGGTACCTTGGGGGCAATTTAGTTGGCGGATTCTAGCCTGTTTACCGGTGCTTCTCAATTACAAACGCAGTTCACTAGGCGACTAAAGCTAGGCAGCCAAACTACAGAACTCACTAAAGAACTCACTAAAGAGCCCACTACAAAGCAAAGCGCTCTGCCACCGATTGGCTCCAGCTCTCCAGTGCCTGGAGCACGCCGCGCTTGTGATCGCTTAGGCTGCTGTCGGCGAGTAATTCATCCAAGGTCTTGCGGTTTTGCTGCAAGGTTAGGTAGCCGGAAGCCTCATCAGTCAGACGCCAGCGACAGCTCTCGAGCCAGGTCTGCTGCTCTTCGGCAGTCAGGGATTCGGGGAAATAGCGGGCGCGATAGCTAAACAGCAGTTGGTTGTAGCGCTGATCGGCAAAATAGAATTGTTGCTGGGTAAAGTCACTCACCGTGGCGCGGCGCACATCATCCAGTAGGCTCTTATCCTGGTTCGGTAAAAAACCGCCATAGAGCTGTTGCTCGGCATCGGATTTGGCTGGGAATTTTTGATCGCGAAATACCAGCTGTAGCTTCTCACTGAGGTCCAGACTATTAAGGCGCTGCCAGTTGCGGTCACAGCGCTCAAGGTCAATATCCAAACGCTTGGCCGCGGCGGCATCCACTAGCTTGTGAGTGGTCACTACCGGTGCCTTATTGATATGGATAACCTTGAGGGGAATACGCTCTGTGCCTTCAGGTAAATCACTACTGGCAGTAAATACGCGATCGCGAATCTGGTGTTCGTTAAGGCTCACCAGAGTCTCGGGGTCGGCGGAGAGATCAAAGCAGATAATGCCATTGCTATTGGTCGGGTGCTGGGCCAGGGGGATCATCAGCGCCCCATACATATGCTCTTTGGCAAGCATGCCGGAGATATGGAAAAACGGTTTCCGCGCCTTGAGGTCGAGCATCGCGGCGATCGCTTTTTTACCGCGATTTTGCAGGGCGTAATCAAATAGTCGCGGCTGCTTTTGCTTGACCAACTTGGCCATGGCAATGGTGGCGGTGACATCGGAGAGCGCATCATGGGCCGCTTCGTGGGCCAGGCCATTGGCGGCAGTCAGGTCTTCCAACTTAAAACTGGGGCGGCCCGGCTCATGGTCCGGCCATTCGATACCCTCGGGGCGCAGGGCGCGGCAGAGGCGCAGCATATCGATAATATCCCAGCGCGAGTTGCCGTTTTTCCACTCCCGCTGATAGGGGTCATAGAAATTTCGATAAAGGGTATAGCGGGTCACTTCATCGTCAAAGCGAATGCTGTTGTAGCCGACGCTACAGGTGTTGGGCCGTGACATCTGCTGATGGATGGCATCGATAAACTGAGGCTCGGCAAGACCTTCCTTGAGCGCGTGCTGAGGGGTAATGCCGGTGACTAAGCAGGCCTGGGGCGCGGGCAGCAGATCCGGCTGTGGCTGGCAGTAGATAACCAGCGGTTCACCAATGGGGTTTAAGTCAAAGTCAGTGCGCAGACCGGCAAACTGACTGGGTCTGTCGATTGACGGATTGATACCAAAGGTTTCGTAGTCGTGCCAATAGAATGTGTTGTCCATTTTTCATCCTCTCAGATTTGCCATGCTGCATTATCCATCACAATGATTTTTTATGCATAAAAAAACGGCGCTGATAACAGCGCCGTTTTAGGGACTACAGACAAATTAAACTACTTAGAAGTTAAAGACTTCAGAAAAAGACATCTCACCGACAACACGGCGATTGCGTGCGCGGCCCTCTTCCGTTTCGTTGCTCGCCACTGGCTGAGTTTCACCATAGCCCACTGCACTGACGCGCTCCGCAGGTATGCCATAGTCTTCAACCAGCTTGGCCTTAACCGCTGCAGCACGACGGTCAGACAGACTCATATTGTATTGGTCGGCTCCGCGGCTGTCGGTGTGACCCTCAAGCACCAGATCAATATCATCATGGGCTTTCATGGCGGCGGCAATGGCATCCAATTGATCGCCATAAATCGCCAACACGGTGTCTTTGTTAAATTCAAATTCAACATTCAGTCGCACGGTGATAGTGCGAACTTCTTGCTCCACTTCTGGCTCAGTTTCAGCGACAACCGGCGCAGCAACAGGTGCTACTACCGGCGCTGGCGCGACTGACTTGCTGCCAAACACTTTATTCAGCGAGAACTGCAGGCCCATATCTTCGCCATCTTCATCGTGACCCGCCATGCCGCGCACATCAGCCCGAAACTCGAGGCCGTGACTAAACTCTGTACCCATGCCAACACCCACCATTAACTGAGTGGAGCGATCGTCATGGTCAAGGGCGAGATTAGAACTGTCCTGAAAGTCGTACTGATTAGCACCAAACAAGACATAGGGACGCCAGTTGGTGGCATCGCTATTGCTCAGCCAGAGCATGGCGTTGAGTGACAGTACGTCGACATCATCATGTCCGACATTGGCGCCATAACCCAATTCTATGGCCAAATTATCAGAGAGGTATTTACCCACCTGAACACCGGCGGTGACTGTGTTGTGGTCTTCACTAATGGCGCGTTCACCATCGAGATCGTAGTAGCCTGCATTTGCACCCAGGTACCAGTTATCGGCGGCGGTTGTCGCCCCTGCCAAAACCAGTGCCGTTGCTCCCAAGATTACATTTATAGATTTCATATTATTTCCCTTTTATGTTGAATAACTCCTTTCTGGAGCCTGTGCTGATATTGCTTTAGGCCTTACTGCTGCTTCCTACTTACTGCTGCCCTTCCCCAACCCAGCCGAACAGCCGATCTATTCACTTAAGATTAAACCAAAGTGAGCGCTTTTTCCTCAATTTTTGCCTGCCATAGCTGCGGCCCTATGCGATGCACTGATTCGCCCTTGGTATCAACCGCCACAGTGACCGGCATATCCTTCACTTCAAACTCGTAAATCGCTTCCATTCCCAACTCCGGGAAGGCTACAACTTCGGCGTGGGTAATTGCCTTGGACACCAGATAGGCCGCGCCACCCACGGCAATCAGATAGACTGCTTCATTGTCGCGAATAGCATCTATACCCAGCTGCCCGCGCTCAGCTTTACCGATCATGCCCATCAGGCCAGTTTCCTCGAGCATGGTGCGGGTAAACTTATCCATGCGTGTGGCTGTAGTGGGTCCAGCAGGGCCAACGGCTTCTTCACGAACCGGGTCAACTGGACCCACGTAGTAGATAAAGCGATCGGTTAGGTCTACCGGCAACTTTTCGCCAGTGGCGAGAATGTCGGTCATTTTTTTATGCGCCGCATCGCGTCCGGTCAACATTTTACCCGAAAGCAACAAGGTGTCTCCGGGGCTCCAGGTGGCAATATCCTCTTGGGTCACCGTATTTAGGTTAACTCGACGCACTGATTCGTCAGCTTCCCAGGTAATCTCGGGCCAGTCTTCCAAATTCGGCGGCTCCAACTGCGCTGGGCCACTGCCATCCAGATCAAAGTGCAGATGACGGGTGGCGGCACAGTTGGGAATAATAGCTACGGCTTTGTTGGCGGCATGAGAGGGATAGTCTTTGATCTTAATATCCAGCACTGTGGTAAGCCCGCCAAGACCCTGCGCACCTATGCCTAGGGCGTTGACTTTGTCGAACAATTCAAGACGCAGCTCTTCGTTGCGATTGCTGGCACCTCGAGCCTGAAGCTCGGAGATATCGATATGCTCAAGCAGGGATTCTTTGGCCATCAACATGGCTTTTTCAGCGGTGCCGCCAATACCTATGCCGAGCATGCCCGGTGGACACCAGCCAGCTCCCATAGTGGGAACCATCTTCAATACCCAATCGACCACAGAATCTGAGGGATTGAGCATGGCAAATTTAGATTTCGCTTCGGAGCCACCGCCTTTGGCTGCAACGTCGATTGAGACCTTATCCCCCGGCACTATGTCGTAGTGAATCACTGCTGGAGTGTTGTCCCCGGTATTTTTGCGCTCGCCATCGGGATCGCTGAGAATCGAGGCACGCAGCACATTGTCTGGGTGAGTGTAGGCTTGACGCACACCCTGATTGATCATATCGGTGAGGCTCATATCCCCCTGCCACTGCACGTTCATGCCGACACGGACAAACACTGTGACAATACCGGTGTCCTGGCAGATTGGCCGGTGACCCATGGCACACATGCGCGAGTTGACCAGAATCTGAGCCATGGCGTCTTTCGCTGCCTTGGACTCTTCGCGGTCATAGGCCTGTTTTACCGCCTGAATAAAATCCACCGGATGATAGTAGGAAATATATTGCAGCGCGTCGGCGACGCTGTCGATAAGGTCTTGCTGGCGAATAATAGTCATGCTGATTTTAATCCCTGTTATTTATTGGCTGGGGGGAGTCACATTACTTGGCCCTGGAGCTGGACCAGAGGAGCGGTTTTCCAGTGCATAAATTTTCTGATTGGTCTGGCGGCGGAAGGCGTCCATGGATTCGATGCCCTCAGCATTGGCCTTGAGCTGTCGATCGAGACTGGTCAGTGTTGAGCGCAGGGCGGCGAGCTTGTCAGACAGGGCGCGAACCCTGGAGTTAACCCCGTCTATATCGGCTGTAATAGCGAGATAGTTGCCACTGAGATTGGTCAGACTGCGATTTTCTTTATCCACTCGAGCACTGAGTTCAGCAACCGACTTTTCAATGGCTGTGCGCTTGCTGGCCAAAAAGGCGATATCTTTCTTATTGCCTTCAATTTTGGCTTTATTGATATCGTTGGTGATACCCCAGAGCTTGCGGATTTCACTCCAGTGCTTTTTCAGTTCATCGGCCTGCTTGCTGATTTTGAGCTGCATAGCGGCGCCGGACTGGGTAACCGATTCATCAGTGCTACTGAGGCGTGATTCAAGTGCTTCGAAACGCTGCTGCAAGTCGCTGTGATTATTCGACAGCGCCGAAAATTGCACCCAGCCAAAGGCCGCTGCGCCAATCAGGCCCAGCAGAACAATTAATACCAGGATATTGCTGCCGCCGGATCCCTTGGATGAACCGTTTGACGAACCACCCCCAGGTCGTTTGCCATCGCCCCCTGAAGAACCGTTTTTGAGGGAGGATGTGGACGTCGATGAGCGGCCAATCATATCGTCTCGTTCGGCAACAATCGGGTTGATTCGGGGTTTATCCGCAGTCATTTTAAAATCCTGTTTAGAGAGACCTGAAAGATTGCAGCATTATACGCAAATTAATTTCCGCCTACATCCGCACAATGGGGTTATTTATCCTTACTAGCTAAGCCTTTGCCTTTGCCTAATCATAAGCCTAAATTCAACAGGCACAAAAAAGCCGACATAGAGTCGGCTTTTTTGTGGAACGCTTAGTTTAGTGTTTTACAGCAGGTTAAGCACCAGAACCATTACCGCAGTCAGACCCAGGCTTGAGTGAATCACACCTTTGACTGTAGTCATTGGACCCTGCTTGCCAACCAGTGCGTTGACTTCGAGCAGTGCAACAACAACCAGCATAACCGTCAGGCCAGTGCCGCCAACTGCTGTGCCGTAGCCTTGACCCACATAGTGAGGACCGGCAAGCATGCCCAGCAACATAGGGGCAGAGAACAGGACATTTGTACGTGAGGCCAACAGTGCCTTGGCGCCTGCAGCAGCTTTGTCGCCGCCCTCAACCAGACCCAATGCAATCTTCTGTGCTGGCCAGATCACTGCCCAGACATTGATAAACATCAGAGTACCCATCAGGGCACCAACAATAATGTAGTTGTTCAGCTGACCGTTGCCAGTGGCAATGTGCAGCAGGTAGAGACCGGTAATAAATGTAAACATAGCGCCCCAACGGAACCACCATAAAGCACTGGGTGCCAACTTGGCTTTGGCATCAGCCAGAGCTTCTGGAGAAGCTTCTTTGAAGTAGCCGCCCTGTACAAAGTTGAAGTAGTACAGCATACCTATCCAAACGATTCCGAAAAGCACGTGGCCCCAACGGACTAGAAATTCAATTAATTCACCGGTCATAACAGACTCCTTTTATAATATGTTTAACGTTTTGCGCCCTCGCGGACGGCGATTTTTCTTGGTGTCAATTGTTGGGGAAGAGCGCCTAAATAGCAATCACCTTTGACCGGCAATGGTGAGTTTTTGACGCTTATTTGCTTTGAACAAAAAAATACAGGCAAAAAAAAGCCCCGCAACAATCTGCGGGGCTCTTCTTTAAGCTTTACAGCGCCCTTTACAACATAGGTTGTAACAGACTCTAAAAAACAGGTCGGGAGGCCTGATTACATCATGCCGCCCATGCCACCCATTCCGCCCATGCCACCCATATCTGGCATACCGCCGCCAGCAGGTGCTTCGCTAGGAGCATCAGCAACCATGGCTTCAGTGGTGATCATCAGTCCAGCGATAGAAGCAGCGGCCTGCAATGCAGTACGTGCAACCTTAGCTGGATCGAGGATACCCATGGCAATCATATCGCCGTATTCGCCAGTCGCCGCGTTGTAACCGTAGTTACCTTCGCCTGACTTAACTTTGTCGACGACTACAGAACCTTCGCCGCCAGCGTTTTCTACGATCTGACGCAGTGGCGCTTCCATGGCGCGCAGGGCAATGCCCACACCCACAGTTTGATCGTTGTTGTCGCCAACAGTGTCTGCGATCTTCTGCAGTACACGGACCAGAGCAACACCGCCGCCAGGTACCACACCTTCTTCAACCGCAGCACGAGTTGCGTGCAGGGCGTCTTCAACGCGGGCTTTCTTCTCTTTCATTTCCATTTCAGTGGCTGCACCAACCTTGATCACTGCAACACCGCCAGCCAACTTGGCTACGCGTTCCTGAAGCTTCTCACGGTCGTAGTCTGAGCTGGTGTCTTCGATCTGTGCACGGATCTGCTTAACGCGAGCACCGATAGTGGCGGCATCGCCAGCGCCATCAACAATAGTTGTGGCTTCTTTGGTCATGGTGATGCGCTTAGCGGTACCCAGGTGATCAAGGGTAGCCGTCTCAAGATCCAGACCCACTTCTTCAGAGATCACGGTACCGCCAGTCAATGTGGCGATATCTTCAAGCATTGCCTTGCGACGATCGCCGAAGCCAGGTGCTTTACAGGCAGAAACCTTAACAATGCCGCGCAGGTTGTTAACAACCAGAGTGGCCAGGGCTTCCCCTTCAACGTCTTCAGCAATAATCATTAACGGCTTGCCAGCTTTAGCAACATTTTCCAGCAGTGGCAGCAGTTCGCGAATATTGGAGATCTTCTTATCAACTAACAGGATAAATGGGCTCTCTTGCTCAGCGCTCATATTCTCTTGGTTGTTGATAAAGTAAGGAGAGAGGTAACCGCGATCGAACTGCATACCTTCAACAATATCCAGCTCATTTTCCAGACCAGTGCCTTCTTCAACAGTGATCACGCCTTCTTTGCCGACTTTATCCATGGCTTCAGCAATGATGTCACCGATGTGCGCATCGCTGTTGGCAGAGATAGTACCCACCTGAGCCACTTCTTTAGACTCAGAGCAAGGCTTGGCCAGTGCGGCGATTTCAGCAACAGCAACAATGACCGCTTTGTCGATACCACGCTTAAGGTCCATTGGGTTCATACCGGCAGCGACTGACTTGAGGCCTTCGATAATAATCGCCTGAGCCAAAACAGTTGCAGTGGTAGTGCCGTCACCGGCTTCGTCAGAGGCTTTAGAAGCCACTTCTTTAACCATCTGCGCGCCCATATTTTCGAACTTGTCTGCAAGCTCAATTTCTTTGGCTACAGAAACGCCGTCTTTAGTCACGGTGGGGGCACCAAATGACTTGTCTAATACTACATTGCGACCTTTGGGACCGAGAGTTACTTTTACTGCGTTGGCGAGGATGTTTACACCGTCCAACATACCTTGGCGAGCACTGCTGCCAAACTTCACTTCTTTAGCTGACATATTTAATTCCTTTCATAAATCGGGTTTTAACAAAAATTCTGTAAAGAGCTCTTTATTACGAGCTATCTATTACCAGCTCTTAAGCTTCAACAACGGCTTTGATATCGGTTTCGCTGAGAATA
The DNA here is from genome assembly GCA_905478975.1 of uncultured Pseudomonadales bacterium. GTDB lineage: Bacteria > Pseudomonadota > Gammaproteobacteria > Pseudomonadales > Porticoccaceae > HTCC2207. Next base: position 8,010 of record CAJQKW010000116.1, on the reverse strand, counting down.
ATCAGCTCTTCACCGTCAACCTCAATGGTGTCCTGTCCGGCATACTTGCCAAACACAACCTTATCACCCACTTTCACATCAACTGCGCGCACATCGCCGTTATCCAATACACGGCCACTACCGACAGCAATGACTTCGCCTTGGTTTGGCTTTTCTTGAGCAGAACCTGGCAGCAGGATACCGCCGGCGGATGTTGCTTCTTCTTCCTCGCGACGAACGATCACTCGGTCGTGTAATGGACGAATTTTCATACTTTGTCTCTCCAATTTATCTATCTACAGTGGTCAAAAGTTAATAAGTGCTTGGGGAATCCCCCCAGTTGCACATCATATGGTGGCGCCTGATTTCTTTTTCAAGGGATCAGGGCAAAATTTTTGTCTCTTCCTGTTGGGCAAACCTCCTTGTTCATTTCCGTCTTTAACTTTCCTTAAGTTACTTTTCGTCCCATGACTCACCTTCGATAATGTCATCGGACTTATTTGAACCGGCCTTGGCCGAATGATCGACTCTGCCACGGCGAGCGGTAAAACCGGTAGTTGATGAACCCATAGCCACACCACTAACCACCATGCGACTCAGCACCAGACGCGCCATTGCGCCCCGCACCATGGGAATCAATCCGGCAAAGCCAATGGCATCGGTGACAAAGCCCGGGGTCAGCAACAGGGCGCCGGATACCGCGAGAATAATGCCCTCAGCGATTTCTTGGGCCGGCAGCTGGCCCTCGGCAAACTTGCGCTGGCCGCGCCACAATGTGTCGAAACCCTGATGGCGCAGCAGGTTTACGCCAACAAAGGCGGTGAGCAATACCAGGCCTATAGTGGGCAGTGCGCCAATCTGGGCGCCGACGTTTATCAGCAGCCACATCTCCAGCACCGGCGTAATCACAAATATCAAAAATAGGTAGCGCACAGTCGTTATCTCATTTTCGCCCGCCCAGTTCGGCCGGGGTAATAGGTACATTGGGGTAGTTTCCACTATTTCAACAGGGCATCGAATAGCGTAATCTTGGGCCATGAAAAATAATCACCTTGCTGAGGGCTCTGCAACGGAAGAGAATCGAGAACATAACCAAGAGCCGAGCCGCGAACAGAGAGTCTATATTGCACTGGCCGAGGTTCCCACAGGTAGAGTCGTGACCTATGGCCAGCTGGCCGACCTGGCGGGACTGCCCCGAGCAGCGCGCTTGATAGGCCATATATTGCGCAACCTGCCCGCTGAAACTACATTGCCATGGCACCGGGTGATCAATGCCGCAGGCAAAATCAGTCTCGGGCCAGAGACTGAATCCGGTCTGCGGCAACGGGCTCTATTGCAAGAAGAAGGGGTTGTGTTTAATAACGGCCGCATCAGTCTCAAACAGTATCGCTGGCAGCCCTAAGCCGCGGCGAAGAAAACCACAATAAGGCTTTGAATGAACTCAACCAGCATCAAGCAGGCGCTGCTAAATCGCCGCATGTTGATCTGTATCTTTACCGGCTTTGCCTCGGGCATGCCGCTGTATTTACTGATCTCACTAGTACCGGCCTGGCTGCGCTCTGAGGGCGTGGGTCTCAAAGAGATCGGCTTCTTTGCCTTGATCGGCCTGCCCTACACTTGGAAATTTTTCTGGTCGCCGCTGCTGGATCGCTATCGTTTAGCCATTCCCGGTTTCAGTCAATTTGGTTTTGCTGGCTTACGCCGCGGCTGGATGCTGGCCACTCAGATCGGTTTATTACTGTCGATTGGCGCCCTGGGCTTTTTTAACCCCAATACCGAGATCTGGAGCATCGCCTGGCTGTGCCTGCTGATCGCTTTTTTAAGCGCCACCCAAGATATCGTGCTCGACGCCTATCGTCGCCAGATACTGCCGGATCAAGAGTTGGGGCTGGGCAACTCGATCCATGTAAACGCCTACCGAATTGCCGGACTAGTCCCCGGCTCACTGTCGCTGATATTGGCCGACAGCCTGCCTTGGCAATCTGTGTTTATGGTTACCGCGGCGTTTATGTTGGTCGGTATTGTGATGACACTAAGTATCACCGAACCCAAGTCCGAAGCCCGTCACCCCACCACACTCAACCAAGCCATTGTCGATCCCTTTAAAGAATTCTTTTCTCGCCAAGGTGTGCAACAGGCCTGTCTAATTTTGGCCTTTATGCTGCTCTACAAACTCGGCGACAGCATGGCCACGGCACTGGCGACACCGTTTTATCTGGATATGGGCTTTACCAAGACTGAGATCGGTCTGATCGCCAAACATGCAGCGCTGTGGCCAATGATAGTCGGCGGCATTATCGGCGGCATCCTGATGCTTAAGATCGGCATTAATCGCGCTCTCTGGTTATTTGGTCTGGTGCAGATTATTTCGATTCTCGGCTTTGCGGTGCTGGCACGAGTGGGTGAAGGGCTCTGGTTATTAGGGCTGGTGATTAGTTTTGAATATCTCGGCGTCGGTCTTGGCACTGCCGCCTTTGTCGCCTTTATGGCGCGCTCCACTCATCCGGCGTTCGCCGCCACTCAGTTAGCGCTGTTTACCGCCCTGACCGCGGTGCCGCGCACCGTAGCCAGTTCATTCACCGGGATTATTGTTGAGGGCGTGGGCTGGGAAAACTTCTTTTATCTGTGCACCGCGCTGGCGATTCCCGGCATGCTGCTGCTGTTTAAAGTAGCACCTTGGAACAGTCAAGAAAAAGCCTAACTAGCCTGCTAAGTGCTCGTCTAACTCGTCAACACAAGCAACGCAATCGCTACCAGCCAGCCGGTCATGGAGCGCCTAAACAGCGCGACAATTTCCCCAACCTGCGCTAGTGCGGCAGTGTCATTAGATACAACGTCACCATCTTCAGACACCTCTGAAGACTGACGGTTAAGGGCACCCAACACACAGAGACGCAAGACATCGGCGGTAGAGGTTTTTGGACAAAAGACTAATTCTTTTAAGGGCGTGATAGCCTGGGAAAAGTCCCCCATCAAACCTAGAGTCAGGGCGAGAAACCGAACCGGGATCCACTCGAGGTACCAGAGCAATTTATTGGCTGGGTTTGGAACTGCGGCTTCCAGTACTTCGGCAATATCCTCGTCACCAGTCTGCTCCTCATCTAGCAGAACCTCAGCTGCCTCAAGCTGCATATCGCCATGGAGCGCCAACAAACGATAGGCCAAGGCCAGAGGCGCGCCGAGAAAAAAGAACCAGAACACCACCACAAAGCTGCGCTCAAATAATCTGTAAGGCAATGTTGCGGCTAGTTCGCGAAACAGTCCCTCAGCACTGTCCGCTGAAACCGCGCGATGACCCATATTAAACACTGCCGCATCGTGAAACGCGGCCTGCAAGTCACTGCGCTGAATATCCGACTCCAGCACGGCAATCTGGGCACTGAGATCGCCGCGACCCAAGCAGTAGAGCAAGACCCCTAGCTCAAGTAAAAACACCAATATGCCATTGTCCCCGCTGCCGAGATACTCGAGCACCAGCTGTAAGGCGATCACTGGAACCAGTACATAGACCGCTACCTTTAGCAGCCCACTGTTTCTCAGAGCTGGCAGCTTAGCCAGAGCCCGGTGCCACTTCTGCACCCACAGATCACGCTGAATAAAGGCCAACTGACCATTGCTTTCCAGTACTGCAATGGCGATTAAAATAATTAAGAAATGCACGCTCTACCTCTGTGGTGTTGGTCCCGGCATTTAGCCGAGCAGCTTTTTGTAGTGGCCCCATTGAAACGCTTGCCCCGGGTCGGTTTTGCGTCCCGGAGCAATATCACTGTGGCCAACGATACGATCTGTGGTGAGTAATGGATAGGCTTCCAGAAGCGCCACACTGACCTTGGACAGCACCTGATACTGAACCTCAGTGTAGGGAATGTGGTCCGCCCCTTCCATTTCAATGCCAATGGAAAAGTCATTGCAGCCATTACGGCCCTCAAACTGCGACACCCCTGCATGCCAGGCGCGTTGATTAAAACCGGCGAACTGGGTGATCTGACCCTGACGATCAATCAGTAGATGGGAGGAGACTTTGAGGTGACAGATCTCGGCAAAATAGTCATCCGCCTCGGGATCCAGGCGGTTGCTAAAGAACTCGCCAATATGGCCGCCGCCAAACTGATTCGGCGGCAAGCTAATATTGTGAATCACCAAGAGACTGATATCGGCAACCTGAGGACGCTGATCAGTATTCGGCGAAGGCATCTGAGTGGCGCAACTAAGCCAACCGTTTTCTATCTGCATAAGGGGCGATCTGCTAGCTCGCGACGGGCAATTCTTTGATTTGGGTGATTGCGTCTTTAATGGCTTTATCAAATAGATAGGAATTATCTAAGACAGTGACAGTACCATTCAAAATATCTACCGCCAAGCGTGCTCTATCGCGCTCGGCGATTAATTTTCCCTGATTGTCGACAAACACATACTTCCACGAGGGCCCAACGATTCCCGCCAGCTTGCCGCGCTTGTGGGCTTTGATATCACCCCCCAACTCGATCCAGCAACCGGTTTTCATCCCCGCCAGTCGGCGCTGGGCATCGCCATCTATGGCCTCGGCATCATGCACTGCCTGGGCAATATTTTTACCCGGCAGCTCGGTTTTAAGAGCCGACATCAAGCGGCTTTTTACTTCATCTACAACATGCCCCTCAGCCTCGCTGCCGGAACGGTATTTTTTCACTAGCTTATTCGCCCACTTTTTTGCTGCCGGGGCAATCTCGGTGATTTTGGCGGAACGCTGGGGCGCTGGGTTGAGGCCCAAGGCGTCGCTGAGCTCTTCGATTTGTAGGCTGCGCTGGGTTATATCCGTGGAGATATGCCCGAGCCGCACATCCAGATGCTTAATTAATTCATGGCGATACTTAAGGTCTTTTTCACTGGCCGGGCGACTGGCCAAGTAAAGTAAGTTATCCAGCAGTTTAAGCGCCACCTGCCAGTCGCTGCTGACCTCGCCCTTTTGCTGATGGGCCATATGCAATACCAGACACCAGCTGCGCTGAACAAAATCAATCACCGCCTGAGCATGGTTTTTGCCGACCATGCGCTTGACCACCTCTTCTTCCACTCGGGTGCGCGCCCAGTTGACCTTCTCACGTACGGCCACCCGCTCAATTTCGCGCTTTTCTGAGATTGAGGTCACCCGCTTATCGCGATCGATAATACTCATAAACTCGCTGAGCATTAACGGCAAATTGCGCTCTTCAAAGGAGTCGGCACTCATGGTTTCAGAGAGCTTAAGCATCTGCTGATAAATTTTATTGTCTTCGCAATCTCCCTGCTCTAGGCCGATGGCGTATTTGGCCATCTCATTAAACAGCCGTCTGATGGGATGGTTTTCCTGCTCAAATAGCAGCGGTTTTTTTAGCGCCAATTTCAGCATTGGAATCTCACAGCGATTGATCACCTGACGCACTTCCGGCGCCACCACCATGGATTCGCCAAAACTGGCAAAGGTATTTTCCACCACCTGAAAGACACTGGCATCGTTGCGGTGCAGGCGGCTGCCCTCCCCAGACTCTTGACCCGCCCCACCCCGACCCAACTGCTTAATGGCCGCAGCCAAATCCCGAGTAATCTGTCCATTGCTGGCCAACTCGCTGCGGTGGCTAACCAGATGATTAACATGCTTATTGATCTCGGCAAAGAGCTGGGGCTTATCCATGCAGGGCCGACGAGTTGCGCCGGGGCGCCCTGTGGTTTTATTTGTTGCAGTGGACTTTTCTCCAGGCTCTCTAGTCCCTAGTTCTCTATTCCCTAGCTCTCCGCTCCCAAACTCTGAATCACCAATCGCCGTCTCAAACTGTAGTTCCTGATCGGCGTTTTCTAACATCGAACTGATCTTGGCCAACAGTTCAGTTTGAACACGACTATTGGCCGTGGTTAGTGACTCATCGGCGTAAGCGGCCTGCTCTTCTTCCACGCCAGCCTGATCGCCAGCTGACTCTATCGGAGCTGGACTGATAACTTGGTCTATGGGGGGCGAACTAGCAAGTTCACTGACCACAGGCTCGGCTTTAATAGGATCTGTTGTTTGGGCTGTTGATTCGGCTGTTGATTTAGTGCTCGACTTAGCCCGCGCCTTGCGCGGACTAGGATTCGCCTCAGAGCCTTCAAGTAATTCAAAACCGGCCTCGGCAAGTTCATCAATCACCAGATTAAGCAACTCGCCATAGGAGCGGTCAAAGCAGACCTCAGCAAAGATTTTGACCAGCTCCAGCTGTACCTCAAGGGCGATCATGTCATCATCGAGAGACTCGACAAATGCCTCAAGCAACGAATCCGGGGACAGGGGCAGCGGGCTCGGCAGGCCATCACTATTGCTGCGATCCCCATTAGGGTTTTTAAACAGCGCTTTAAAGCGCCCCTCGAGCTCATAGAACTCGGCACCCAACTCCTCGCGCACCCGGCTAGAGCAGTTATCCAGGGCAATCATCACTTCAAGATCTTCATGCTCCAGCAACTTAAGGCTGTCTCCGGCACTGCGCTTTGACCGCGCCGGAAGCGACGCAGATTTATTCCTCTGGACTTTTGCTGGTGCCGTTCTTGATAAAGAGCTTGATGAACCATCAACCAAAGACAGAGACTCCACAGCACTATCGATGACGCGCAGTTCAATCTCCGCGCCCTGCAATCGCAACAGACGCTGAGTATCAAAATAGAGAGCTTGCAAGCGGTTGCTTTCGGCATTGGACGCCAGAGCAGCGAGTTTGGTGGTGCAGAGTGGTTGGAATTTATCGAAGGCATCAGCAAGATGTTGCTGGCAGTGCTGCCTCAACGACTGGATAAGCTGTTGCTGTGCGTGACGCGATCCATTACTCATTTATAGTAGCCAACCCCATGGCGAGGTACTTTTGCGATGCTCGGATGCGATAGCCGACTAATAAATGTCGGCGGTCTGATTAATCGTTCAAGTATGGTTTATATTGAACCAGATCACATAAAAAAATCCAATGATCAATTATACCCCCAACAAATCACCGACTTATCAATACTGCTATAATCTCGCGGCGCCCTATTAAGCCCGCCAATTCAAGGCTTGCAGACACAGATTGTAACGACTTAAAACCGACTCTCGAGACCTTAATGACCCATATCGAAAACCCCACCCAAGCAGTCAATGACCTGAGCCCTGAGCTCAGGGACGACCTCAACCATGACATTTCCCGCTGCGTCGCCCGGGCACTCGAAGAAGACGTTGGCAGCGGCGATATCACCGCCCAACTTATTCCCTCGCAACAGCGCGCCACCGCAGTAGTGATCTGCCGTGATCAGGCAGTGATCTGCGGACGCCCCTGGGTGGATGAGGTATTTCGCCAGTTGGATCTCAACTCAGCAGAGCCAAACGCCAGCACCCAAGTTGAATGGCATATCAACGAAGGCGATAGCGTCAGCCCCAACCAAAAGCTCTTTACCCTGCGCGGCAATACCCGAGTGCTGCTCACCGGCGAGCGCGCCGCACTGAATTTTTTGCAGACCCTGTCGGCCACCGCCACCACGGCCCGGCAATACGCTGATATCAGTTTAAGCAGTGCGAACAGTCAGATTAAAATACTCGACACCCGCAAAACCCTTCCCGGTCTGCGCCTGGCGCAAAAGTATGCCGCAGCCGTGGGTGGCTGCCAAAATCATCGCATTGGTCTCTATGACGCGTTTTTGATTAAAGAGAACCATATAGCCGCCTGCGGTGGAATCGGTAAGGCCATTGCCAAAGCCCGTGAGATCGCTGCGGATAAGCTGGTGGAAGTTGAAGTGGAGACACTGGATGAGCTGCATCAGGCACTGGCCGCCAAAGCCGATGTGGTGATGCTGGATAATTTTTCACCGGCTGATATAGACGCACTGTCGTCCTTAGATTTGGGTGAGACGAAAATTGAAGTATCGGGGGATATTACCGAAGAAAAAATTAGGGCCTATAGCCATGGGGCTGTGGACTTTATTTCATCAGGAAGTATTACTAAGCATATTCGGGCGGTGGATTTATCGATGCGGTTGGTGGATTAGCGTTTTGGAAAGGCATAAAAAAAGGCTCCCGAGGGAGCCTTT
>CAJQKW010000115.1 GCA_905478975.1 uncultured Pseudomonadales bacterium | reverse complement strand
CTACTTAGCTACTTAGCTATTTAACTGTTTAGTGCAGCTTTAACCAAACCGCTGACCGCACCGGTATCGGCACGTCCCTGAACCTGTGGGCGCAGTATGCCCATTACCTTGCCCATATCGGCCATTGAGGCAGCGCCGGTCTGACTGATCGCGCTCTGTACCAGTTCGGCAATTTCAGCGTCGGTGAGGGCGGTGGGCAGAAAATCTTGGATCACATTGATTTCGGCGATTTCGATATCCGCCAATTCTTGACGGCCGGCGGCTTCGTACTGGGTGATAGAGTCGCGACGCTGTTTAACCATTTTGTCGAGAATGGCCAGTACCCGCGCGTCATCTATATCAATGCGCTCGTCAACTTCTACGCGTTTGATCTCAGCTTGGACCAGACGGATAGCACTTAGGCGGGACTTGTCTTTGGCTCGCATAGCCTCTTTCATGGCATCTTTAAGCGTCGTTTTCATGGACATATGAATTCTCCTGAGGATGATATTACTGAATTCCAGAAACACAAAAAGCGCCGGTTGGGCGCTCTCTGCATTGACTCTCTATGTTACTGCTCTGGGTTATAGAGCGGTGCTTAATAGAGTCGAGTAAACTTGCGTGATTCGCGAGATACTTTTTTCTGGTTGCGCTTTACAGCTGCTGCTGCTTTACGCTTGCGTTCCCACGTAGGCTTCTCGTAGAACTCGCAGCTGCGAACTTTAGCCAAAATACCGGCTTTTTCGCATGAACGTTTGAAACGACGTAATGCTACGTCAAAGGGCTCGTTTTCTTTAAGTCGAACGCTTGGCATCTATATATAATCCTGTGGTAAACACTTGTGTACAGTGATCTGTCGCTAACCGTCTTTGTTAGTGACCCTTTAAGGGCGCGTAGTCTATACACTTCCCTGTTTTGATGCAAAGTTTTTTGGCGCCTTTTTAACGCTACTGGCGAGACTGCAAACTACAGGTTCACACAGCCCTGCAGAGGGTTTACAGTTACGCCCTCAGTCGACGATTTGTCTAGCGTTGGCGCTACTTTAAAACAATGCTGCAAGGCCCCTATAAATGCTTGTTCTCGGTGTGGAAACCTCCTGCGATGAAACCGGCGTTGCTGTCTATGACAGTGAGCGCGGGCTATTGGCGCACAATCTTTATTCCCAGGTAAAGCTCCATGCGGAGTATGGCGGCGTAGTGCCAGAGCTGGCCTCTCGTGATCATGTGCGCAAGATATTGCCCATGCTAGAGCAGGTTTTAGCCTCAGCTGACGTCACTACAGCTGATCTCGACGGTATTGCCTACACCGCTGGCCCAGGTCTGATGGGTGCTTTAATGGTGGGAGGCGCCGCAGCAACTGCTCTGGGCTATACCCTCGGTATACCCGTATTAGGTGTGCATCATATGGAAGGGCACCTGCTGGCGCCGATGCTGGAAGATAACCCGCCGGCCTTCCCCTTTGTTGCACTATTGGTTTCTGGCGGCCATACCCAATTGGTTGAAGTGACCGCGATTGGTGAGTATCAACTGCTTGGCGAATCCATTGACGATGCCGCTGGCGAAGCCTTTGATAAAACCGCCAAGCTGCTCGACCTGGACTATCCCGGTGGCCCGCGTCTGGCGGCCATGGCCGATCGCGGCAATATTGACCGGTTTAGTTTTCCGCGGCCGATGACAGACCGCCCGGGGCTCGAATTTAGCTTTTCCGGTTTAAAAACCTTCACCCGCAACCTGATTGAGAAAAATCGCGGCGATGATGTGTTGCCAGACCAGCAGACTATGCTCGATATCTGTGCCGGATTTCAGGAAGCAGTGGTTGATACGCTGGTAATTAAATGTCGCCGCGCCATGCAACAGACGGGCATGAAGCGCCTTGTAATCGCCGGCGGCGTATCCGCCAACGCCAGATTGCGGGAAAAACTCGAGGCAGGTCTTGCTAAAGAGGGCGCTGAGGTATTTTATGCACGCCATGAGTTTTGCACCGATAATGGGGCAATGATTGCCTATGCGGGCTGTCAGCGCTTACTGGCTGGCGAAAAAAATGAACTGGTGATTGCGGCGACGCCGCGATGGCCATTAGATAAATTGACTGGGCTGGGGGAAGCTGTTTGATGGATATTGTTTATATAAGAGACCTGCGTATCGAAACCATTATTGGTATCTATGATTGGGAGCGCGAGGTTAAGCAAACTGTTAGTCTTGATTTAGAGATGGCCCATGATATTCGTCAAGCGGCAGAAACTGATGATATTCAATATGCTCTCAACTATAAGTCTATTGCTAAGCGTTTGATTAAGTTTATTGAAGAGAGCGAGTTCTTGCTGGTTGAGCGCATGGCCGAAGAAGTGGCTGGAATTGTTAGAAATGAGTTTTCTGTGCCCTGGTTGCGGTTGCGGGTAAGCAAGCCCGGTGCCCTGAGAGGCTCACAGGATGTGGGAATTCTAATTGAAAGAGGAGTGAAGCCCTAGTGGCACTTATCTATCTTAGTCTCGGTAGCAACGTTGAAGCCCAGCGCAATATTGAGGCGGCGATGGATGCATTGGCCGACACCTTTGGTGAACTGATTGTCTCCTCTGTCTATGAGAGTGAGGCGGTGGGTTTTGAGGGTGACAGTTTTTACAATTTGGTTGTGGGTGTTCACTCGGAGCACTCCATTGGCGAGCTGTCGAAAATACTCAAGGGGATTGAAGACGTTCAGGGTCGTGATCGGAGTGCACCAAAGTTTGGCGCGCGGAGTTTGGATATAGATATTTTGACCGCGGATGATCGCATTGGTGTGATTGATGGGGTGTCGATACCGCGGGATGAGATTCTCAAGAATGCCTTTGTGTTACAGCCCCTTGCCGAGATTGCTGCTACTGCTCTGCATCCCCAGACCGGACTGAGCTATGACCAGCACTGGCAGGATTTCGATAAAGCCAAGCAAAAGTTATGGCCGATTGAATTTATCTGGCGCGGTGAAAATATTACCCGCGAAAATTGATTAACGATTATTGGGCGCAGTTACTTTTCTGTTCACTATAATCAAACAAGTTAATAATTTTTAGTCAGGGCAATGACGCCCAGAATACTTAAAGGAGTAACCATGAAAACATCCCTAGCCAGTCTTTTCTCTCTCGCAATTCTGATTACACTGCCATCCTGCACCACCTTTGACCCCTATACCGGCGAACAAAAAACCACCAAAACCGCTATTGGCGCCAGCATTGGTGCCGGCGTTGGCGCTGTGGTCGCCTATCTGGACAATAAAGATGAAGACAGCCGCAAGCGCAATAAGCGTATTTTGGCTGCCGCGGGCGGTGGCGCCGCAATTGGTGGTGGCATTGGTTATTACATGGATGCCCAAGAGGCAAAACTGCGTCAACAACTGCGCGGCACCGGTGTTAGCGTCGAGCGAGTGGGCGACAATATCAATCTGATTATGCCGGGCAATATTACCTTTGCCACTAACAGTTCTGATATCAATGCGAGCTTTTATTCGGTGCTCGATTCAGTGGCGCTGGTGATTGAGGAGTATGACAAGA
>CAJQKW010000114.1 GCA_905478975.1 uncultured Pseudomonadales bacterium | reverse complement strand
ACTTTACGGGTGGTGTCTCTGAGACGCTGAGCAACCTGCTTGCTGATGGCGAAGAGAAATGCGGGATGTTTATTGCTTAGCTCAATAAATTTCGCATAGCTAATTTCACCCACTTCACATTCGGTTTTAGTGCGGATCCAGGCGCTGCGATGCTCCTGGTCGAAGAGGCCCATTTCGCCAAAAAAATCACCTGGGTTGAGGTAGGCGAGAATAATCTCTTTGCCGTCGCTATCGTCTTCAATCATCACCGTGACCGAACCCTTAATAATGTAATACAGGGTATCTCCATGGTCACCGGCATAGATAATGGTGCTTTTCGCCGGATAGCGGCGTCTGTGGCAGTGGGATAAAAACTCTTCCACATTTTCAATATGTGGTGTCAGGGGTGCAGGCGCCAATTTGTCTCTCCATTTACAGGTTTAACCGCATGCCGCTTTATATACTGTATATCTGCGACTCCTGAATCTAATAGTAGTCAAAAAAAGGTTAGCACGAGTAAAATTTACATTGGCCCTATGGTAATCTCCATGCTTCTAAAAGTGAGGCAGATTATGAAGGCGACAATTAAGTGGGTAGACGGCGTAATGTTTCTTGGGGAATCCGGCAGTGGCCATGCTGTGGTGATGGATGGTGCTGAAGCTCAGGGCGGTCGCAATATGGGTGTTCGGCCAATGGAAATGCTGCTGTTAGGACTGGGTGGCTGCGCATCATTTGATGTGATGAGCATGCTGACCAAGAGCCGCCAGCAGGTGACCGATTGTCGCACTGAGGTCGAGGCGGAGCGAGTTGATGCGGTGCCAGCGGTATTTAGTAAGATCCATCTCCGGTTCGTGATTACTGGAACCCACCTTAAAGAGGCACAGGTTAAGCGGGCCGTGGAGCTGTCAGCCGAGAAGTATTGTTCGGCGTCGATTATGCTCGATGCTGCTGGCGTTGAGATGAGCCATAGCTATGAGGTGATAGAGGCCTGATCTGGCTGATTATCGAAAGCGCTATTTATCTCAAAAGCGCTGATGATCCAAATCCCAGGCAAAAAAAAGGAGCCTAAAGGTAGGCTCCTAAAAATCCTGAGAAATTGTCAAAGGAAGGGGTAGGGGTAAAACGGTGTTAGACCTGCTAATCAGCAAATCTTCTAAACTGGGTACAAATTCAATAGGCGTATAGTAGAAACCTACAGCCTATACTGCAAATGCATTGTTTGCATCTTAGTCATACCATTTTGTAATGAGCTGAGCTCATAGACTGTATCCTAGGATTTTCCCGACTTCTGTCGAGATTGGCGAATAGGCCGGAAGAGGTTTTTCGAGATAAAAAAAAGGGGCCCAAGTAGGGCCCCTATAAAAGAATCCTATAGCAAGGATTAAGAGGGGTTTGGTACGAAGCCGCTGATTTAGTGGGTCAGCGTCTTATCAGAAGTAGTGAGTTTTGGTGCTTTAACGTTCGCGAAGTCATCTTTCGCAATTGCAGCACCCGCTAATCCAGTAAATCCGATCAGTATGTATACGAGTGTCATGGTCTATCTCCGTGGGTGTTTATGGGCAAGCCGCCCTATGTGTGACAATATACGCACAGCCATGTCATAATCCAAATGCATTGTTCGCATTATTTATATACCAAAATGTAATGACTAGAGAATAACCCATGAATTTGCAAAAACTATCTCGCCTCGACCTCAATTTACTGGTTGCTCTTCAGGCTCTGCTGGAAGAAAAAAGCGTTACCCGCGCCGCCCAGCGCCTGTTTATTACCCAGCCGGCCATGAGCCGAGTGTTGCAGCGCCTGCGTCAGCAGTTGGATGACCCGTTGTTTACCCGCACTGGCAATATATTAATTCCCACCCCCAAGGCTCAGGAATTACAGTTGCGATTGCCAATGCTGCTGGACGGGATTCTCGATATGGTCACCGACGGCGAGTTTGACCCGGCCACCTATGCTGGTGAGATCACTATTGCCATCCCTGAATTTATTGCTATCTCCCTGGCGTCTCAGTTAACCGCACTGCTCAACAAATATGCTCCAGGAGTGATTCTGTCGATCTCCAGTGAGACGGATTCTGTGGTGGGGGAGTTGTCTGCGGGGGTGTTGGATTTCGCCATCGATATAAAGAGAGATATCAGTGCTGAGGTGACGGCCCGCCATTTGGCAATTTTTAGTCCCTCGATCTGGATGCGTGAAGGTCACCCGCTGGCCAAGCAGAGTCGCATCACCCTGGATGAGATTCTTCAGTATCCCTATGTGCAGTATTATTTGCTGATTGCCAAGCGGGTTAGCGCCCGCACCGATGCGCGATTTGATCGCGCGCTGCGAGAGCAGGGCCGCAGCCGTTCCAAGGCAATGGTGACCAATCAGTTGATGACAGCGATCGAAACCATCTGTGCATCGGACTGCTTAATGGTATCGGCAAAATTTGGTTCGGGTATGGAGCGGGAGCTCTACCGGATTGTCACCAAGGCCTATCCAGATGATCTTCCCCACGAGGGAACGGTTCCCCTGGTGCTATTGCAGCATAAGCGCACACTGGGCTCGCCTATTCACAGCTGGTTGTCGGAGAAGATTGTCGAGTTGGCGCGGGATATGGAGAATCCTCACGAACCCCAGTCAATGCTTTTTGATTAAGGGCTGTTTGACTAGAGCCTATAGCTACTCGCGGTCATAGCGCCGGAAACCAATGTCATCAGTTTTTTAACCGGTTTTGGAAAGGGATAGCCACCGGCATCTAATGCGCTTTCGGCATGGTGCTTTTCATCCACCAGCATCTGCTCAATCACCGCGCGGCTCTTGTGATCCTCTTCAGGCAACTGATCTAAATGCTCTTGCAGGTGGTTGCATACCTGCTCTTCAGTGGCAGCGACAAATCCAAGACTGAGCTTGTCGCTGATCAACCCGGCTGCTGCGCCAAGACCAAAAGACGCGGCATACCAAACTGGGTTTAGCAGGCTAGTTCTGCCGTCGAGCTGATTAATTCGCTCTTCACACCAAGCCAAGTGATCAATCTCTTCAGCCGCGGCCTCTTCCATTTGCTGACCCACTTCGGGTAATTTGGCGGTCAGTGCCTGACCTTGATAGAGCGCTTGAGCGCAGACTTCACCGGCATGATTAACCCGCATCAAGCCCGCGGCATGTTTGCGTTGCTGCTCAGACAGGTCACCCTCTGTGGCATCTTTGGCTGGCGAACCCCGCTGTGGCGTTGGAGCACTGCCTGCAATGGTGCGCAGGGCTTGATCCGCCTGAACGATAAATTGATCAAATGCAGAGAGTCTGGGTTTTGACTGGGACATAATCGGTCTCAAGATAATAATAGTTTCGCTGACGCTAGATCCACACCACTCAAGAACTGTAGTGACTTTGATCGCGCTTGTCTATTTTTACGCCTTGGCTGGCTGATCAGTCTTCTTGATAAAGATAAACGGCAGGTAAAACAGCCCAAAGAAAACCATGGCGACCATTTCAGCCACCAGAATATACAGCGGCCAGGGTCCAAACAGATCCAGAATCGATGCATTGCCCGGCTTGTGTACCAAGTAAAAGTAGTTCGCATCCATCAGCAGATTAAGCCCATAAAGTGCCAGGGAATAGATATTCACCCAGCCAAAGGTAATCAGAATTCCCTTGAGCCGCGGATACATCTGGAAGGCAAAGATATTATGTATCACCAGCACTATTAGACCGCCATGGACAATCCAGTACTTAAAGAACTCATTGCTGGGAAAACCCACATAGAGATCCGGAGTTAGCATGGCCTGCATGGTGCCAGCCATGACCAAAAAGTAGATCACTTCTAGGCGCCGTTGGTTGGGACGCCAAAATAGCAGCGGTGCCAATATGGCGAATAGATTACACAGAGATATGGGCAGGTCGATCAGCAGATTAAAGCGATTGAAGTAAATCTTGATGGCACTAAAAATCACCACAGTGATAACCAAAAAGATCGACAGACGTCGGCTAAACAGCAGATTCTGCCGCTCGTCAAAATTGCGGATGCACCAGACCGTTGCCAGCATACAGAGTGCAAAGACTGTCAGCGCGCCGAAATGTTGCCCACCAAATGAATGGAACTCAATCTCGACGCTGAGAAACTGCTGCCACAGAGTCATTGTGCTGTTAACCCTGCTGCTCGCGCTCTATGGCGCGCCAAGCAATATCCGAACGCTTGTAAACGCCCTTAAAATCTACAGTGGCCGCCAGCTGATAGGCTGCCTGCTGCGCTTCGGCAACAGTATTGCCCAGTGCCGTGGCGCAGAGCACTCGGCCGCCATTAGTGACAACCTGACCGTCCTTAATCGCAGTGCCAGCGTGAAATACTTTGGCGCTCTCACTACTCTCACTGTCGAGTCCGGTGATGGCATCGCCTTTGGTATAGCTGCCGGGATAGCCTCCAGCTGCCAAAACAATACCCACCGCAGGACGTGGATCCCAGCTAGCCTGCTCTGAATCCAAGGTGCCATCCAACGCTGCAAGGCAGTGGCTAACCAGGTCAGATTTTAAGCGCATCAAGATTGGCTGCGTCTCGGGATCGCCAAAGCGACAGTTATATTCAATTACCTTGGGCGTGCCATCGGCCATGATCATCAGCCCGGCATAAAGGAAGCCGGTGTAATCATTGCCTTCGTTGGCCATGCCTTGAACTGTTGGATAAATTACTTCATCCATAATGCGCTGATAAATCACATCGTCAACCACTGGCGCTGGCGAGTAAGCCCCCATGCCACCGGTATTGGGGCCAAGATCACCATCGCTGGCGCGTTTGTGATCTTGGCTGGTGGCCATGGGCAAAACATTTTTACCGTCCACCATAACAATAAAGCTCGCCTCTTCACCGTCGAGAAACTCTTCAATAACCACTCTATGGCCAGCTTCGCCAAAGGCATTGCCCGCCAGCATATCTTTTACCGCTGCTTCCGCTTCGGCCAATGTCATGGCGACAATCACACCTTTACCCGCGGCCAAGCCATCCGCCTTAATGACAATTGGCGCGCCAACTTTTTGCAAGTAAGCCATGGCTTCGTCTATATCGGTAAAGTTCTGATAATAGCCGGTGGGAATATTTTGCCGTAACAAAAAATCTTTGGTGAAGGCTTTGGAACCCTCAAGTTGCGCAGCGCCTTTTGATGGGCCGAATATTGGCAGCTGACGCTGGTTAAAGAAATCGACAATACCGTCCACCAGTGGCTGCTCTGGACCAACAATCGTCAGACCGACATTGTTGCTGGCCGCGAAATCAGCCAGTGCTGCAAAATCATCTATACCCAGGGCGATATTTTCCACCTTGGCTTCTCTGGCGCTGCCGGCATTGCCCGGTGCCACATAGACAGTTTCCACATCGCTACTCTGAGCGGCTTTCCATGCCAGAGCCTGTTCGCGACCACCTGAGCCAATAACCAGTACATTCATTTGTCTAAATCCAAAGTGAAAAAATAATGGCGCAGATTGTAGCAGAGTAAACCGCTAAATATGCTGTAATAGGGGCCTGAGTTAATTCCCGATTAGAGGATCTACTCTGCGGTTAGTAACCGTACCTAGATAATAAAAATAAAAGGACATTCCTATCATGCAGCCCCTCATCTACTGGTTTCGCCAGGACCTTCGCCTTGCCGACAATCCGGCACTCGCCGCAGCCTGTGAATCCGGCGCGGTTATTCCTGTGTTTATCTTTGACGAGAACAGCGAGCAGGATTGGACGCTGGGTGGTGCCAGTCGCTGGTGGTTGCACCACGCGTTGCAGTCGCTGGACAAAAGTCTCGGCGGCAAGCTGAATATTTACACCGGCGATGCCCTGACGATTCTCTCGGATCTCAGTACTGCAATGTCGGCGAAAGCGGTTTATTGGAATCGCTGTTACGAACCGCGGAGCATCGAACGCGATGCCAACATTAAGGCCAGCCTGAAAGAGGCGGGACTGGATGTGCAGAGTTTTAATGGCTCACTGCTGTGGGAGCCCTGGCAGGTGCTGAAAAAAGATGGCACCCCTTATAAGGTGTTCACCCCCTATTACCGCAGAGGCTGTCTGCAAAAGGTCGCGCCGAGAAAACCGCTGCCTGCGCCCACGACTGTGAATCTGGTTAAGGCCGATAACAGTTTGGCTGTCGAAGACCTGTCCCTATTGCCGACTATCGGCTGGGATAAAAAGCTCCACGGTGATTGGGATATCAGTGAAGATGGCGCCAGAGATCGCTTGGATGACTTTGTCTTTAATGGCATCCAGGATTACCGCGAAGGCCGCAACTTCCCCAACAAGAAAAACGTCTCACGCCTATCGCCCTATTTTCACTTCGGTCAGATGTCGGTGAATACCGCCTGGTATGCTGCCAATGATGCGGCAGCCTTAATCGATAACGAAAGCAATCTGGATACATTTTTAAGCGAGTTGGGATGGCGTGAGTTCTCCTATTATCTGCTCTACCATTTCCCCAAATTACCCACCGACAATTTGCAGCAACGGTTTAATGTTTTCCCTTGGGCTGCCAATACCGACGCTGAACTGAAGGCCTGGCAAAAAGGTAAAACCGGCTATCCTTTAGTGGATGCCGGTATGCGTGAGCTCTATGACACCGGCTATATGCACAACCGGGTGCGCATGGTGGTGGGGTCATTTATGGTGAAGAATTTACTGATTCACTGGCACAGTGGCGAGCGTTGGTTTTGGGACTGTTTGGTGGATGCGGATCTGGCGGCCAATAGCGCAAGCTGGCAGTGGATCGCCGGTTGCGGTGCTGATGCTGCACCGTTTTTCCGGATTTTTAATCCCATCACTCAGAGTGAAAAGTTTGATAAGCAGGGAGACTATATTCGTCGCCATGTACCCGAGCTAAAAGACATGCCTGCCAAGTATATCCATGCCCCCTGGTTGGCACCGGCGGAGATTCTTGCTACAGCGGGAGTGGAAATTGGCACTGACTATCCAGCGCCGATTATCGATATCAAAGAGTCTCGAGAGAGAGCTCTGGCGGCCTTTAAAATGACCAAGAACGATATGCTCTAAAGATTAAAAAAATCGTTATTTCTTAGGCGCTCGCAGGGGCAGGGATTTTGTTTTCTAACAAGGCAAAAATGCACGCAGAGAGGAAGCTTATATTTATAAGCGACCGACTGAGTACATTTTTAACGCCATCAGAAGACAAAATAACCAGCCTGCTAGTGCCGAAAGTGACGCATGCCGGTAAAGACCATCGCCATGCCATGTTCATTGGCTGCGGCAACAACCTCATCATCACGCATCGAGCCACCGGGCTGAATCACACAGCTAATACCTGCAGCTGCTGCATTATCAATTCCGTCGCGGAAGGGGAAGAAGGCATCTGAGGCCATCACCGCACCGGCCACTTCAAGCCCTGCATGCTCAGCCTTAATGCCAGCGATACGCGCGGAATTAATACGACTCATCTGGCCAGCGCCAACACCTACGGTACGGTTGTCTTTGGCATAAATGATCGCGTTAGATTTGACCATCTTGGCAACTTTCCAGGCAAACATCATATCCGCCATTTCGTCATTGCTCGGCACGCGATCACTGACCACTTTCAGATCTTTCTCTGCAACCATGCCGTTATCGCGATCCTGAATTAACAGGCCGCCATTAACACGCTTGTAGTCAAAGTCCTGTGGTCGCTCAGTACCCCAGGTTCCGCATTCCAGTAGTCGAACATTTTTCTTCGCGGTGATCACAGCAACCGCTTCGGCAGATACCGAGGGCGCAATAATCACTTCAACAAATTGCTTCTCGCAGATATCCGCAGCAGTGGCTGCATCCAATTCACGGTTAAAAGCAATAATGCCGCCGAAAGAGGATTCAGGGTCCGTGGCAAAGGCCAGCTGATAGGCCAGATTAATATCCGTAGCCACGGCGACACCGCAGGGATTGGCATGTTTGACGATAACGCAGGCCGGTTGATCAAATTGCTTTACACATTCCAGAGCGGCGTCGGTATCGGCAATATTGTTAAAGGATAATTCTTTACCCTGCAACTGCTTGGCGGTGGCGACACTGGCTTCAGTGGGATTGGCTTCAACATAAAACGCCGCTTTCTGGTGAGGATTTTCACCGTAGCGCATCTCTTGAGTCTTGTAGTACTGCAGGTTAAAAGTGTCAGAGAAATTGCGTGCCTGGTTGTCGATATCACGAGCACCAAAGTAGTTGGCGATCATGCCGTCGTAAGCTGCTGTATGTTCAAAGGCTCTAACCATCAGCTGATAGCGCGAGCTGTAATCCAGCTGGCCGTCATTGGCAGACATCTCATCGATCACTGCTTGATAGTCACCGGCGTTAACCACTATGGCTACGTCTTTGTGATTTTTGGCTGCCGAACGAACCATGGTCGGGCCGCCGATATCAATATTCTCAATCGCGGTGGGCAATGTGCAGTTGGGGTCCGCAACAGTGGCGGCAAAGGGATAGAGATTAACTACAACCATATCGATGGGCTTGATGCCGTGCTCTGCCATCACTTCGTCGTCGGTTCCGCGACGTCCGAGAATACCGCCGTGTACTTTCGGGTGCAGTGTCTTGACACGACCGTCCATCATTTCGGGAAAGCCGGTGTAATCCGATACTTCAGTTGCCGCTATATCGTTCTCTCTAAGTAGGCGAAAGGTGCCGCCGGTGGAGAGTATTTCAACACCCTGTGCGGTGAGTGCACGGGCAAAGTCGACAATACCGGTTTTGTCAGAAACGCTGATTAAGGCGCGTGAAACTTTTTTCAGGTCGCTCATAGAGTCCTCAAGGAAGATTACAGAAGGTCGTATTGTTTTAATTTTTTACGCAGAGTGCCGCGATTAAGGCCGAGAGTTTCTGCGGCCCTGCTTTGATTTTGTCTGGTGTAAGCCATTACTGCTTTGAGCAGCGGGGGTTCCACCTCGGCCATCACTATGCCATAGAGATCGTGAGTCGCCTGGCCGTCGAGGTCTGAGAAATAGCGTTGCATGGCTTCAGTAACACTCTGTTGCAGAGACTGTTGTTTGCTGGTCGGGTCCTCGGGGGGAGAGCCGGTGCCGGTCTGTGCGTACTTCATGCTGCTAATTCCTGAAAAATATGAGGTTGCTGAAAGAACTGTTGCAATAGCTGTTGCTGCTCAAGATGATCTTCTATTTTGTTAAAATGGCGGGCGAATTCCTTCCCGCCTGGCAGCACACTGAAGTACCAGCCGATATGCTTGCGGGCAATTTTAACGCCGCCATAGGCGCCGTAAAATTCATGCAGGGCTAACAGGTGGCGACAGACCACTAGGCCAATTTCTTCGGTGGAGGGCTTGGCTGCCGCTTCGCCATGTTCGAGGAAATGGTTTATCTGATCAAAGATCCAGGGGTTGCCCTGAGCGCCCCGGCCAATCATCACTGCCGCGGCGCCGGTGTGTTCTAAAACACTAAGGGCTTTTTCCGGGGTGGTGATATCGCCGTTGGCAATAACGGGAATAGAGAGTGCCTCGACCACATTGGCGATGGTGTCGTATTCCACTTCTTTGACAAAGCGACAGGCGCGGGTGCGGCCGTGAATCGCCAGCGCGGAAATGCCTGCATCTTCAGCAATCTTGGCAATGGTCACCGCGTTGCGGTTTTGTCGATCCCAGCCGGTGCGGATTTTTAAGGTCACTGGCACATCGACACTGTCGACCACCGCCCGAAGAATATCCTGCACCAAATCTGGGTGTTGCAGCAGTGCCGAACCGGCGGCTTTTTTCAGCACTTTTTTGGCCGGACAGCCCATATTGATATCAATAATTTCGGCGCCCTGCTGAACATTAAAGCGCGCGGCTTCAGCCATCATTAATGGATCATAGCCAGCAATCTGAACCGAGCGCGGTGCCGGTTCATCGGCGAACTGAATGCGCAATCTAGATTTTCTACTGGACCAGGTGCTGGGATCTGCCGCAACCATTTCAGATACCACCATACCTGCACCCATCTCGCGACAGAGCTGACGAAAGGGCAGATCTGTCACACCTGCCATAGGTGCCAACACCGTCTTTCGATTGATCTGATAGGGGCCGATATTGAACAAATTCGTCTCTGAGTTATTGGTCTGGGCTTTAAGGTCGACAATGATACCCTGAGATTAGCTGATTAAAAAGTGATCAATTGAAAAACGACGGTTTATTATTCTTTTAGCTCGACGGAATAATTAACCGCGCTGACGCCGGGGTCCAGGAGGCTGAAATTGACCCGCCGCTGCTTGCCGCTTGGGATTAATTTAGACTTTGCTGCAAGACTCTGTGAGCCGTGTGGGCCCTGTGATAAATACTCACTGGCTGTAAGGAGGCGCCTGGCCACAGTCTGGTTCTGCATGTTGGCAAAACGTAGAGCAATCTTGGGAAGCGGTTGATCGAACAGCCCGAGGTTCTGAATAGTCAGGTCGACAGTGAGGGCGCCGGGTTGGCTGGGGTGTGAGTGAACCATAAATTGCCTGACCCTGAGCCTGTCAATATCGCGGAACAGCTCAAGGGTACAGCCGAGGTGCTGACAAAAACTGGCCAAGGGTTTGCGATAGGCTTCAGTCTGGCTTAGTTCGCGGCTAAAGAAGTAACTGTATTGTGCCGTGAGCAATAGGGTGCCGGCGAGAATTAACAGTAGTTTGGCCAAAAACGGTTTAGATGTTCGGTCTTTTGTCGGGGGCTGCTGAACAGCAAATTCATTGTGTAGCAGTTCGGTCATAGCGGGCAGTGGAGTAGTGTCTTCGGTTTGGTTGCCGATCTCTTGCTTTGGTGTGATGGGATTCTTTGTTCCTGAGTCTTCTGTTCCCAAACCCTCTGTTCCCAGGCCCTCTGTTCCCAGGCCCTCAATCTCAGAGCTCTCAATCTCAGAGCTCTCAGCACCGAGACTATTCTCACCGGCATTGAAAACATTAACGCATTTTCCGCAGCGCACTAACCCGTTGGCCATCTCCAACTGTTCGGGTGTTAGGCGAAATCTGGTGGCGCAGTGTGGGCAGTCGGTGATTAGTTGTGACATGGTGTTTCCAGCCGGTGTTTTGCTGAGTTTAGCAGTATCGGGCGTCTGTCGTTGAAGCTCTTTGTGGGTTCAGGCTGTTTATCCGCTCAGGCTGTTTTATCCGCTCAGGCTGTTTATCCGCTCAGGCTGTTTATCTGCTCAGGCTGTTTATTCGCTCAGGCTGTTTTACGTGCCGCCAGCTGCGCCCACTCTGTTTCGATAGCGGGATCATCAAAACTAAAACTGGCGAGATAGGGTTCCGACACGGCTTCGATCTGATGCTCAAGCAAACCGGACAGGCAGATCAAGCCATTGCTTGCTGTCAGTGCTGCAAGTTTAGGTGCCAGTTTAATTAAGGGGGCGGCGAGAATATTGGCTAGCATGGTCTGTCCAATAACGTCTCTTGGAAGGTCTTCTGGTAAATAGGTGCTGATGCGCTCGGGGGCAATATTATTGCGCTTGGCATTATCGCGAGTGGCCAGTAATGCTTGAGGATCATTGTCCACTGCAATCACCTTTTCAGCGCCCAATAGCAGGGCGGCTATACCCAATATACCCGAGCCACAGCCATAGTCGATGACCGTCTGCCCAGTCAAATCCTGTTTATCGAGCCAGCGCAGGCAGAGGTGGGTGGTGGGATGACTGCCGGTGCCAAAGGCCAGGCCCGGATCAAGACTGAGGTTGATGCCGTCTGGATCTGGCGGTGCAATCCAGCTGGGGCAGATCCACAGGCGTTCACCGCATTTCATTGGCGAAAAATATTTTTTCCACTCCTGAGCCCAGTCCTTATCTTCCAGTTGCTGCCAGCTTTGCTCCAGCGCTTGAGCCGTCAGCTGCTCGAGCTGCGC
Organism: uncultured Pseudomonadales bacterium; assembly: GCA_905478975.1. Lineage (GTDB taxonomy): Bacteria > Pseudomonadota > Gammaproteobacteria > Pseudomonadales > Porticoccaceae > HTCC2207. The sequence continues at coordinate 7,122 of CAJQKW010000114.1, read as the reverse complement.
TGATGTCTGCACTGTATCGGTGTCGTCGGCGAACAGGGCTTTGATGATGCAGTTGTCCCATAGCGGAGTCTCGCCAACGCCGGGTTCCAAAATAGGCTGGTCGGCGGCGTCTTCGAGGGTCACCGAAACGGCGCCCAGTTCGAGCAGTGCATCTTCAATTGCGCTGCTGGCGTCACGGGTGCTACCTACAATCAGCTGGAGCCATTGCATGGGAGGGGCCTATTTGAAAAGCGAGTTGAAAAAGTGGCGTTGAATAAAAGATCGTAGAATAAAAGGCGGGATAAAACGCCGGGCTGTAAATTACAGCCCGAGTTTTTTCTCAAGATAATGAATATTGACGCCGCCTTTCTTGAATTCAGAGTCGCGAACCAGATCCTGGTGCAGTTCAATATTGGTTTTTATACCGTCAATCATCATTTCGTCTAGTGCATTACGCATCCGTGAAAGCGCTGAGTCCCGGTCACGACCATAGGTAATAATCTTGCCGATCAGGGAGTCGTAATTGGGTGGCACGCGATAGCCGTTGTAGATATGGGAATCCACCCGCACGCCGTTACCGCCAGGAGCATGGTAGGAGGTAATGGTGCCTGGCTGTGGCATAAAGGTCACCGGATCTTCGGCATTAATTCGGCACTCAAAGGAGTGGCCGCGGAAGATCACATCTTTCTGCGTAAAGCTCAGGGGCTTGCCGCTAGCAATCAGCAGCTGCTCTTTAACGATATCGATACCGGTAATCATCTCTGATACCGGGTGCTCTACCTGAACTCGAGTGTTCATCTCAATAAAGTAAAAGCCGCCATCTTCATAGAGAAACTCAAAAGTACCGGCACCGCGATAGCCGATTTGAATACAGGCCTGAGTGCAGCTTTCAAATACCGCCTGACGCACTTCTTCGGGAATGCCGGGAGCCGGAGCTTCTTCCAAGACTTTCTGATGACGTCGTTGCAGGGAACAGTCGCGATCGCCCAGATGAATAGCATGGCCCTGGCCGTCGGAGAGTACCTGAACCTCAACATGGCGAGGGTTCTGGAGAAACTTCTCCATATACACCGTGCCATCACCAAATGCGGCCTGAGCTTCAGTCTTGGTGATCGCCACAGAGTTAACCAGAGCATCTTCGCGCTCGACAATACGCATACCGCGACCGCCGCCACCTGAGGCCGCTTTAATAATCACTGGGTAGCCGATTTTCTTGGCCATCGCGCGAAGAGCAGCTGGGTCATCATTCAGCGGGCCGTCGGAGCCGGGTACTGTTGGGACGCCAGCAGATTTCATTGCCTTAATGGCAGCCACCTTGTCACCCATAATACGGATGCAGCCAGCGGTGGGACCGATAAAGACAAAGCCACTATTTTCTACCTGCTCAGCAAAGTCGGCATTCTCGGCGAGAAAACCATAACCAGGATGAACTGCCGTAGCGCCTGTCACTTCCATGGCGCTAATAATAGCGGGAATATTCAGGTAGCTTTGCTGCGAGGGGTTGGGGCCTATACAGATAGACTCGTCGGCCAGCTTCACATGTTTTAGATCGACATCCACTTTGGAGTGCACGGCGACGGTTTTAATGTCGAGTTCTTTACAGGCGCGGAGAATGCGCAGAGCAATTTCGCCGCGATTTGCGATCAGCACTTTTTCGAGCATGATTTTATCCCTGGCTACAATTAAATAATGGTGAACAGTGGCTGATCAAACTCGATCGGATCGCCATCTTCCGCCAATATGGCGCCAATGGTGCCAGCTTTATCAGCTTCGATCTGGTTCATCATTTTCATCGCTTCGAGTATGCACAGCACATCGCCAACTTTGACCGTGCTACCCACTGAGACAAAAGCGCCGGAGCCTGGTGCTGGAGAGGCATAGTAAGTGCCTACCATCGGTGACTTAACCATATGGCCAGCCGGTTCTTCAGGGGCTGCGGCCACTGGTGCAGCAGCTGCAACTGGAGCTGCAATAGCGGCTGGCTGAGGTGCCGTTGGCGCTGGTGCGGCATAGGCTTGCATGGGTACGCCGCGGCTGATGCGAACGGACTCTTCACCTTCGGTAATTTCCAGTTCATTGATGTTCGACTCTTCGAGCAGTTCAATGAGTTTTTTTACTTTTCGAATATCCATGTAGTTTTCTCTTTCTTAAATGAGTTCTAAAATTAGGTTTAAATCCGATGTCCAATATTCAAGGCTTAGTCTAGCTTGCCCAGTGCTGCCTGCAGGGCCAGCTGGTAACTACTGGCGCCAAAGCCGCAGATAACACCTTCGGCAATATCGGAAAAATAGGAGTGATGACGAAAGGCCTCTCGGGCGTGAACATTGGAGAGGTGAACTTCAATAAACGGGATTTCAACACCCAGTAGCGCATCGCGCAGGGCGACACTGGTATGGGTGAAGGCACCGGGATTGATAATAATAAAGTCGACGGCTTCGTTTCTGGCGTCGTGAATTCTTTGAATCAGCTCGAACTCGGCATTGCTTTGCAGGTGGGCAAGGCTGTGTCCGGCTGCAGTCGCTTGGCTCACTAGAGCTTCATTGATTTGCTCGAGAGATTCTCCACCGTAAATTTCTGGCTCTCGAGAGCCCAGTAAATTTAGGTTTGGACCATGAAGTACCAGTAGTGAAGCCATTGGATCCCTCGGGAATAGGTTGGTTGCCAGATTGAGGGAGTCTGCCCGAAAATAAAAGTACTGTCCACGAATACTTCAAGAAATTGTATTTTCGCCGAAATTTCCCGAATATGACGACCAGACTGCGCATGATCTCTGTTTTTTCTTGGAGGGCTTTTACCGAAACGGCGACGTTAGAGGTTTTTAGTGTCACTTTACGGCCCAAAAAGGCTAAAATTCACTAAAATCGCCTAATTTCCGGAAAAATTAGCGATTCTGTCGGCAAAAGTCGCGAAGTCAGCCTGCTGCTTTGTTTAACGCATCAATAACCATAGATTCCGTGAGAATTTGCGGAAGAATCTCTGCGCCGCCCGGACCTCGAGGATAGAGTAAATACAGTGGCACGCCGCTGCGATTGAAGCGCTCGAGTAGCTCGGTGATCTGCGGGTCGCTGTTGGTCCAGTCGCCCTTCAGGTAGTTGATGCCCCTGTCGGCCATGAGCTGCTTAACCTTGTTGGAGCTTAGGGCTATGCGCTCATTCACCAGGCAGGTGATACACCAGTCAGCGGTTAGGTTGATAAACACCGGCTGATTGTCAGCGCGCAAGTCGGCCAGTAATTCCGGTGAGTAGGTTAAGAAATCTGGCTCTACCTCGGCTTCGGAGATAGCAAACACCGGCACAGCCAGGGCAGCGGCCAATGTCGCAGCGGCTATGATCCGGGTCATAGGCCTAGTGTTTAGCTTCCAGATCCACAGGCCCATCACCAACAGCACTAGGCCGATGACCACCGCCGCGGCAACATCAATTGAGGTCTGGCGTCCGGCAACCCAGAGCAGCCAAACCGCTGTTAGATAGATCGGGAAGGCGAGAAACTGTTTAAACAGATCCATCCAGGGGCCGGGTTTTGGCAGTCGTTTGGTGAGGCCGGGAATCCAGGCCAGCAGAATAAACGGCAGCGCCATGCCGAGGCCGAGAAAGGCAAACACCAATACTGCGATAGTGGACGACTGACTCACGGCAAAGCCCAATGCTGGGCCCATAAAGGGCGCGGTGCAGGGGCTGGCAACCGTAGTGGCGAGCACGCCGGTCATAAAGGAGGAGCGCAGACCCTCTTCACTTTGGCTGTTCTGTCCCACCGACATCAGGCTGCTGCCGATCTCGAGATAGCCGGAGAGGCCCAGGCCCATGACAAAAAACAGGTAGATCAAAAAGATGACAAAAAGCGGCGATTGCAATTGAAAACCCCAGCCAATACTTTCCCCGGCGGCGCGCAACGACAGCATAACTACGGCGATCAGCACAAAGCTCGAGACTACGCCAGCCGTGTAAACCAGCCCGTGAATATGTCGGCTGCGATCAGTCTTGTGATTCATGGTGAAGCTCAACACCTTGATCGACAGAATTGGAAACACACAGGGCATCAGATTGAGTATCATGCCCCCCGCCAGGGCAAAGAGTAATACTAGGGCCAGTGGCAGAGAACTCTGCTTGCCGATTTTGTCTGGCTGCTGTGAGCTCGCCGGGGCCTGGCTGCTGATTTCGACAATGCGGTTTTCCAGATCGATATCCAGCCACTGTTTATAAGGTGGGTAGCAGAGCCCGGCATCGGCACAGCCCTGAGATTCAATTTGTAGGCTCAGGCGCTTGGCGTCAGTGGTAAAAGGCAGCTCGACACTGGTCTGCCCATAGTAGACCTCCAGCTCCTTTTCGAAATAGTCATCCCACTTCACCAGACCGCTGGCAAATTGTGGCGCGGCTAAAACACTGTTGGCATCCATAGATCCAAACTTAAAGCGATCACGGTATAAGTAGTAGCCATCGCGAATCGTCCAGTTGAGCAGTAGGCGCTGATCTTCAACAACAACGTTTAGATTGTAGGCTTGCTCCACCGGAACAAACTCTGGGCTAGCAATGTCGTTTGCCCAGCTGCTGGTGTTGGTGAGAAAGTCATTCTCTGCTGTCGCCGTTATACAGGCGGACAGCAGAGCTAGGCTCAGTAGGAGGTTGCGCATCGTTATTTTCATAGCCTTTCCGCGGTATTTTTCATGACTGTGTTTCTGAATAGCTCTAGTATAATGCAGGGACGGAGCCCACTGCCCGTTAAACTGATTACAATTGTTTACCTCTGAGGATTTAAGACAGATCAATAATAGCGGTTTGCGATCAACAATTTTATCCCATGCTATAGTTTCAACAAGGACTTCTATGAATACTCGATTAATCTACTGTTTTGTTTTTTGCCTCGTTATGCCTTTTGGGCTGGCGGCAAGCGCCTCTGGCTTCTCTGTTGAGGACGCCTATATTCGGGCTATGCCTCCAGGGCGAACGGCAACCGCAGCCTATCTGTCGCTGAGCAATAACAGTGACAGAGACTGCTCCATTATTGGCGGCAGCGCCGGTATTGCGGCCAAGTTAGAAATTCATCAGCAACTCAATAGTGACGGCATGATGAAAATGCGCCCGGTTGCTGCGGTGACTCTAGCTGCTGGGGAAACCTTGCTCCTCAGGCCTGGTGGATTTCACCTGATGTTACTGGGTGTCGAAGCAGAGTTGGTACCTGGGGAAACCCATCCCATGAGTTTGTTAACCGAAGACTGCGGCACTATCGAAATGATCGCTGTGGTGCGCAGTTTATTTCAACGGTCTGTTCCTTTGGAGAAGGCACATGATCACTCTATGCACCAACAGTCTACAGAGGATCATTCAGGCCACGATATGCAAAAAATGAAAAGCACTGAAATGAAAAGCTCTGACATGAAAAGCAATGGAATGAATAAATGAGATTTTGGCGTCGAATTAAAACGGTTGGGCAGCGGCCCTTTCTTGATGCTGCGGAAAAAATAGCCGACGGCTATGCAGATAATCAAAGACCCGCCTACCTGCGTTATACCCTGACCGCGCTGCTGCTTGTCAGTATATTGATCCTGGGTTTGGCCTGGTACTGGAGTGCTGAGCCGGATCTGTTTGATGTGCGTGCTGAAGCTGAAAAAGCGCTGGCCGGAAAACCTCTGGTCGTGGGTGCCATGACCACTGCGACACTCATCCACACCATTGAAGTGTTGCTGCAAAAGCCCGGTGGTTACCTAAGCAATGACATGATGCCCCCTGGAGTCTGGCTGGATAATATTCCGAGCTGGGAATTTGGCGTGTTGGTACAGATCCGCGATCTCAGCAAAGCTAATCGCGAAGCCTTTAGCCGCTCCCAATCCCAGTCAACTGAAGACCGGGATCTGGCCATCGCCGAGCCGCGACTGCATATTGATCACCGCAGCTGGGCAGTGCCCTGGCCTGAATCGCAATATGCCGAGGGACAGCAGTACTTTCGCAACTATCTTGAGCGCCTTGCAGACAGTCAGTCCCCTGACGCGCAATTTTTTGCCCGCGCCGATAACCTGCGCTACTGGTTGGCCACCGTTGAAACCCGGTTGGGTAGTCTCTCCCAGAGACTCTCTGCCAGTGTTGGTCAGCGACGCATTAATACCGATCTCTCCGGTGATGCTGGCGGCCGTCAGTCGACACAGAATGCCAATGAGATCGATGTCAAAACCAGCTGGTTTGAGATCGATAATGTGTTCTATGAAGCTCGCGGTACCACCTGGGCACTGCTGCACTTTTTAAAGGCAGTGGAAGTCGATTTCGCCGATGTGCTCAATCGCAAAAACGCTATTACCAGCTTGCAGCAGATTATCCGCGAGCTGGAAATGAGCCAACAGCCGGTTAATGCGCCAGTGATTGTTAATGGCGAAGGTTTTGGTTTGTTAGCCAATCACTCCTTGGTGATGGCCTCTTATATTAGCCGTGCCAATGCGGCGATGATCGATCTTCGGGAGTTGCTCTCTCAGGGGTAAGTACGGCGTAAAAGCCGCAACCTAAAGACAGGGTCCTAGAAACAGAGTCCTAAAAAAGGGTTAAAAAGAATGAATGATATCTTCCACATAAAAGGAGTTAGTGGAGCGGGGTCCGAATTGAGCAGGGCCTTGATTGCGGCGCGCCTAAAGGGGGGCGTGATGGTTGTGGACCGCAATCTACGGGTAGTGATGATCGATCGCAAAGCCGCCGATTTCTGCAAGGTCTCTTCAGGACAGTCCCAGGGCAAACGATTTTACGCGCTATTCCCCGCACTGTTGGGCAGTGGTTTCTCCGCGGAATTACATCAAATTATCAGTGCCGCGGGCACCAGTCGTTTTACACGGCCCACTGACAATAGTCTGTTAGACCAGTTCAGCGAGGCTTTTTCCCGGGATAGCTCGACACTGCTGGGGGTCTCTATGACCGCCTATGATGATGGTGCCAACAACTATGGTCTGATCCGCTTTGAGCTACAGGCGGCGATCAAACCTACGTCGACTAAAAGACCGCCTCCGGTGCCTGAGGGTACTCAAGCCGACGCTCAAATCGGCGCTCAAATCGACTCTCAAATCGACTCTCAAATCGGCTCTCAAATGGAGAGCAAAGCAACCAGCCTAAACAACAATCCAGAAGCATCAGCCATGGCAAACAGTCATCAAGCTGACAGCTTTGTGGTGGA
>CAJQKW010000113.1 GCA_905478975.1 uncultured Pseudomonadales bacterium | reverse complement strand
GGTTAAAGCTCTCGGTTAAGGCATTGAACATAGGTTTCGGCATACCCTGCGGACGCTTGGTGGCAGAATTAACGCAAGCCACTTTGACCCAGCCTTCGACCAACAGTTCATCGCCACGATAAACTTGTTGAGTCATTTCAAAAGTCACACGACTGGCTTTGCTGAGTACCGCGGTTACGCTGATTTCATCATCGAGTACCGCCGGGCTATGGTATTTCAGAGATACTTCGCAGACCACAAACTGCATGTCATCAAATAGAGCCGGTTTGTCAAAGCCTAGACTGCGCATCAGTTCGGTGCGCGCACGTTCCATATATTTTAGATAGTTGGCGTAGAAGACTATGCCACCGGCATCGGTGTCTTCAACATAGACGCGGATGGGCAGGCGAAACTCTGCCAACGAATCAGGCATCCCGGGCGTCCTGTTCAGGGCGTTCTATTGACTGAAGGTTCTCCAAAGGCTGAAGGCTCTCCATTTTTCGCGGTGTCTGCAAACCAAAATACTCATAGGCCATGCGCGTTGCCATGCGACCACGGGAGGTGCGCATCAGATAGCCCTGCTGAATAAGATAGGGCTCCAAGACATCTTCGATGGTGCCCCGCTCTTCGCTGAGTGCAGCTGCGAGACTGTCGACACCCACTGGGCCGCCTTCAAACTTTTCCATCAAGGTGAGCAGCAAGCGGCGATCCTGATGATCAAAACCACGCTGATCTACGGCCAGCATATTCAATGCGGCATCGGCAATTTCTGCACTAATAGAACCATCGCCTTTGACTTCGGCATAGTCGCGAACACGGCGTAATAGGCGATTCGCAATACGCGGCGTACCGCGAGAACGGCGGGCAATTTCACCAGCGCCCTGGGCATCTATTGAGACATCTAAGATGGCACCGGCGCGGACAATAATACTGGTGAGGTCAGCCTCTGAATAAAACTCCAAACGCTGGACAATACCAAAGCGGTCACGGAGTGGCGCAGTAAGAAGACCGGCTCTGGTCGTTGCACCTACCAGAGTAAAGGGCGGGAGATCCAATTTAATCGAGCGCGCCGCTGGGCCTTCACCGATAACGATATCCAGCTGATAGTCTTCCATCGCCGGATACAGAATTTCTTCCACCACCGGACTGAGGCGGTGTATCTCATCGATAAACAGCACATCGCCGGGTTCGAGATTGGTCAACAGTGCGGCAAGATCCCCAGCTTTTTCAAGAACCGGTCCAGAGGTGGTTTTTAGCGCCACCTGCATCTCATTGGCAATAATATGGGCGAGGGTTGTTTTACCCAGTCCGGGCGGACCAAATACTAAGGTGTGATCAAGGGGTTCGCTACGCTTGCGCGCGGCTTCGATAAAGATGCCTAACTGTTCAACCACAACCGGCTGACCTACATAATCTTGCAGACTTACCGGACGCAGTGCGCGATCAAAACGCTCTTCGGCAACAGACATCTCGGGGGATATTATGCGGTCGGGCTCTATCATCTGACACCATGGTGGTTTTGCCCCGTAGCATACATTGATGGTTACAGATTTTCACTAGCGAGTCGGAGGTTTATTGTGATTAAGACCGCACCTAGGAGCCCATACTTTTAAGCGCCAGACGAATCAATTCACCGGCATCACTGACCGACTCATTGGCCACGCGACTGATAATTTTTGCCGCATCTGCGGGCTTATAACCCAAGGCAATCAGGGCGCTTTCCGCTTCCTGAGCAATATCCGGCTTGATATCACGAGCAACGGCGACAGCCCCACCAGCAGTAGCATCCACATCACCGATTTTGTCGCGCATTTCAATAAGCAGGCGCTCAGCGGTCTTTTTACCGACACCGGGCAGCTTCACCAATGTGGCTATATCGTTATTGTGCACACAGATCGCAAAGTCATTAGCGGACATGCCAGAGAGAATGGCCAGAGCCATTTTTGGCCCCACACCATTGACCTTAATAAGATGTCGAAACAGCTGGCGCTCAGACTGAGTACCAAAACCATAGAGCTGCTGCACATCTTCGCGCACCACAAAGTGAGTGTGTAGGGTCACCGACTCACCGACGGCGGGAACACCAAAAAAGGTGTTCAGTGACACCAGTACTTCATAGCCCACACCCTGTACATCAATCAATAGATCCGGTGCCTGCTTTTCGATTACCTTACCCTGAAGTCGTCCAATCATTTTCGCTATAAATCCTGAGTTTGTTTATTTAAGTCGCCCGCGGGCATAGCCTTTGGCGCCTGTTGCTGCCAGCGCTCGCGAGGTCTGAGCGTGACACAGAGCCACCGCCAAGGCGTCGGCGGCATCTTCCGCTGGCGAGCTAGAGAGTTTTAGTAGCTGCACAATCATCATCTGTACCTGGGATTTATCTGCCGCACCGGTTCCCACTACCGCCAACTTAATACTGCGGGCAGAGTACTCCCCCACCGGCAGTTCGGCATTGACCCCGGCCACTATCGCGGCACCTCGAGCCTGCCCCAGTTTTAGCGCGGAACTGGCATTGTGGGATAAAAACACCTCTTCAATGCCCATTTCCTCGGGAGCATACTGCTCAATCAACTGGCTGACACCGTTAAAGATAATCTTTAAACGCTCGGGAAGTGAGCCTTCGGGTAGACGAATAATACCGCTGGTGACATAGGTCATTTTGCCCGCCACGGCGTCGATAATTCCGTAACCGGTGCGTCGCGATCCTGGGTCTATGCCAATTATTCGTGTCATTTGCGTTGTTTAGTCTTTTAGTCGTTTGTGGTGATAGGGCTTTGCGCTAGCTGGTGAGTGTTGCAATCCAGCGCTTGGGAGTCAACTACTATAGAGCGCCTTTAGACTATAGCTAGATGCTAAAAAATAAGAGCTAAAAAAAAGCCCTCTGACGCAATGCCAGAGGGCCTGATCTTCACCGACAAATTTACTCGTCAGTTTTTGCTTCTGCTTTGGCTTTTTTCGGCGCGGCTTTAGCTTTAGGAGCAGCCTTGGCCTTTGGCGCAGCTTTAGCTTTAGGAGCAGCCTTGGCTTTTGGCGCAGCTTTAGCTTTGGGAGCGGCCTTGGCTTTTGGGGCAGCCTTAGCTTTTGGCGCAGCTTTTTTCGCTGGTGCCTTTTCTTTGGCGGGAGCTTCAGCAGCAGGCTCCTCTACTACGGGCTCCTCTACTACAGGCTCTGCAACCACTTCCGGGGCAGCTTCTTCTACCACTTCAGGAGCAGCTTCTACAACGTCTTCAACCACTGGTGCTGGAACTGGAGCAGCCGCAGCACTTTTAACCAGGCCTTCGGCCTGTAAAATCGTGACCTTGTCTTCGCCGTTAACCCAGTTATGCTCGCTATTTCTAACTGCAAAACGACCAGAACCCTTTTGATAAACTGTGTATTCTTTTGTTTTTTTAATAACTTTCATCGTTGTTTCCTCTTCTGATTACTCGCTTGAGTTTATAGTATTTACCAATTCTACTACTTCTTTACACCCGGTCGATGCGCTTAATCAATTGATCTAGCACATGCTGGGGAATCTCTGCGTTGGTGCAAAGCGGCCTAGTTTGACTGCTTTGCACCCTCTAAATCTTCCAAGCACTTAATTTACAATTCTGTTATCTACAAGCTCTGTTCAAAAGCCACACAGTATCTTACGCAGCAGGCTCCTTGTTACGCTGAAGGCTC
>CAJQKW010000112.1 GCA_905478975.1 uncultured Pseudomonadales bacterium | reverse complement strand
GCATCAGACTCTTTATGGCGTCTCGGTCTGTATCTGGCCGACAGCGTTTGCAGGCCCGCAAGCCATCCTCCCGGGCGGCTTCTTGGGAAGCATAAAAACGGACATTCTTGCGCAATGGGGTTCGAGCAGCACAGGAGGGCCGACAGTAAACCCCCGTGGTCAGAACACCATAAAAGAATTGCTCGTCAAAAGCCCCATCCCGATTGACCACTGCTTGCCAGTATTGATCTAGTTGCTTATCCATAAACTTTATCCTGACAGTTATTAGAGTAAATGACTATTCCTCATCACCAACCTGCAAACACTCCGTTTCTTGCGTTCAATTAAAACCACAATCTGATTTTTTGGAACCGGCTTTCTTGCTATGCTTCACACCCAGAATACACAAGGAGATTGATGCATTGGTTACCGTCTACGGGATTAAAAACTGCGACACTATCAAGAAGGCCCGCAACTGGCTCAGCGACAATGGCATCGAGTACCGCTTTCACGACTTTCGTGCTGACGGCATAGACGCCGCTACCATCGAGCAGTGGATTGCCCAGGCCGGCTGGGAAACCGTTCTCAACCGCCGCGGCACCACCTGGCGCAAGCTCGACCCCAGTATTCAACAGGCAACCACCAGTGACAATGTGGCGGCCCTGCTGGTGGAACATCCGGCGATGATCAAACGGCCCGTATTAGACGTAAAAGGTGTCATCAATATTGGCTTTAAAGCCGAGCAGTACCAAACAATCTTTAATTAATCATTTAGATCAACATAAGAGAATTAGCATGAGTAATTTGTACAGTTTCGCCATTGGCGTTGGCAGCAAGAATTCTAAAGGCGAATGGCTGGAGGTGTTTTATCCACAGCCACTGCTGAATCCAGAGCAAACTCTAAGAGATATTTTCGCCGTGACTCTGGGATTGACCGATGGCGATCTGGAACCCAGCCTCGAGCAATTGGCGGCGCTGCAATCCGCACTCAAGCAAAACGGTTACTCTGATCTAGCGGATAGCGTCGCCTCCCTGGCCGCGTCAAGCCGTCCTGTTGTGGCCACAGCCTTCGCTGAAAACACTGCGCCGACTTCAGTGCCTCAGGGCTACCTTAAACTGCACCTGCTGTCACACCGACTGGTTAAGCCCCACGGCACTGATCTCACTGGTATCTTCGGTGTATTGAAGAACTGCGCCTGGACCAATGTTGGCGCCATCGATATCGAAGAGTTGCCTACTCGTCAGTTGGAAGCACGTCTTGCTGGCCAACCAATATCCGTCGACTGTGTCGACAAGTTTCCGAAAATGGTCGACTACGTGGTTCCTAGCGGTCTGCGTATTGCCGACACCTCACGAGTGCGTCTCGGCGCCTATGTAGGCGAAGGCACTACCGTGATGCACGAGGGCTTTATTAACTTTAACGCCGGTACCGAAGGCCCGAATATGATCGAAGGTCGTGTCTCGGCAGGTGTTTTCTGCGGTGCTGGGTCTGATATCGGCGGCGGCGCATCGATCATGGGTACCCTTTCTGGCGGTGGCAGCATGGTTATTTCTGTCGGTGAGAAATGCCTGCTCGGCGCCAACGCGGGCCTCGGTATTCCCCTAGGCGATCGCTGTACGGTTGAAGCCGGTCTCTATATTACTGCGGGCACCATTGTCACCATGCTCGACGACCAGAAGCAGGCCAGCGGTGTGATGAAAGCCCGTGATCTGGCAGGTAAAAGCGATCTGTTATTTAGACGTAACTCGGTCAGCGGCGCGGTTGAATGCCTTACGAACAAGAGCGCAGTTGAACTCAACGCGGCTCTTCACGCTTAAAAGTGCTCTAAAAATCAGCACAAAAAAATGGCGGGGAGTTTTGCTCCTCGCCATTTTTTTTTGCTAATCGCTCAGGGCTGATTAAGCACCCAAAATACTCTGACCACAGACTCTCACCACATTGCCATTAATACCGGCGGCCTGAGGGCTGACAAAAAAGCCAATCACCTCTGCCACATCAATCGGCAAACCGCCCTGCCCCAGTGAAGAAAGTCGGCGACCCATTTGTCGGGTGAAAAAGGGAATCGCCGCAGTCATCTGGGTTTCAATAAAGCCTGGCGCCACAGCATTAATGGTTATACCTCGCGCGGCGCAGGATTCAGCAGAAGTCTCAACCATGCCAATCACCGCCGACTTAGAGAAGGCATAATTGGTCTGCCCAACATTGCCCGCAATACCACTTATCGAGGCGACCCCGACAATCTTGCCGCCATTATCGAGCAGCTCGGTTTCCAGCAACGCAGCGTTAATCCGTTGCACACTGCCCAGATTCACCTGCATCAGCATATTCCACTGGTGATCGGTCATACGCGATAACATTTTGTCTCTGGTGACACCGGCATTGTGAATAATGCCATGCAGTGACGAGGTCTGAGCGGAACAAAAGTCTCGCAAAATAGTTGCCGCGCCATCACTGGTAATATCCAGGGGCAATGCCAATCCACCCAGTCGCGTCATAGTCGCCTTCAGCTCTTCTTCCGCCTGGGGCACATCCACGCCAATAACCGTGGCGCCATCTCTGGCCAACACCTCAGCAATAGCCAAACCAATACCCCGTGCTGCACCGGTGACGACCAGCATTTTGCCCTGTAATGGCCGCTGCCAATCCGCCTCCATCGCCGCAACGGGCGTGGTCGCCGTCAATATCTGTGCATTCATAAAAGCCGAGCCAGCGGAGAGCAGAAAACGAATAGGGGCTTCTATAGCCGCGTCACCGCCCTTTTCCACCATCAGTAAATTAGCTGTCGAACCATTGCGGCCTATCTCTTTCGCCAGTGATTTAATAAAACCATGCAGACCGCGCTGCACAGCACCCTTCTCTGAATTAGATGCAGCGCTGGGCTTTAGGCCGATAACGATGACTCGACCGCAGGCTGGCAGTGACTTTACCTGTCGATGAAAAAAGTCGTAGAGCTCTGAGCTTTGCTCTGCAGTGGCAATACCCGAGGCGTCATAAATAAGGTGGCGTTTCTCGGTGACAAGAGGATCACTGATGCTAATGGAAGTGCCCTGTAAAAAGGATTCAATTTGGTCCGGGAACAGCGCCCCCAAACTCGCGCCTATCAGAACCTGCCCGCTTAACTTATGCGGTTGCTCTGGATCCTCACGCACTAGAGTTACAGGCTCTGGGAGTCCCATGGCGGAAAAGAGCTTTTTCCCCAGTGCCGAGTTGGCAAGTTCCAAATAGGTATCAGACATTGTTGTTTCCCTGGATTAAATATTGATGGCAGACATTCTACCCACAACCCACGTAAAGCAATTGACCGCAATGACAGTATTTTGGATTATTAGAGTCATTGGCTTATGGTGGAGAATCACCTATTCTGGTGACAACTCTAAATAACTAACCACAACTAAATCACTGGAAATCCATTATGACCAATATACGCAAAGTCGCCATTGTCGGTGGAAGCAGAATTCCTTTTGTTCGCAGCAATACTGCCTACAGCGACGTCAGCAACATGGATATGCTCACCGCAGCCTTAAAAGGTCTGGTGCAGCGTTTTGATTTGGAAGGTGAACGTCTCGGCGAAGTCGCCGCCGGCGCCGTGATGAAACATTCTAGAGACTTTAATTTGGCTCGAGAAGCCACCTTAGATTCTGGTCTGTCTCTGCAAACCCCAGCCTATGATGTCCAGCAAGCCTGCGGCACCGGTCTTGAAGCCGCTATCTTGGTGGGCAACAAAATTGCTCTGGGACAAATTGACTCCGGTATTGCCGGTGGTACAGATACCGCCAGCGATGCACCCATAGCCCTAAATGAAAAATACCGCAAAATGGTGCTGCGCCTAAACCGCGCCAAAACCCTAGGCCAGCGCTTAAAAGTCATGGCCAGTATCAGGCCCAGCTTTATGGTCCCTGCCATACCCGCCAATGCCGAGCCGCGTACTGGGCTGTCTATGGGCCAGCACTGTGAACTGATGGTCAAGGAATGGGAAGTGAGTCGTGAAGACCAGGATCAGCTGACTTTTAACAGCCACCAGAACCTTATTGCGGCCTATGACCGAGGATTTTTTGATGATCTTATCAAACCGTTTAACGGTGTCAGCCGCGATGGCATTATGCGCGACACGCCGCTAGAGAAGCTGGCCAAACTCAAGCCCGCCTATGACCGGGAAAATGGCACCTTGACCGCCGCCAACTCAACCACTCTCACTGATGGCGCAGCCGCTGTATTACTCGCCAGTGAAGAATGGGCCACTGCACGCAACCTGCCGATTCAGGCCTATCTCACCCATAGCGAAGTGGCTGCGGTGGATTTCTATACTGAAGGGCAACAGAGCGAAGGTCTACTAATGGCCCCGGCTTACGCGGTGCCGCGAATGCTCGCCCGCGCTGGCTTAACCTTGCAGGACTTTGATTTCTATGAGATTCACGAAGCCTTCGCCGCTCAGGCTCTGTGCACCATGAAGGCTTGGGAAGATGAAGACTTCTGTAAAAATAAGCTCGGCCTTGAGGGCGCGCTGGGCAGCATCGACCGCAGCAAGCTCAATGTGAATGGCTCCAGTGTTGCTACGGGTCATCCCTTTGCGGCAACTGGGCCGCGGATAATTGCGACGCTGGCCAAACTACTGGAAGAGAAAGGTTCCGGGCGTGGTTTGATTTCAATCTGTGCTGCTGGTGGTCAGGGCGTTACCGCTATTATTGAGCGTTGAGACGCTGATTAGGCTGAGATACTGATTAGGCTGAGATACTGATTAGTAAGTAACCCAACATCTCAGACCTAAAAAAGCCCCCGCAATCTGTATTGTGGGGGCTTTTTAATATCAGGCGGTTAAGACTAATTGGCTGATCATTAACAATAGGCTATTAATATTAAGAAATGGTCCCTAGCAGCCCGACAATATTATACTATTGTAAAACTAGTTTAATTATACTAAGGTATAACACTCGCTACGCCATAACAAAGAGCATTTAGCAATGACACAAATTACGATACGACAATCAGGCGGCGCCAACATCGTTAGCATCCCAAAAGCCATTTTAAACATGCTTGGGCTACATGTCGGCTCTTCTCTCGACCTTCGCGTTGAAGATAACCGCATAGTGTTAGCGCCAGTCTCAGCCGAGCCTACACTGGAAGAATTGCTCGCAGGCAGCCCGAAAAAGAACTTAGACTTGACCGATGATGATCGAGACTGGATTCAAAACGACCCAATTGGTAAGGAAGTATAGTGGCATTTGTTCCCGACCAAGGAGACATCGTATGGCTAGACTTCAACCCTAGCAGCGGCAAGGAGATCATGAAGCGGCGGCCCGCATTTGTGATTTCGCGGAAAGCCTTTAATCAACACACGGGGCTGGCCATTGTTGCTCCAATCACCAGCACCATACGTAACATAAGCCTTGAAGTTGTGCTGTCAAATGGTCATAAAACTGAAGGCGCTATACTTGTGCATCAGCTGAAGTCATTGGATTACAAACAAAGACAGGTGGAGCTTATTGAAAAATCTTCGCCCGAGACAACAAGCCAGGTTACTACGATGGCAAAAGTTATTATTCAATAAGCTCGGGCATTTAACTTCAGTGGATAGGCAGTAAGACCACCGTTTCCGAGACCAAAAAAAACGGGAAGATCCATAGAATCTACCCGTTTTAACTTTTGCCCTACATTGCACTATTCTTATTATTTTTAGTAATGCCCCTCTGAGACTTTGGTTTACTTGGTAGCCTCTTAATGGGCCATCTCAAGTGTTAACCAATCCTGCATATGCTTAAGATAACGCCTCGGCAAAGCTGAAACTTGGCAACCGGTGCCACCCATAGGTTAATTGATGCCAAGGTTGAAACTTTGTTGTTTCAGCGGATTGCCCTCCTCACTCTAACCAGTTCCAACCAGCCCCAACCAGAACCACCGACAATTCTAAGCCCCTATCTCGCTGATGCTATTGCTATTTTTTATGATCAAGTCAGCAAATGTCTCGAGCAGCGCCCGCGGCAAGGTGTGCCCCATACCCTCAAATCGCACCAGCTCGGCATGGGCAATATGCTTTGCTGTGTCGATGCCACCACTGACCGGCACCAGCACATCCTGATTACCGTGAATAATCAATGTAGGCACCTTGACTGCGTTCAACAGAGCTACCCGGCTTGGGGAGGTTCTGATGGCGCTAATCTGGCGCATATAGCCCGCGGGATTACTCGAACGCTTGTGCTCGGCAATCACCTGTTTACGAATCTCATCATCGGTCATAGGATAAGCAGGGCCAGCGAGCATCTGCCAGATCTCAACGGCGATATCCAAGGGCGTCTTATCCTTTGATGCCGGCTGAAGCATTTTCAAGCTAACCTTTAAACTCGCCTCTCCTTTGCCGCGCTCACCACTGGTGGACATAATCGAGGTTAAAGACAGCACCCGATCGGGATAGCGACCGGCGACAATCTGGCTGATCATGCCACCCATGGACATACCCACCATATGTGCGGCGGGAATATCTAGGGCATCCAAAAGGCCGACAGTATCAGCGGCCATATCATCCAAGCTATAAGGCGCAGGGACAGGAATACCAAAATAGGATTTGAGTAGCAGGCGAAAATACCCTGGCGCTCTCACACCATCGAGCTTATCGCTTAAACCAATATCCCGATTATCAAAACGGATAACCCGAAACCCGCGATCGACCAAATGTTGGCACAGTTCTAGAGGCCAGCGCACTAGCTGGTTATATAACCCTGCAACCAAAACAATCGCTGGATCCTCTGGCTTGCCAAAGGATTCATAGGCAATCTTCAGCCCATTACTCTGTGCGTACTGCGTATTGCCTGCTTCAATCATATTTTACTCACTGCGATGGTGCGTTAGTCACGCAACTCGCGACGGAGGATTTTGCCCACCGGCGATTTTGGTAACTCATCCATAAAGACCACATGCTTGGGGATTTTATAAGCAGTTAACTGCTCGCGACAGAAGTCTTTCACCTGCTGCTCGCTGAGATCGGTATTGGTCGAGACCACAAACAGCT
>CAJQKW010000111.1 GCA_905478975.1 uncultured Pseudomonadales bacterium | reverse complement strand
GAATTTGACAGCGCAATCTATGATTTAAGAGCCACCGCCGAAGGTCGCAGCGGCCATGTGAGTATGGCCGTGGTGCCCTCAGTGGCCACTAATCTACTACCTGACATCATCAAAACCTTCGCCACCGAATTCCCCGGTATCAAACTACATCTAGACGATGATAGTTCTCGCGGTGTACAGCATCGGGTGGAGAGCAATGAGGTGGACTTTGGGATAGGCAGTAGGTGGAATCCCAATAAGGCACTGGAGTTCACACCACTGTTTGCTGACAAGCTTGAATTGATCTGTCACCGGAATCACCCCCTAGCCCGAGGCACTGGGGTGGTTGGCTGGGATCAGCTAAACAAGGCGACCTTTCTCGATACTGGCGTCACCAAAGCACTGCGCGCCCGACAAGACCTGGGTGAATCGAAGTTTGATTTCCCCAATATCACCACTCTGCTGGCAATGCTTAGGTCTAATTTAGGTGTATCTGTGCTGCCCTCTCTGGCGATACCCAAGACGGCTGATGATTTGGTGTCACGACCATTAACACCCACTGAGACCAGTGAGATCTATCTGATTACCCGCAAGGACTGGACGCTATCACCAGCCGCTGAGGCGATGATCGAGACCATTATTCGCGAGACACCTCAGCAGGTCGAGAAGTACGGATTAACTATCCTTTAACTAGCTGGCAGTCTTAATAAACTCAAGACAGCTAGCATGGGTCTTAGCGCTCACTACAATGCCTTCGGCAGCACTTTTCGCCCGGTTGGCATAGCGGCGATTGCCCGGTATATGCGCTCCTTCCATCCCTGTCAGACGCTGCAAAAATTCCTCGGAGTGGTTTAACCAACCCTCGGCATCACCAAAACGATTGGGATCTATAGCCAGCATAAACTCGCCACCATTCGGTGGGCCACCATCGTTGTTATCATTCTTCTGCGCTTCGTAACTGAAGTCCATGCCGGTCAGACCCGCCACTAACAGCTCAATCATCAGGGCAATAGTGGAACCTTTATGACCACCAAAGGGCAGCAGTGCGCCGCCATCGATAATTTTCTGCGCATCTGTAGTCTGATTGCCCTCGGCATCAATACCAGTTCCCATAGGCACAGGATGTCCATCCCGGGCGGCGATCATGACTTCGCCACGGGCCATGGACGCAGAGGCCTGATCAAATACCAGCGGCGGCTTGTCTCCACGGGGCCAGCCAAAGCACATGGGGTTGGTACCAAAGAGTGGCGCTTTGGCACCAGAGGGAACCACAGCCGGCTTGTAGGTGGTAAAAGCCATAGCCACTAACCCAGCTTCGGCAATCGGCTCTACTTCAATCCACAGGGAGGCAAAGTGATGTACATTGACCAGAGCCATGGCCGCGATACCATTCTCGCGAGCAGCTTCGATCAAAGCTTCACGGCCTTTTTCCAGAGCCAGTGGTGCATAGCCATGATCACCGTCGACTTTGACTACGGCGGGAGAGATGCGAGTGACTATTGGCTTTGCATGGCCATTGACCTTACCGCTGCGCAGGGAGGCTATATAGCCGGGCATGCGAAATAAACCGTGGCTGGCACTGCCATCGCGCTCAGCTGAGGCGATAGTGCGACCCAGAGCCGCAGCGTTGTCTGCGTTACAGCCATTGGCGGTTAAACATTTTTCTACCAGCTGCTGAATTTCTCCCTCAGTCATGTTGATTTCTGACATAAATCACCCCCCCCTTTTTGGATTATTTGTAAGCCGCTTTTAGCACTGCAATTGCGCCCTTTAAGGTCGCAGCATATACTCAATACCATTAAAAGTGACACATAAATTAATGCCGACCAAAAAATAATAACGGGAATCCCACCAAAGCTATGAAACTTGCTCAGCCCTTTGTCAGACTCCCCTATCAATTTGATGCCCTGCAATTGCAGCGTGAGATTGCTAAATTTGGCGACTCGGATTGGATGGAGCACCCGTCTAAACTGGTCGGCAATTTAGCCATTCCACTGATCTCACTCAATGGCCAGCGCAACAATGATTTTGATGGGCCTATGGCAGCGACGCCGGCATTACTTAGCTGCGACTATCTGCAGCAGGTAATGGGCAGTTTTGGTGAGGTCTTGGCCCGCTCAAGGCTGATGCGCTTGAATGCCGGGGCACAGGTTAGCGAACATGTAGATTTTAATTACCACTGGTATAGCAGAGTAAGAATCCATATCCCCATAATCACCAATCCACAAGTAATGTTCCACTGTGGCGATCAAGCCATCCATATGCGCGCGGGGGAATGCTGGATCTTTGACTCCTGGCGTCGCCACAAGGTTATCAATGCCAGTGACCAAAATCGGGTTCATCTGGTTATAGATACCTCTGGTTCGTCACGCTTTTGGCAGACGGTGCGTGACATGGAGCCCTTCGGCATAGAAGGGAATACCGCGCAATTACAGGCTAAAATGCACTCCCACAGTTACCAACCGGGTCAGCCAACCAACATTGCCACCGAGCGTTTTAATATTGCACCGGTTATGGCGCCAGGGGAGCTAGAAGCTATTGCCAATGAGCTGATTGCGGATATTGAAAGCAACCCAGAAAATGATCCTCAGCTGGCCAAAAGATATAAATACCTGCTGTTAGATCTGGCCAAAGACTGGCGTGAAAATTGGCATCGCCATGGTTATGAAGAGGCTGGCTGGGTAAAGTACCGTGAACTTTTGGGCCGCGCTGCCCATCAGCTTGACCCTAATCCGAGAGCACTGGTGAATGGCAGTAACCAGGTGGGGCTAAACCCAATAATAATGCGCCGCTTGATTCATGCCGCCTTCAATGTCGAGCAGATGGATGACTACAGGACTTAGAACTGAAGCCCTAAACAGTAAGCCCTAAACAGTAAGCCCTAAAGCAGTAAGACCTGAACTAAAATGAATAACCAAACCGCTTTAGATCTTCTTTATAGAATTTTCCGACCATCGACTTAAGCTCGTCATCGTAATACTCACGATACTGCTGGTGGTCTGAGCTGTTTTTCTTGATCAGTGGTGTCGACTCAATCTGCAACTTGCCACAGATCTCATCCACTGAATCCTGCAACCTCTCGTAACGACCCACATAGTCCATGGCTATATTGCCCTGAGCATCGGTCAACTGCAGATACTGAGGTGCAACTAAGACTCTGCGGCGAAAGCGCGGCACCACAATCGCAGACTTCATCCACTCCAGCGGTGTCTCGGCAAACTTCGGATTTTGGCGATTCAAAAAGAAGCAGATAGAGATAAAGCGATCAAAGGGGTTTCTGACAATAGCGAATTTAAAATAATTTTCCCACAGAGCCTTCTCCAGATGAGGCGTTATCTGCTGGACGCTAATATGCCCATGCTCAAGTTTTGCTATCTCTGGAATCGGCGAAATCTGCTCGCCGAATAAGACTTGCTGCTCCCAGTCATCTGGTCCTTTATGGCGGCTGAGTAACTCTCGAACCGCATGGGTGCCGGTTTTCGGCACCGCGAAAAAGATAAACTGCTTGGCGTGAGAAACGATCATATCTAATTAACCGGGTAACGTTTTAGGACGTCAGGCCCCAGGGCCTCGACTAGGGGTTGCAGATGCTCTTCAAAGTTGCGCCACTGATCCAAGCCAGTTTTATAAATTGGCTGGCGAACCTGCTCAGCACTGGGAGTCCGTACACTGCGTTCGGTTTTATGGAAATCCAAACAGGCCTGTTCGAAGGGCAGACCACAGAATTCAAGAATGCGACGCACCTGTG
>CAJQKW010000110.1 GCA_905478975.1 uncultured Pseudomonadales bacterium | reverse complement strand
ACCTCAGAAACAACTATGCCGCCCTGAATTCAGCGGCGGCATAATAGCACATTGAAGCAAAAATCAAAGACTGTTATCAGAAGAATCTTCACTTGGGGCCGATTCTGCACCACCTTTTTCCAACTGTATTCTCTGATAGATCTCTTCACGGTGAACGGCGACTTCTTTTGGCGCGTTTACCCCCAGGCGAACCTGGTTTCCTCTTACTCCCAATACTGTCACAGTGACATCGTCACCGATGACCAGAGTCTCTCCGACTCGTCTAGTAAGTATTAACATATACAGCTCCTACACTACTGTTCACCATTCATTGGTGAAAACTATTTCCCTAATCCGCCATACTCACTGCAACACATCTAGTGCTCACGGCCAATCCCCCTATTGAACGCTGCTTGCTTTTATTCGTATCTGCACAAGCAGCGCAGAACTTATCAGTTTTTACGTAACAAGTCCAAGATCCGACTGCATACGGAGCTTATTGTTCAAGACCAAAGGCCGAATGCAGTGATCTTACTGCCAATTCTAAGTACCGCTCCTCAATTACCACAGTTATCTTGATTTCTGAGGTGGTAATTAATTGGATGTTGATCCCCTCTGCGGCCAGTGCTTCAAACATGGTTGCCGCTACACCTGCATGAGAACGCATGCCAACTCCAACAATCGAGACTTTGACAATTTGATCATCAGAAGTCACTTCTTCGGCACCTAGGTCCGCGGCAATCTGCTCGAGCAGCTTCGAGGCGCGCACCAAGTCATTGCGGTGCACGGTAAAGGTAATCGTCGCGGAGTTGTCTTTGGCGACGTTCTGCACAATCACATCAATTTCAATATTGGCTTCACTGATGGCGCCCAATACCTTATAGGCGACTCCGGGCTGATCGGGAATGCCGCGGATGGTGAGTTTGGCTTCGTCGCGATTGAACGCGATACCTGAGACTACTGGTTTTTCCATTTGGTCGTCATCCTCAAGAGAGATCAGCGTGCCCGGGCCATCTTCAAAGCTGGACATTACACGCAGTGGTACATTGTATTTGCCAGCAAACTCGACTGAGCGAATTTGCAGTATCTTGGAGCCTTGGCTGGCCATTTCTAACATTTCTTCAAAGGTAATCTTATCCAGACGGCGAGCATCAGGAACGACCCTAGGGTCGGTGGTGTAAACACCATCAACATCGGTATAGATCTGACATTCATCGGCCTTCAGAGCCGCTGCCAGGGCCACTGCGGTGGTATCTGAACCGCCACGACCCAGGGTAGTAATATTGCCTGCGTCATCGGCGCCCTGAAAACCGGCCACAACCACTACTCGGCCAGCATCCAGATCGCTGTGAATGCGATGGCTGTCGATTTCCTTAATGCGTGCTTTGCCATGGGCTTCGTCGGTGAGAATACGCACCTGGCCACCGGTGTAGGAACGCGCAGAGACGCCTGTGGCCTCCAGTGCGATACATAACAGTGCAATGGTGACCTGTTCGCCGGTGGAGACCAATACGTCCATCTCACGAAGATTGGGCTCATCGTGGATAGCGTTTGCCAGTCCAATCAAACGATTGGTTTCACCGCTCATGGCCGAGACGGCGACAACAATTTTATCGCCGGATCGGTGCTTAGCTGCGATCTTTTCCGCAACTGCTTTTATACGCTCAACGGTGCCAACAGAGGTGCCACCATATTTATGGACTATTAAACTCATCGAAACGCTATCGCCTCAGATTTAGTAGGGCGCAGATTAAACAGTAATCTCGCGCAAATGTTAAGAGCCTAGGATAAAAAGCCCTAGGGTAAAAAGCCCTAGAATAAAAGCCCCTAGGATACATCGCTCACCCAGTCATAAACCGACTCAAGGGCAACCGCCAAATTCGCCGTGCTACCGGCAGCGCCCTGCGCCATATCCGCTCGTCCACCGCCTTTGCCATCCACCTGAGCAGTGACAAATTTGAGCAGATCACCGGCTTTGATCTTATCGGTCAGATCCTGCGTGACACCAGCTACCAATGCTGCTTTATCACCGTCCACTGCGGCGAGCATAAAGACGCCAGACTGCAACTTTGATCGAACCTGATCGGCAACACCGCGCAGGCTTTTGGCATCAGCACCTTCGACCACTGTAGAGAGGACACTAAAGCCATTGATTTCACGCAGGCCTGCCATCAGGTCGTTGCCCGAGGCATTGGCTAGTTTGCTCTTCAGTGCATCAATTTCTTTCTGTAGCTTGCGATTGTCTTCAACCACCTGACGGGCTTTATCAGCGACGCCATGGCGTGCGGCGCGCAGCACATTGGCCGTATCAGTGACGGTATCCTGAAGCTCGTCACAGAAGGCGATAGCGGCTTCACCGGTTACTGCCTCAATACGTCTTACGCCAGCCGAGACACTTGATTCAGCGCTAATTCTCAAAAGACCAATATCACCGGTGCGATTGGCATGAGTGCCGCCGCAGAGTTCAACGGAGAAGTCTCCGCCCATACTGAGCACGCGAACTTCACTGCCATACTTCTCACCAAAGAGTGCCATGGCGCCCTTCTCAACCGCGTCGTCCATGCTCATCACTTCAGTCTGCACTGGGCTGTTGCGCAGAATTTCACGGTTGACTCTATGTTCAATGTCGCGAAGCTGTTGTGCGCTAATGGATTCCCCATGAGAGAAATCAAAGCGCAGGCGCTGACTGTCCACCAATGAACCCTTCTGATTAACATGTTCGCCCAGTATCTGTTGCAGCGCTGAATGCAATAGATGGGTTGCAGAGTGATTAAGAGCGGTTGCGGTACGCACAGAGCAGTCCACTGTGGCGGTTACCTTATCGCCAACCTTCAGTTCACCGGATAATACCCTGCCAATATGCAGGTGATGCTCACCGGCCTTGCGGCAATCGGTTATTTCAATTTTTGCCGAGGCAGTTTGCAGATAGCCACTGTCACCCACCTGGCCGCCAGATTCCGCATAAAACGGCGTGCTGCCAAGAATGATGGCGACCTCTGCATCCACTCCGGCTAAGGCCACTTCTTCGCCAGCGGAATAGAGTGCGACAACATCGGCACTATTCTCAAGGCTGTCATAGCCGACAAATTCGGTGCTGCCTGCAACACGAATACTGTCGCTGTAATCCAGTCCAAACTGACTGGCAGAACGAGCGCGGGTGCGCTGGGCTTCCATACATTTTTCATAGCCGTCCATATCCATGCTGTAGCCACGCTCTCGGGCTATATCATTGGTCAGGTCGGTGGGGAATCCAAAGGTGTCATAGAGCTGAAAAATCAACTCGCCGGGCAGTTGCTCAGCACTGAGTTTTTCCAGGGCCGCGTCCAACACGCCCATTCCCTTATCCAGGGTGCGGGCAAACTGCTCTTCTTCTTTTTTGATCGTGGCGATGATTTCGGGCTGCATGCTCAGCAACTCGGGATAGGCTTCACCCATCACTTCACCGAGAGCCACTACCAGCTTGTGAAAGAAGCTACCTTTGGCCCCGAGATTGTGTCCGTGGCGCAATGCCCGACGGATAATCCGGCGCAGCACATAGCCGCGACCTTCATTGGAGGGCACGACACCATCAATCACCAAAAAGGCACAGGAGCGGATATGATCGGCAACCACTTTTAAGGAGTTCTCAGATAGATCAGTGACGCCAATAATCTTCGCCGCCGCTTTAATCAGGTGCTGAAATAGATCTATATCGTAATTGTTATGCACGCCCTGCATCACTGCGGCGACTCGCTCCAGACCCATACCAGTATCAATTGAAGGCTTCGGCAGTGGCGTCATCTTGCCGCTGCTGTCGCGTTCAAACTGCATAAATACCAGATTCCAGATTTCAATATAACGGTCGAGATCGTCGTCTGGGCTGCCTGGAGGGCCGCCGGGAATATCCTCACCGTGGTCCCAAAAAATTTCCGTACTCGGGCCACAGGGTCCGGTATCACCCATCTGCCAAAAGTTATCTTCATCGAGGCGCGAGAGACGCTTAGGGTCTATGCCAATTTCATTGATCCAGATATCCGCGGCTTCATCATCACTGATATGCACGGTGATCCACAGCCGCTCTTTGGGTAGTTTGAGTACTTCAGTGAGAAATTCCCAGGCAAAGCCAATCGCTTCACGCTTGAAATAATCACCAAAACTGAAGTTGCCGAGCATTTCAAAAAAGGTGTGATGTCTGGCGGTGTAGCCGACATTTTCCAGATCGTTGTGCTTGCCACCGGCACGGACACAGCGCTGCGATGACACCGCACGATTGTAATCGCGCTTTTCGGCGCCGAGAAAAACATCTTTAAACTGCACCATACCAGCGTTGGTAAACAGCAGGGTGGGATCATTGCCCGGCACTAAGCTGCTGCTGGGCACAATACTGTGCTGCTTGCTGGCATAGTAATTTAAGAATGCGTCACGAATGTCGGCGCTTTTCATCATTGATTATTTCCAGTTATTAGCATGGCCTGAGTGGCCAATACTTTTATAGAGTAGGGTCTAAATCGTAACGGCTAAAATAGCCAGTTGTTAATAGTCGGCTGCTAAATACTCGGCTCTTAAATACTTGCTTCAGAGAAATCCAAATTGCCCGAGGGGTCCGCCAACACATGCAGATGCAGATGAAATACGGTCTGCCCTGCCGCTTGACCATTATTGACCACTAGGCGAAAAGCCTCTTCGACACCCGCCTGTCGTGCAACCTCTCCGGCCACCCACATCAGGTGACCCAGTAGTGCTTTATCAGCCACGCTGGCATCCGCCAGTTTCGCCATCGGCTGCCGTGGGATCACCAGCATATGCACAGGTGCCTGAGGGGAGATATCATTGATGACGATGCACTGATCATCCTCATAGAGAAACTGCGCCGGAATTTCACCGTTGATAATGCGGGTAAAAAGAGTAGGTGTTGAATCGACCATTAGAGATATCCCAAGGCTGGTAAAGCCTGTTTATTTACCCGAGTCACGGAGCTTTTCATCGGCGGTCAGCTGGCGTGCTTCAGACTCCAACATCACCGGAATACCCTCGCTGATGGGATAGGCCAAACCACTGGCGCGGCAAACCAATTCTTGCTTGGCTTTATCATATTCAAGTGGCGCCTTGCTGACAGGGCAAACCAATATACTGAGAAGCTTTTTGTCCACGATAAAATCGTCCATTTGAAAACCGCGTTAGTTTACGCAAAATGACGCCTAACTGCCATTTTCTGGGGCAAATAACCTTTAAGCGGAAACAGCCGATGAATAGGGATTTGCCCAGGCTATTGACCCAGGCTATTTCTAACCGCTATTGCGCGGGAAAGGATTCCAGAACCAGCGCCGGATCAACGCGCTGATTGAGCCAGTTCATACGCCAATCAAGATGCGGCCCAGTGGCTCGCCCAGTAGAACCAACCCGTGCAATGGCGTCACCGCGCTCGACGCGACGACCTTCAGCCACCAGTATTTCACTGAGATGTAAAAAACTAGAGGAGAGGCCATGACCGTGGTCAATAATTAGCGTGCCGCCAGAGTAGAACAGATCATCGTGAGCCAGGCGCACTATCCCAGCAGCTGGCGCTTTAACAACAGTCCCTGTAGGTGCTGCGTAATCGAGACCGTAGTGAGGACTTTTGGGCACACCATTATAGAATCGTTGACTGCCATAGACTCCCGTTATCGGGCCTTCTAAGGGCTTGATAAAGCCAGCCAAGAAATCTGTTTTATCGGTCACCAAACGACGCGCCTCAACCACCAGAGCCGAGTCGGAACGAATCCGCTGTAGCTGTCCCGCAGGAGGCTGCACAGTGCGCTGGGGCACTCCCTCAACTTTTTGAATATTATAACTGCGCGGGACGATTTCATACTCAGCCTCGGCAGCGACACCCTCGGTATCGGTTATTACGAAAGTAGAACGCGCAGGCGCATTGCGACCGAAACCGACTAAGAACTGACCCTCTACAGTGGTTTTGATTATCTCACCCTGATAGCTCACCGTTGCCCCAGGCTCAACTTGCCCCAACAGCAGACCGCCCTGCTGCCATGTTCCGCGCCACTCAACGACTGACCCAGCACCTGCGGCCGACAGGGAGACGCCGATTAACAGGAACATCAAACTGAGAAATAAAATTGTTAGTGGCGAGTGATACTGGCGCTGCATGCTAGGGCCCTAGACAAATTTTCCAGAGCCGGAAAATCTGTCAGTTAGTCTATGTCTTTTTCCGGCACAGGCTTTTCAAGTTCGACGAAAGGCTCAATACTGGCTATACGACAACTATAGCCTGAACCACCCATCACCGAAAGTCGATCAAACTTGGCACAGAGTCTACCGCTACTCCTATAACTCATATAGCCTGAACGTTTAATACCGGGACACTCTCGCTCTAAGCGCAAAATGGCGGTCTTTTTACCAAACATAGTCACCAGCGCGGTTTTATCATCGATAAATTTAACCCGCTTTATGCGATTTGATGACAGGCAGCCATTGCGAACTTTCCAACCGGCAGAACCCGCTTTTTGGTCGATCGCCGTCAGCTGATCAGTTAAGGATTCTTTCGCAGGGGCAGGAGCGTCAATGTTGTCTTCAGAGAAGCTGGCAGAGCTAATCAGAACTAAGCTGGACAACAGACATACTAGGGACAAAGGATATTTTACTGTTTTCATCTGGACCTCCATGGCGAGATGAAGAAAGACCTATTCAATCGAAACCATTGACGGCCTATCTATAGAGGCACTACAGTCCTCTTAATCAATTAAAATAATCATGCATACTTACATATGACTCAAAACAACCGCTTTACCCCACCCCTGATGTTAAAAAATCCTCATATACAGAGTATTTTAAACAGTCTCGGGCCACGAAAAATCCGCGCCAACCGGCAGGCTAAAAAATTAGACAGCGAGATCCTGACACTTACTGCAAAGGATGGGACGCGATTACTGGCTGAATATGACCGCAGTAACGCCCCCAACAATAGCCTGATTATCTTACTCCATGGCTGGGAGGGGTCGAGCCGATCAGCCTATCAGGTTACCACTGCAAACTATCTGTTAAGACAGGGCTTTGATGTGCTGCGGCTTAACCTGCGCGACCACGGCGACAGTCATCATCTTAACTTTGAATTGTTTAACTCGACCATGACCCAAGAAGTCGCTGAAGCGATCGCCTGCTTCCTTGAGACTCACTCCTATAAAAAACGTTTTCTTGCCGGCTTCTCATTGGGAGGCAACTTTACCCTAAGGATAGCCGCAGATCATGGCACCAGTTTAAAACTAACCGCGGCGGCGGGCGTTTGTCCACCGGTGGATCCGACCAATGCCATGACTGCACTGGATAACACGCTGTTTTTCTATGAACGCTATTTCTTCTATCGATGGTCGAAGTCACTGCGCAAGAAAATTGCTCACTTCCCTGAACATGGCTTCGAGCATGTTTTAAACAGTGCACGAACCATTGAGGATATGAACAGTTTTTTTATCGATAAACATACGCCTTTCGACGATGCCAAGAGCTATTTCGAAGCCTACTCTCTTACCGGGGATCGCCTCGCAAAGCTTGAAATACCAGCGTATTTGATTGCCTCAGAAGATGACCCAATTATTCCGGCAGAGGATTTAAAGCAAATCAATTGCCCAGAAAACCTCACCATTGAGCTACAAGAATACGGTGGACACTGCGGATTTATTAAAAATATGTCGGCTCACAGTTGGATAGAGAACCGCCTAGTGGATTTGTTTCGCGGCTACCTCTAGGTGAGACCGTTTTACTGATAGGGATTAATCAAAAAAATCTGGACCATCTACCGGGTCCTCTGAAGAGCCATCAAGGGCATATTTAATCTGATCATAATTGAAACCGCGGTATTGTAAAAATCGCATGCGCTTGGCTGTCTCGCGCTGATCCGCCGCCCTGCGCTGACCAAATTTGCGCTGGGCTACATCTCTAGCAAGAGCCATCCAGTCCACATCTGCTGCATCTAATGTCTGCCCCACTAACTCATCAGCTATGCCCTTCTGGCGAATGTCCTGACGAATACGTGTCAGGCCATGGCCTCGAAGAATTCTCGAGCGCACAAAGGCCTCGGCAAAACGCACATCCGACTGCAAACCTTCATCGGCCAGGCGTTGCAAGACCTCATCAATGGCACTGTGCTCGTCAAAACGTTTATTGAGCTTGGTCGCCAATTCGACTCGTGAATAATCGCGACCCGTGAGCAGACCCATGGCGTAATTGCGCATCTTAGCTGGGGTGATATCGGCAGGAGCATCTAACATAGCAGTATATTTACCGTCCTATATCCAAGTTACAAATATGCAAAAAGCGCCGGCTGGGCGCTTTTTGCTTGATCATAACGCCCTCTATATCAGAGATCGATAAGCGCAGGTTTACTCTTCAATTGCCTTACCAGCAGATTTCTTACTCTCAGCTGGCGCTGGAATACCCATCTCTTTCTCGCGGATTATCGCTTCAATCTCGGCTGCTATCTCAGGATTTTCCGTGAGGTAAATACCGACATTGGCTTTACCTTGACCGATCTTGTTACCCTTATAGGCATACCAGGCACCAGACTTATCGATCAGGCCATTTTTAACACCCAGATCAACCAGCTCGCCGTTGCGATTGATTCCGCGACCATAGAGAATCTGGAACTCAGTCTGCTTAAACGGTGGCGCCACCTTGTTTTTAACCACTTTAACCCGAGTTTCATTGCCGACAATCTCATCGCCATCTTTAACCGCACCAATGCGACGAATGTCTAAACGTACAGAGGAGTAAAACTTCAGTGCGTTGCCGCCGGTAGTGGTCTCTGGGTTACCAAACATAACGCCAATCTTCATCCGAATCTGGTTGATAAAGATAACCAGGCAATTGGCATTTTTAATATTACCGGTCAACTTACGCAGTGCCTGAGACATCAGTCGCGCTTGCAGGCCAACGTGGTGATCGCCCATATCGCCTTCGATCTCAGCTCGCGGCGTCAGTGCCGCAACCGAGTCAACAACCAGTACATCACAGGCGCCAGAACGAACTAACATATCGGTAACTTCGAGAGCTTGTTCGCCCGTATCTGGCTGGGAAACAATCAGGTCGTCGACCTTAACGCCCAGCTTCTCAGCGTACTCGGGATCCAATGCGTGCTCTGCGTCAATAAAGGCACAGGTTCCGCCGGCTTTTTGCGCTTCAGCGATAACCTGTAAAGTCAGTGTCGTTTTACCCGAGGACTCAGGACCATAGATCTCAACAATACGCCCTTTTGGCAGGCCGCCAATGCCAAGTGCAATATCCAGTCCCAAAGAACCAGTAGAAATAGCCGGAATCGCCTGACGGGTGCCCTCACCCATGCGCATTACAGTTCCTTTACCAAACTGGCGTTCGATTTGCCCCAGTGCGGCTTCTAGTGCTTTTGACTTGTTAGCATCCATTGTTGTGACCTCGAGATTAATTCAATTAGAGT
Source organism: uncultured Pseudomonadales bacterium (assembly GCA_905478975.1). Classification (GTDB taxonomy): domain Bacteria; phylum Pseudomonadota; class Gammaproteobacteria; order Pseudomonadales; family Porticoccaceae; genus HTCC2207. Next base: position 4,202 of record CAJQKW010000110.1, on the reverse strand, counting down.
AAGTTGGGAGGAATAAAAAAAGACCATCAACTGTATGGTTATACAGTATTACATCCAGTAACCTGATGCAACAGTTCTTGTAGAGAAATTTTGATAGCCTGTTCACGAACCGCGGTGCGATCCCCCGCCAGCTGATGTTTTTTGGTACTCACACCCGCTGGGCTCCGCCAGGCAAACCAGACCGTGCCCACAGGCTTGTCATCGCTACCGCCGCCAGGACCGGCGATACCACTGATAGCGACCGCATAATCCGCATTGGCCACCCGTGCTGCACCCTCTACCATGTATCTCACGACCGATTCCGACACGGCGCCCTGGTTAGCCAAGACCTCTTGTGGAACACTGAGTAATGCGTGTTTGGCGCTATTAGCGTAAGTCACAAAGCCGCAGTCAAACCAGGCCGAACTCCCGGCTACAGCGGTGATGGCATGAGCGACACCGCCGCCAGTACATGACTCGGCAGCAGTCACCTTGGCACCGCGCTGAGATAGGGCCGTTCCGAGCTGTAGTGCTAAAGAATTAGTCGATTGATTCATAGGCGAAGTGTATCTCGGTTTGATTTACTCAGATAGTTATTTTACTTTGGTTAACGCGCACAGCAGCAGGCCTTAATTGAACAAAACAAACATCTAGACAGGGTTGTCGGAACTGCATAAATTGCTCTTCAGGGACTATACTGTCGCAGTGCGGTTGCTAGATCAGGTTATCAGTAGCATTGAGCCGGCAAGCGTTGGTGACAGTAGACTCTTTTAACATCGACCTTTTGATTTTAAACCTTCTATTTTGAACTTTCTATTTTAAGCAAGGACACAACATTGGCCCAGCAAGAACAGTACACCCCAATGATGCAGCAGTTTATGCGCATCAAGGCAGACCACCCCAACGACATTCTGTTCTACCGCATGGGTGACTTTTATGAACTGTTTTTTGACGATGCCAAGCGCGCCAGTGAGATTTTAGATATCACCCTCACCGCCAGGGGCAAAGCCAATGGTAATCCAATTCCTATGTGTGGCGTGCCCTACCATGCCGCCGAAGGCTATCTTGCCAAGCTGGTGAAACAGGGGCACTCAGTGGCCATCTGCGAACAGGTCGGCGACCCGGAAACCAGCAAGGGTCCAGTGGAACGCCAGGTAATGCGGGTTTTGACACCGGGCACCATCAGCGATGAAGCGTTACTGGATGCCCGCCGCGACAACCTGTTAGTTGCCATTGCCAGCGTCGATCAAACTATAGGTCTAGCCTCTCTCGATATGAGCAGTGGCCGCTTTCAGCTGCTAGAACTGAGTTCAGAAGAAGAGCTGGTCAGCGAGCTACAACGTTTGAATCCGGTTGAAATTTTGCTCTCCGACACAGTCACCGACTATGCGTTTTTCGACGCCCGAAAAGGTATCAAGCATCGGCCTATCTGGGAGTTCGATTTAGACAGCGCCATGCGGCTGCTCAACAAACAGTTTGGCACCCGCGATTTGAGTGGCTTTGGCTGCGACCATTTGCCAGTTGCTATCAGTGCCGCAGGCTGTCTGCTGCAATATGCCAAAGACACCCAGCGCGGCGACCTGCCGCATATTCGCAGCATCATTGCTGAGAACAATGCTGAAACCGTATCCCTCGACGCCTCAAGCCGCCGAAACCTTGAACTCGACATCAATATGACCGGCGGCTCGGAAAATACTCTATTTGAAGTGCTGGATAATAGCGCCACCACCATGGCCAGCCGCCTCCTGCGTCGTTGGCTAAACCGCCCATTACAACATCTGCCAACCCTGCAAGCGCGCCAGCAAAGTATCGCCGCCCTGCACAACAACTACTTATATGAAACGCTGCACGGACATTTAAAGCAGATCGGCGATATGGAGCGTATTCTCACTCGTGTCGCCCTGCGCTCAGCGCGACCCCGAGATCTGACCCGTCTACATCAATCCCTGGCGGTGCTGCCACAGCTGGCCACAGCGCTAGAAAATCCACCCATAGAGCACCTGAGTAATCTCGCCACGGCCGCAGAACCTATGCCGGAACTGGTACACCTGCTAGGCAGCGCGGTGAAAGAAAACCCACCGGTGATAATCCGTGATGGCGGTGTTATCGCCGACGGCTACGACAGCCAGCTCGACGAACTGCGCGCACTCAACACCAATGCCGGAGAGTTCTTACTCGAGCTGGAAGAGCGGGAAAAAGTCCGCAGCGGCATCAACAGCTTAAAGGTCGGCTATAACCGCGTGCATGGCTACTATATTGAAATCTCTCGGGGCCAGAGCGACAAAGCGCCAGTGGACTATATCCGCCGCCAGACATTAAAAAATGCCGAACGCTTTATCACCCCAGAGCTAAAAGAATTTGAAGACAAAGCCCTGAGCGCCAAAAGTCGCTCACTGGCCCGGGAGAAGTACCTCTACGACCAGCTCATCGAACAGCTCAATGAGAGCCTCGCCGAACTGCAAAACTGCGCCGCCGCCATTTCTGAAATTGATGTGCTGGCCACACTCGCCGAACGGGCCCACAGCCTCAACTTTTGTCAGCCCACTTTATCCTTAGAGTCCGGTATCTCGATTCAGGGCGGCAGACATCCGGTCGTGGAAAAAGTCTCCAACGATCCCTTTGTTGCCAATGACTTAGAAATGCACAACGAACGTAAAATGCTGGTTATCACCGGTCCCAATATGGGGGGTAAATCCACCTATATGCGCCAGGCCGCACTGATCGTTCTGCTCGCCCAAATTGGCAGCTTCGTTCCCGCCGCCGCTGCCACTATCGGGCTAGTAGACCGCATCTTTACCCGCATTGGCTCCTCCGACGATCTCGCCGGGGGCCGCTCAACCTTTATGGTCGAGATGACTGAAACCGCCAATATATTGCACAACGCCAGCGACCGCAGCCTAGTGCTGATGGACGAGATTGGCCGCGGCACGAGTACCTTTGACGGACTCTCTCTGGCCTGGGCCTGCGCCTACCACCTGGCCGAAAAAGTCCGCGCCTTCACGCTTTTTGCCACCCATTATTTCGAACTCACCTCACTGCCCGAAAAAGTCGCCGGTGCCTGCAACATCCACCTTGGCGCCACCGAGTACAATGAAAATATCGTCTTCTTGCACAGTATTGAAGAAGGCCCAGCGAATAAAAGCTACGGTATCCAAGTCGCCAAACTCGCTGGTCTACCAGAGGAAGTGATTAGTCTCGCACGCCAGGAACTGGCTCTACTAGAAGCCGGCAGTCACGCAGTTATAACGCCAGCAACAGCTCAACCAGACGCGTCATACGCCCCACCCGCCCGTTCAGAGCCGAGTCAGAGTGAACTCTTCTTGCCATCGATTAACCCACAGCTGCAAAAACGCCTCGAGCAGCTCAAACCCGACGACCTGTCACCGCGAGACGCATTAGAGCTGCTCTACGAACTAAAAAAACTACTCTAATCCAATAAGGTATAAGTTAACGCCAAAAAAGCGCCAGCGGCCATTCACAGAGCTGAAGTAGCTGTTATAATGCCGCCCGAAACTGCCCACCAATATTTATATGAGAGCGAGACCATGACCTTTATCGTCGGCGACAACTGCATCAAGTGCAAACACACAGACTGTGTAGAAGTTTGTCCTGTAGACTGTTTCTATGAAGGCCCCAACTTCCTGGTAATCCACCCAGACGAGTGCATTGACTGCGCCCTCTGTGAGCCGGAGTGCCCCGTAGGCGCGATCTTTGCAGAAGACGAGATCCCCGAAGGACAGGAAGTATTCCTCGAGATCAACGCCGAACTCGCCGAAGTCTGGCCGAACATTACCGAGCAAAAAGACGCCCCCGCCGACGCAGCAGAGTGGGACGGTGTAGAGAACAAGCTTCAATATTTAGAACGCTAATTACCGCGGTGAACTGTGAGTAGTAGCTAGTCAGAAGATAGCAAGTTAACAATAGTAAGAAAAAAGTAGTTCGCGTAATTACGCACCCGTAGCTCAGCTGGATAGAGTAGGTGGCTTCGAACCACTTGGTCGGGGGTTCGAATCCCTCCGGGTGCACCAATAACAAACCCTCAGCCTCCGGCTGGGGGTTTTTTATTGGCCCACCCAGAGGATTGGTTCAAACCCCTGTTCGACAAAACGCAAAGCGTTTTGGACGCCAAAGGCGGTCCGCAGAACTTGTTATCAGACTTTAGTCTATTATAGATCACTAAATGCGAGAGCATTTTGGACGCCGCAGGCGGTCCGCAGGACTTG
>CAJQKW010000109.1 GCA_905478975.1 uncultured Pseudomonadales bacterium | reverse complement strand
TAAATTTTAACCTTTGATGTGTCGCCCATTCTGTAGAAGTCTGTCTTTTTACTGGCACCTGTTGGCTCCAACTTTTCTGCTTGGTTAGCCTCCAGCAGCATCGACTTCAAAATCCTTTTCAATGCATTTTCCGCGGTGGAGCGATAGCCTGTGAGCTTGCCTCCATAGATTGCCAGGTAGTTATTGGTCTCTGCGAACTGGACTTCACGACTGCGCTTGAAGGGGTTATTTCCACTTGCAGGTAAGACTCTTAGACCAGCCCATGATTCACTCGGCTGATGATTGAAGTGAGGGAAATGACTATGAATCACCTCTAGGAGATAGTTGGTTTCTTCTTCGCTGGGCACTACGCCGTCGGGGTTGCCTTCGAATAATTGCTCTGTGGTGCCGAGTAATGTGCCGCCTTTAAAAGGCAGTACAAAAATCGCCCGGTGATCCTGTTTGGCTTCAATATAAAAACATTTTTCGCTGAGCCGTTGAGTAAATTCTAAGTGGGTTCCTTTGATCAAATCTACGTCGATAGTTGGCGGTTTGGGCTCGATGGTCTCGGCTATCCGATTGACCCATGGGCCACCGGCGTTGACCAATGTACGGCACTTTAAGCTGCTGATTTCATCGCCGATGGCGAGGGTGACAAGATAGCCATTGTCATTTTCTTCAGCGGTTAAAAACTTAGCTGGGCAGAGTAGGGTGGCGCCATGTCGTTCGGCGGAGGCGACTACGCGTTGGGTTAATATTTTGTCGTCGGTCTGGGCATCTTGGTAGATAAACACGCATTCCAGGTCCGATGTATTGAGCCCCTGTAATTGATGCCACTGTTCCCGCGGAAGCTGCTCAAATCCGGCTAGATTATTCCACCCTGCCAGCAGTCGGTAGAGCATTAATCCGATGCGCACTTGCCAGGCTTTAAAGCGGTCGCTTTTATATACCGGCAGGTAGAACCAGTTCGGTTTGACTATGTCTTCAGCAATATCCAAAAGGATGCGGCGTTCCCGGAGACTCTCGTAGACAAGGCCAATTTGCATTGTCTGCAAGTAACGCAAGCCACCGTGGATAAGCTTGCTGGATTTGGAAGAGGTGCCTGCACCCCAATCACTTTTTTCAATAAGCGCTACGGAGAGTCCGCTGAGTGCCGCGGCCTGGGCGACGCCTGCGCCTTGAATGCCGCCGCCAATTACGCAGAGGTCATAGGTTTGTGGTGTAGGGATTTCCATATCGTTATTCATTGGGCTCTTTATGTTGCTCTTTATTTTGCTCTTTATTACGCTATTCATTAAAAAGTGTATTCCGTTATTTGAGTAGGCTGCCAATATCAAAGGTTTCAAACATAGCGACGCCGCGGCCTGCCAGTTCGTTGGCTAGTTGCCCGGTGCCCACTTCGTAGGTGACGAGTTTGCAAGCTAGGCCGTCTAGATTTTCTGTCTCGGGAATAAGTTTGTAATCTACAAAAGTGTAGTCTCCGGCGATGGCTGTTATCTGGTCGCTGTGGATATGACTCCATTCCAATAGCACGGGGCCAGCTTGAGGCCAGCCGTTGGCCTTGGCGCTGGCAATGATGCTGTAGTCAAAGCTGATTAATACGGCCCGATCGCGAATTGGCTTGAGCGCGTCACAAACATTCGCAAGCATTATTTCGGCGCCAAATTCAGCAATGGATTCTTCTTTGAGTTCTACAAACAGCGTCACCTGTGGATGGTTGAGAATGATGTCAACCACCTGGTTCAGTGATGAAATAGTCTCGTCGATAAACTCTTCGCCGAGACGTTCCGGCTCATAGGCGGGTAATGACATCAGGTCGCTGCAAGTCAGGGATGAGATCGTCCTGTCCTGGCCACTAACACGCTTTAAGCTGATATCGTGGTAGACCATGGGCTGTTGGTCGAGGCTTAGCTGAATATCGATTTCGACAAATAGGGCGCCGGCCTCAATAGCCTTTTGCACTGATAACCCAGTGTTTTCTGGGTAGCTCGCCTGTAGGCCACGATGGGCGACAAGACGATTGGCAGAGAGCTTCTTGGTTGTATTTTGCAGCGTCAAAATAAAACTCCTGATTGCTAAAGACTATTGTACTAGTGGTATTTGCGCGACTATACGGTATGTCATTGCACCATAGAAGCATTGTAGTGCTATCCTTGCATTTTGGCCTTTAACGAGACTTATCTTATGTCACATGTGCTGTTTGAAATCCGTGATAACGCGGCGCTGCTTACTCTCAATAATCCCGATAAACGCAATATGTTGACCCGCGAGGTCTGCGCGGAGATTGTTCGCTATGTAAAAGAGGCGGAAGAGCACCCAGAGGTTAAGGCCTTAATCGTCACGGGCAGCGGTCGCGCATTCTGCGCTGGCGGGCAGTTGAGTGATTTGATTCCCGACCAAGAGATCCTAGAAGCGATTTATAGCGGCTTTTTAAGCATCGCTAACTGTAAATTACCTACCATAGCCGCAGTGAATGGCGCAGCTGTTGGCGCTGGCTTTAATATGGCTGTGGGTTGTGATGTGCGTATTGTCACTGAGAAGGCGCGCTTTGAACCGCGTTTCTTTGGTTTGGGCCTGCATCCGGGCGGCGGCAATACTTGGATGTTGCGACAGCTTGTTAACTGGAATACGGCGGCGGGTATGCTGCTGTTTTCTCAATCATTGAGTGGTCGTGAGGCGGTTGAAAAGGGCCTGGCCTGGAAGTGTGTCAGCGATGAGGATCTGGTTGCAGAGGCCTTTGAATTCACTGCCAATATACGCGACTTACCGAAAGAGCTGCTGTTGCGCACCAAACAGACTCTGCGCACAGCAGGCGGCACCAATAGTCACAAAGAGATGTTAGAGATTGAAACCGCAGCGCAGGTTTGGTCGATTAACCAACCCTACGCCCGGGATTCTATTGCGGCTATGATCAAAAAAATTAGCAGTGAGTAAAGCGATATCGAAGTGTTTGTTATTCTAATCACCTGTGCTATTTAAAGAGATGCACGGGTCAGTTGGCTCTCTGCCCATCCATAGCGAACCGATTTAGCCTCTACGATAGCGCTTTTGGGCAGTGACAGAGGTTTGCTGTAGAGCTTCCATGCGCCGCCATTGACCCTATATCCAACTGAATCATCGACTGCCGCAGGCGCTATGCTTGCGGTGCCCAGGTTATCAATTGAGATCTCAGGTGCTTGAGTGACTGGCTGCTTTCCATTGGGCCAAAAATCCTTAGCCATCTGTAATTCTGCTGTCTCACTGTAGTCGACAATCGCGACCCGCCAGTCGGTTAATGCACTCCTCATTCGCGCCAGAGTCGCTGCCTGTTCGACAGAGTTTATGAGGTTATTGATCTCATGGGGGTCGGCAACTATATCGTAGAGCTCTTCTGCTGGGCGCGGCTCAAACCACAAGCGTTGCGCTGCATTTAGCTTATCTGCACCGAACTGTTGCCAGAGAGTTTGCATGGTGGCCAGTTGATCGCGGTAAGTAATGTGCGTGGCACCTGGGAGGCCTGGGAGCAGGTTCGCAATGTATTTAAACTGACCATCGCGCACTGCGCGCTCACGAAAGTTAAAGCCGTCTAGCCGGTCTTTGGCGGCATAGATATAGTCTCTTTTGGGACTGGCACCCGGAACTAGCTGAGCACTGCCATGCATGTAGTCAGGCACCGGGATCCCCGCTATGGTCAAAACACTGGGCCCTATATCGACAAAGCTAACCAGCTTTTTATCAATACTGTCGGGATTCAACATTGCAGGCTTAAGGTCCGCGGGCCAGTGCACAATTAATGGCACCTTGATGCCACTGTCATAAATTTCCCGCTTGCCTCGGGGCAGGCCATCGCCATGGTCGGTAGTCCAGATAACAATCGTATTATCAGCCAAGCCGTCTTCCTCAAGTTGGCGGAGCAACTTGCCCACCATCTGATCCATGGTGAAAATATTGTTGTAATGCTGCGCAATATCAGCGCGGATAGCGGCATGGTCGGGGTAGTAGGGCGGCACCAGAACCTGATCGGGATTGACTACCTGAGATCTAGTACCTGTGGCATTGTTTGCCGCCACCACGTCAGGAAACATCTGCCGCTCATGGCTCTGGTTAAGTGTCACGAAACCAAAAAACGGCTGACCTTCTGCACGACCCTGCCAGGTAGATTGCGGGCCCTCGTAGTCCCAGATACTAAAAGGCCCTGAACCGGCAGATGTATTGCTGAACTGATAGTCGAGCTTGGAACTGGTAAAGGTGTAATAGCCTTGGCGACGCAACAATTCTGGATAGGCTTTGATATGTGCTGGCGGGACCGAGCGGTAGGCGGACTCCTTAAAAGAGCGGGTGCGCATGTGCTGTCCACCCACTGACATCTGGTGTACCGCGAGTATATGCGCGGCGCGACTCGGCGCGCAAACGCCAGCAGTGGTAAATGTATTAGGATAGCGAACACTGGTGCTGGCGAGACGATCGAGATTGGGTGTGACAGCGACACTATCACCAAATGCACCGACTCTAGCGCTCATATCCTCGGCCATAATTAATAAAATATTCGGTCGCTGCTGAGCAAGTGCGCTGGCCGTTAGTGGCACAAGCGCTAGGCAAAGAATCGCCATGTTTAATCTTATACGCATCTAGAGATCCCTTGATGAATGATTTATGTCCCCTTTAAATGGTCTGGCACGGAAAAGAGTTTTCGTCCGTACTAATTTACTGTTTAGTGTCGACGTCTGATGTTTGATAGGGGATTTGGAGTCTTAAGACCACCCCGGACTTTTTGCCATTGGCGACGCTGATTTCGCCGTTGAAACTCATTGCTCTCTCGCGCATACCCTGGAAGCCAAATGAGCCTTCTTTATTTTTCCAGCCGCTCTGCAGGCCAACGCCGTCGTCAATAATCTCTACTTTAAGAAGCCCATTGTCACTGCTGAGCTTAATCTGAACCTTCTTGGCGATGGCATGTTTGGCGATATTGGTCAGTGACTCTTGAACGATCCGAAATACCGCGATAGCAATGGCGGGTGAAAGGGTCTCAGGGGGCTGGGTGCCGCGAACAACACACAGAGTTTGATGATGGATTTCAAATTCATGGGCCAGCCACTCTATGGCTGCAGTCAATCCCAAATCCTCTAAAACACTGGGTCGCAGGTCAGACATGATGGACCTGGAGGTACTTGACGCCTGCAGTAGTAAGGCCTTAATTTCATCAAATTGCTTATTTAGCTCAGTACTTTTTATTTGCGAGTTCTTGATTTGCGAACTCTGGATTTGAGGGCTGTTTGCCTCAGGCGTATCAAAGTTTTTCGAGGCTATACTCTTCAATCGCCTCACAGCCATGGTCAGAGAAATCAGAGTGTGGCCGAGCTCATCATGAATTTCACGGGCTAACTTTGCCTTTTCCTCCTCTCGTACCTGATCCATATGACGGGCAAGGCTGCGCAAGTTTTTACTAGACAACTCAAGCTCTTGGGTTCTGTAGGCAACTCTCTCCTGAAGTATTTTGTTCCAGCGCAGAATGGACAGAAATACCAGTAGAACAAACAGTAGGGCGCCACCGGCCCAGAGTCCTATTTTTTTGAGGTCGAGTTTGCGGGTTATTTCAATATTGACCCACTTATCGAAAATTAGCTGTCTTTCCCGTTTGCTTAGGCCTGAGATCACCTTTTGGAAGATCGGGATAAAGGGCCTGAGTTCCTCGGTTACCGCAAATGCAATATCAAAAGTATAAGGGGTGTTAGACACCGTTTTTAACGGCGGCAACCCCAGCTTACGAGTGTAGTATTCGACTGAAAAGACATTGTGAATGAATATATCAGCTTTTCCTGCGAGCACTGCTTGAATACCCTCGGCGGGCGTATCCACATAGCTAACCGTAATCTGAGGATAGTATTGAGAGAGTATTTGCTGTGCTTTGGAAGGCTTTTCAATGACTACACGTTCATCGCGAATCGACTCAATGCCAACGATTAGCGCGGAATCTTGTCGGCCAAAGAGGGCGATTGGCATTTCTATAACCGTTTCGCTGTAGCTTAGTTGTCCTCGGGGCGGCGGCAGATAGCTGGCTAGGTCTATGCGCTTTTCTCGAACTCCGTTTGATAGGGTGGTTAGATCGGAGAAGAAAGATGGCTCAAAATTAATGCCCAGCTGTTCACTGATAATGGCGATATAGTCTGAGGTCAACCCGCGATACTGGCCGCTACTGTCCACGTATTCGAAAGGCATTTGGTTGCTGACGATACCGTGCCTGATGGTTCGGTGTTTGCGCAGCCAGTTACGCTCTGGCTCGGTGAGTGATGATAGCAGTACTAGCTTGTCGGCATTGCCAACTTGCTCTACCTGAATGTCTGCACTGGCCATAGTCACAGTTAAAAACAGGGCAGTGCAGGCGGTGAGGCATGCAAGGATAAGATGGAGCGGTGCCGACATTAGTGACCCTTTGGTTCTATGGCTTGATGCCCTTTACTGGGCTTATAAATCGCGTTTGCATAAAGCTTACAAGCCGAAATAAATAACAAGTTACTTATGTGGTGTTGAAAACTTTAGTCAGATATTTTTATAAAACCAACCATTTCTGGTTCCTGATTTGGCAAGTATCTGTTACTTTGCGACAAAATAAAATCATTAATCTCCTTTACATAGGATAAGTTATGTCATCCATTCTTCTTGTTGACGATCATGCTGTAGTTAGAAATGGGTTAAAACAGATGCTTGTTGAACATCTGGGCTTGGTGGTATTCGGTGAGGCCAATGACGCAATCGAAGCGATACATCAGGTTAGAAGTCAAGACTGGAACTTGGTCGTACTGGATATCCGTCTGCCCGGCCGCAGTGGTGTCGATGTACTAAAACAAATTAAGTCAGAAAAGCCTCATCTACCGGTGCTGATTCTGAGTAGTTATCCTGAATCTCAATACGCTATTAGATTGATTCAGGCTGGCGCAGCAGGCTATATATCAAAAGACTCGGAAGAATCAGAAATTGTAAAGGCAGTAAAAACTGCTGCTGCAGGTGGACGCTATATCAACGAAATTGTGGGCGGACTTTTAGCTAACAGCATGAGTCGGAGCTTTTCTAGTGAAGATGATTTTTCTCTCTATGAGTCACTTTCAGACCGGGAATATCAAATTTTTCTCGAATTGGCTTCAGGTAAAAGGGCAAAAGATATTGCCGAGAAATTACAGGTGAGTGCCAAGACTATCGCCACTCATAGATCAAGATTAATGCTGAAAATGGGATTTTCAAACAATGCAGAGCTGACTCTATATGCCAATAAGTCGGGTTTACTTTTGTAACAATTCTGACTCCTTTCTATGCCCTGTAGGAAAAACCCTACATTAAAAATCCCCATTTCCTGACGCTGCATTTAAGCAATTCCTGATTATTCAAGATAGGCGAAAGTGCAACTATGACGCGTCGAAGTAGTAATAATTAAAAACACAAATAAAGTAATCACGGGGATTTTGCAATGTCGAATTTAACCAATGGGTCTTTTAAACTAAGGCTGCTATGTGTAGTGATAGCCACGTCTGGATTTTCTCATCAGTCCATGGCTCAGGACGCTGGGATAGAAGAAGTTGTTGTGACTGGTGTTCGCGCCAGTCTTGAGAAATCAATTGACCGCAAACGCAACTCAAATGAGTTTGTTGAGGTCATAACATCAGAAGATCTGGGCAAGTTCCCCGATCACAATGTCGCCGAGTCACTACAGCGTGTTACCGGCGTGCAAATTAGCCGCGGTACTAACGTTAGTGCCGGCGACAACGACGGTGTAGGAGAGGGCAGTGAGGTCAGTGTCCGTGGTACGCCACCGGCATTGAATCGCGCCACAGTAAACGGCCAAACTATTTCAACCACCTCTGTATCCGGTGGTTCACGAAGCTTTAACTACAACACCATCTCGCCAGAGCTAGTGGAGAGCCTTGAAGTGTTTAAGACACCCTCGGCCAGCCAGGATGAAGGTTCTCTGGGCGGAACGGTTAACCTCAAGACGCGTTCGCCATTGGATTTCAAAAACCGCACTGCGGTAGTCAATCTCAAGCAATCGTTTAACAAGTTGCGGGACGATGAAGGTGAAAACTATTCGTTTTTATACACCGATTCTGAGACTGACTCTCAGGGCCGCGAATTAGGTGTCCTGGTCAGTTACAACAATTCCGAAGAGCCTTTCCGTCGTGACAGTGTCGAATCCTTTGGCTATCGCTATGTGGGTTTTAACGCCGCTACAGGTACGATTAGCGATGCAGGTTCTCCAGCGAAGTTAACTGCACCGGTTGATGGTATTGACTACGGTTATATGCCCAAGGATATACGTCAAAATATTCGCCTTGAAGAGCGTGAGCGCTCCGGTCTCAATGTTGTTTTTCAATATCGACCGAATGATAACATCGACGTTAAGTTAGATTATTTGACCACTGACTTAACCCGTTTTGAGCACGCCAGCAACAGCGCTTATCGATTTACTGATGCCCCAGGTGGTGTCGGCAATACGCTGATTGAGAGTGCCGTTCTCGACGGCGATAATTTTGTCGCAGTGACTAACAGCACCAGTAACAAATCATTTCATCAGCGCTATTTTGTCGCTGCCTTTGATCGCGAATATAACTATTCGACCGAAGCCGTCAATCTCTCTGTAGATTGGACCTCTGAAGATTGGTTGGTGTCGGCACGCGTTGGCGCTTCCGATGGTGAGGGCAAACAGGATCCAGCTTTATTTGCCACCTTTGGGCCAAAGGGAAGCAGTGTTTCCTATGATACTCGCGGTGTTCAATTCTCCACTCTGGCTGCGACCTTGGCTGGCGGTGAGGCGGTGTCTGCACCCTCCGACCTGGTGTGGCAGAATCTGTCGCGCGCAGTGCTACAAAACACTGACGAAGAAGAGTACGCCCAGTTAGATTTCGAACGCACGATTAATGATAGCTGGATCACCAGCGTAAAGTTCGGCGCTAAATACCGTGATCGTACTAAGCAGCAATACAAAGCTGTCGATTCGGTTAACTCTAGAGGCGGCTCGACCTGTGGCGATGATGCTCACAGCTGTACCTTGGCAGATTATATTGGCGACAGTACTTTTCCAGTCGATGACTTTTCCGTTACTGGCGGCATGCCTTCATCTTGGTTCCTTCCATCGGCAAGCATGATTCTGGAAGATTATTCCTACGATGCTGACGGCCAATTAGGGACCCCAGTGATTCGAGCCAAGCAGGACGGTATTAGTAACTGGGATGTTAGCGAAGAAATTACTGCAGTCTATGCCATGGCGACCTTCGCCACTGATAAGCTGCGCGGCAATTTTGGTCTGCGCTACGTCAGTACCGATCAGGAAGGTAACAGTAATACCTACGATGGCGCTGCCTTGATTCCACTCAACGACAAACGCAGCTATTCTGAAATATTGCCGAGTATGAATATTGTCTATGTACTTCAGGATGATCTCTTGCTGCGTGGTGGTTATGCCAAAGTGATGTCTCGTCCTAGCTTTCAGCAATTGACCCTAGGCTATAACGTCAATCAGGGCGCACAGACAGCCACTCGTGGTAATCCGGACCTTAATCCGTTTCTCGCCGATCAGTTCGATCTGTCTCTGGAATGGTATTTTAATAAGGGTGGTTTACTCTCGACCGCTGCATTTTACAAAGACGTCAGCTCCTACGTTTCATCAACTCAGTTCAGCGAAGTTGTTCCCGGGTTTGAAACAGACGACAACGGTGATGCGGTAGAGTATTTGGTCACGGCACCGTCTAACGGTGAAGGCGCTACTATTCAGGGTCTTGAGTTCTCTTATCAGCAGAATTTCACTGAGCTGCCGGCTCCCTTTAATGGTTTGGGTACGATCTTTAACTACACCATGATTGATAGCTCTACAGGTAGAGATGATCCATTTGGCAACGAACTGCCATTGGAAGGACTCTCGGAATCAAGTATGAATCTGGTGCTGTTCTATGAAAAAGAGGACTTTTCCGGTCGTATCTCCTACACCGAACGTGATGATTTCTTACTCTTCACCTCAAGCCTGGGTGGTCTGCCAATCTATCACAAAGCCTATTCTCAGGTTGATGCCAGCATGAGTTATCAGGTGGGTGATACCGGCCTCACGTTGACCGCAGAGGCGATTAATCTGACCAACGAAAAGCCAGTCACTTTTGCTGGCGACGAATCACGGATTATTTCCTATCGTGAATTTGGCCGGCGTTATGCACTGGGCCTCCGTTACAAGTTCTAGAGCTCCGACTATTGCCCTCCTGGCGGTTCTCGCTGGGAGGGTTATAGCCTTCAAACATGCAGATAGGGTCACTTTAGAGCTGCTTTTACTTTAACTGAATACGGGTGGTAATTGGATTTTGAACAGGCGACGCTTTATATCTTCTGTGGCAGCGGCCGTTCCGTCTTTCGGGTTCGCAAAACAGGCTGAAAACCTTTCTATTGCAGCCAGTTCTTATGCCGGTATGGAAGACAGTGCCGGTTGGCGAAAAGACGCTAAGCAGCGCATCGAAGTGCTTCGCAAAGGCCGCTTTAATGTCAGGGTAACAGACGCTGCGGGCATGCCCCTGGCAAATCTGCCGGTTAAAGCAAATCTCTATCGCCATGATTTTGGTTTTGGTGCGGCACCGCGCTTAAGGCGCCTCTATGGCAGCCCATATCCTCAGGAGATAAGACAGCGTCATTTAGATTACTGCGATTTACTGTTCCACAAACTGACCCCTGAGAATGCGTTTAAGTGGAAGCACCATGACAACAATCTCCAGTACATCCAACCTTTTATGAATTGGTGTGCAGAGCGCAGTATCCCGGTTCGAGGGCACTGTTTAATCTGGCCCGGTTTCAGACGAGCTGCAGCAGAACATGCCAGATATTCGGGCAATAAAGTGCAGTTACGCAAGCTACTCAATGACCATATCGACAAAATGGTCAGCCAATATGGCCATCCCCTAACTGAATGGGATGTGCTCAACGAGCCTTTTAGTAGTCATGAGTTTATGGATATTCTCGGTCCCGAGGTCGCTGTCGATTGGTTCAAACAGGTGCAGCAGATTCGGCCCGAGGTTAAACGCTATATCAACGACTACGGAGTGCTAACTAAGAATTCAGTGCGTCACAGAACCTTTTATTTTAATTATATACAGGGCCTTTTGAAGCAGGGCGCGGCTATTCAAGGGATTGGATTTCAAGCACATATCCCCAAGGGGTTTGCGCCTACAGCGCCGCAAGAGTTGCTCTCTATTATGAATGATTTCGCCACGCTAAATACCGAGTTACAGGTTACCGAGTTTGATTTTGAAACTCCGGATTTAGAGTTTCAGGCACGTTATAGCGAAGACTTTATGACCGCTGTCTTCAGTCATCCGCAGATGACCGGACTGCTTACCTGGACGCCCTTTGAGTACGCTAAAAACAGCGTACCAAAGCCCGATGCAGCACTGGTTGATCGCAACTTGCGATTGAAACCTAATGGCCAGGTGTGGCATGACCTAGTCAATAAACGCTGGTCTACCGAGGTTGAATTAATCACCGATAGTCGAGGAGAGGTTAATTTTACCGGCTATAAGGGGCTCTACCATATGCAGGTGAGCGCGGCTAACGGCGGTACCTTTGCAGTGCCATTGAAAGCAAACACTGTGCGTGCCCAGATTAATCTGACATGAAAAACAGCTATTTAGTAGCAAGCTATCCCGTAACAAACTATCCCGTAACAAACAGTCGGGTAACAAACCGTTAATTACAAACAACGTTAATTATATCCATTAAACAATAGGGCCTTTTACACCGATCATGAAAAAATTATTACTTAGCTTTACCGGTTTACTGATTTCTACTGCGTCCTTAACCTCGATCAGCAGTGAACTTTTGCCCGCCTACCTAGACGCCAGCCTAACCGCTGAGCAGCGGGTGGCCGATCTATTGCCACGGATGACCCTGGAGGAGAAGGTGGGGCAGATGTGTCAGTACGTAGGTATTGATCACACTGCTGAATCAGAGCAGCACATGTCCATTGATGACCTCGCCAAGAGTGACGCCCATGGTTTCTATCCCGATCTTCACTCGTCGCAGATTCCAGCGTTTATCGAGACCGGCAAAGTCGGTTCATTCCTTCATGTATTGACCGCTACTGAGGCTAACTTATTACAGCGCCACGCGGCACAGAGCCGTTTGGGTATCCCTTTGCTAATTGGTATAGATGCGATCCACGGCAACGCCATGGTCAGTGGTTCCACGGTCTATCCTGCGCCTCTGGGCATGGCTAGTTCATGGAACCTTGGACTCGTTAAACAGGCAAGTGTCGAAACCGCGCGTGAGATGCGCGCCACAGGCTCTCACTGGAGCTTTACACCGAATGTGGATATAGCCCGTGATCCGCGCTGGGGTCGAGTCGGTGAAACCTTTGGCGAAGATCCCTTCCTCGTCGCTGAAATGGGTGTGGCAACAATAGAGGGCCTCCAGCAGGGGGACTTCGATGGGCCACAGAAGGTCATTGCCAACGCCAAACACTGGGTTGCCGGTGGTGATCCGATCAATGGTATTAATCTGTCACCCATGGATGTCTCCGAGCGCAGTCTGCGCCAGGATTTCTTCCCACCCTTTAAGCGAGCAGTCGATGCCGGCGTGTTTACCTTTATGGCTGCGCACAATGAGATCAATGGTGAACCCGCCCATGGCAGTCGTTATCTGCTCAATGATGTGTTGCGTGAGGAGTGGGGCTTTAAAGGCTTTGTGGTCAGTGATTGGATGGACATCGAACGCTTGCATACCTTTCATCGAGTTGCCACCAGTCAAAAGGAGGCGGTCTTCCAAACCGTGCATGCGGGAATGGATATGCATATGCACGGGCCTGACTTTCTTGAGCCTCTCGTGGAACTGGTCAATGAAGGTCGACTCTCCGAGGAGCGCATAGATGCATCTGTGGGCCCAATGCTGCTAGCCAAATTTCGTCTCGGATTATTTGAAAATCCCTACGTCGATGAAAGCCTGGTTGCACAGTCGGTATTTACCGCAGCCCACCAGCAAACGGCACTGGACATGGCGAGTCAGGCAATCGTACTGCTAACCAATAACGCCAGTATTCTACCGTTGCAAAAAAACACTAAAGTCTTTGTTACCGGCCCCAATGCTGACAACCATACGATTCTTGGGGACTGGGTGCTGCAACAGCCAGAAAACAATGTCACAACCGTACTCGAAGGACTAAGAGCAGTTGCCGCCAGTCCTAAAGATATTGATTTTTACGATGTTGGCAAACAGGTTAAAAATCTTTCTACAGAGGATATTCTCGGTGCCGCCAAGCGCGCGAGCCAGTCTCAGGTCGCGGTTGTGGTAGTCGGTGAAAACCCCCTGCGCTACGACAAAAAAGGCAAGACCTCCGGGGAAAATGTTGCCCGCTCGTCGATCAATCTTATCGGCCGACAGCTTGAGTTGGTACAGGCCATTCACGCAACTGGAACACCGGTGATTGTGGTCTTGGTTAATGGCCGACCGATCGCTGAACCCTGGGTCGTGGATAACAGTGCTGCTGTTATTGAAGCCTGGGAGCCCGGTGCAATGGGCGGACAGGCACTGGCAGAAATCATCTATGGGGTGACTAATCCCAGCGGTAAATTGCCCATCACTGTGCCCTATAGCATCGGCCACACTCAGGCGATCTATAACCACAAACCCTCGGCTTACAAGCATAAATATGCCGATGCGCCGACCCGCAATCTATTTGAGTTTGGTTACGGTCTTAGCTATACCGAATTTGCTTTTTCTCAGCCAGTTCTGGATAACAAAAGCATTGAAAAAACCGAGAGCACCAAACTATCGGTGACCGTTACTAACAGTGGCGATCGCGCGGGTTATGAAACGGTACAGTTTTATGTCCGTGACAATTACAGCGAAATAACCCGGCCGGTAAAGGAGCTCAAGGGGTTTGAAAAGATCTATCTACTGGCGGGCGAGTCAAAGCGCGTTAGCTTTACCGTAGAGCCTGAGATGCTGGCCTATTACAACCGTGCTATGGAGTGGGTAGTCGAGCCCGGAGCCTTCACCTTGATGGTGGGTTCGTCGTCTCGTGGAGCTGATCTAAAAAGTATTCAGCTGCGCGTTAAAGACTAATGCCAAGAATAAAAACAAAAACAAAAAAATTCAATAAGAGTATTTAAGGATTTATACATGAATGGTTTTAAACGCGATTGGTCAAATAGCCTCATAGGCAAGGCTGCTGTAACAATATTGATTTCGGCACTGGTTGGTTGTAATGACACAGAGGGTGGCGGGCAAAGTGCGGTTCTAGAAAGTGCTCAACCGGTCAACAAGCCAAAGAACGTTATCTATGTTCTCACCGACGATCAGCGCTACGATGAACTGGGTTTTATGAATCCCGTTATAGACACGCCGAATATGGATCGTATGGCCGCCGAGGGTGTGCATTTTGAGAATGCCTTTGTCACCACGGCTCTCTGCTCTCCGAGTCGCGCTTCGATCCTCACCGGCCAGTATATGCACAACCACGGCGTGGTCGATAATAATAAGCCACCCCGCGAAGGCACTATTTTCTTTCCCGAGTACTTGCAAAAGGCCGGCTACAACACCGCCTTTGTCGGCAAGTGGCACATGGGTGAATTGGCGCCAGCGGGACGTAAGCTTGATGATCCACAACCAGGATTTGATCACTGGGTTAGCTTTGCCGGTCAGGGCCACTACTATCCCACCAAACCCAATGGCGAGCAGAGCATGCTCAATGTCAACGGTGATCCGGTTAAACAAAAAGGTTATATCACTGATGAGTTGACCGATTACGCCGTGGATTGGCTGGACAGTCGCGATAGCGAAGAACCGTTCTTTATGTACCTTTCTCACAAGGCGGTACATGCCAATTTTGCCCCGGCTCAACGTCACACGGAGCAGTATGCCGACAGAACTATTCCGGTGCCTGAGAGCCAAGCTGATACCCCTGAAAATTATGAGGGTAAGCCGATGTGGGTAAAGAATCAGCGCAATAGCTGGCACGGCGTTGACTTTCCCTATCACAGCTCGCTGGATGTTCAGGCCTACAAGATGCGCTACCACCGAGCACTCTCTGCTGTGGACGAGAGCCTCGGCCGTCTGTTCCAGTGGCTCGAAGACAATGGCCATGCCGACGACACGATTGTCATGCTGATGGGTGACAATGGCTTTATGTTTGGTGAGCACGGTCTAATCGATAAGCGCAATGCCTACGAGGAATCCATGCGGGTACCGCTTTTAGCCTGGGGTAATGGCTTGAAGACTAATCATGTGGTTAAAGAGATTGCCGCCAATATCGATATTGCGCCGACCATACTGGATATTGCTGGGGTCGAATCGCCCGAGCAATTTGAAGGAGAAAGCCTGTATTCTCTGGCGCGAGGCGAATCAGAAAGCCAGTGGCGCGATGATCTTCTCTATGAATACTACTGGGAGTTTAATTATCCGAGCACACCCACCACCTTTGCGCTGCGGACAGACGACTATAAATTTATTACCTATCACGGTCTTTGGGATACCGAAGAACTCTATGATATGCGTACTGATCCTAAAGAGATGCACAACCTGATTCACGATCCAGACTCTCTGGCCGTAGTCGCCGATCTGCGCAGCAAGCTATTTGCTCGTCTAGGGGATTCTCGCGATGGCTTAAGTGTCCCATACACTGAGAAGTTTAGTCATGGTGCAGTGTTCCGTGAAGGCGAACGATCAAAAGCGGCTGAGTTCCCAAGGCAATGGTTACGGGATGGTAGCGAGCAGGATCTGCGCTACTTTATGAAACCGGATAGGGTTAGGGCAGGGCTATCTAAGGGCAAACCTGCAGCGCACTAACAAACCATTAAATTCGATAGTGAAAGGCCGCTCTATGAAGAATCTGTTTTTAACCGTTGTATGTGGCCTGTCACTGGCGTGCAACGCTATTGCCAGTGACCCCAAGCCGGCCAATGTGCTGTTTATCATGATTGATGATCTGCGCCCCGAACTGGGTGCTTACGGCAGCACAGCGGTTAAATCGCCGAACATAGATAGCCTGGCCAGCGAGGCTGTGCTGTTTGCCAATGCCTATGTCAACGTGCCGGTCTGCGGTGCGTCGAGAGCGAGTATGATGTCGGGTATCAGACCGACGGAGAAACGCTTCGTCGGTTATCAAGCGCGTATTGATGAGGATGCCAAAGGGGCTGAAACGCTGTTTGGTTACCTCAAAAAGCAGGGTTACTACAGCGAAAGTATCGGCAAGATATTGCATTTTTCCGAGGATTCTAAGGCGGACTGGAGCACGCCACCCTGGAATCCGACGGGCAAGATTAAGCGCATAGGGCACCGCAATTACCAGAGCGCGGAAAACATTGCCAGCTTTCTAAAGAATCGTGTTGGCCCTGCCTATGAAGCCGCGGATGTGCCGGATAATCATTACTTTGATGGCATGATTGCCGATCAGGCCTTAGCATCTCTTGAATCCGCCAGTGAGCGCGATCAGCCTTTCTTTATGGCGGTGGGCTTTTTAAAGCCTCATCTGCCTTTTACTGTGCCTCTCCGCTACTGGGATCTTTATAACGAAGCGGATATCAACCTTGCCAGCAATCCACTTATGCCGATGGGAGCACCCCGCCAGGCCATCCACAGCTGGGGTGAGTTGCGCAAATTTGACGGTATCCCCAAGGCACCGCATCCGGTACCTGATGCTATGGCGAAGAAACTGGTTCATGGTTATCTTGCCAGCGTCAGTTACTCGGACGCTCAGGTGGGTAAACTGCTAGCCAAATTAGAACAGCTCAATCTCGACGACAACACCATTGTTATAGTCGCGGGAGACCACGGCTTTAGTCTCGGTGAGCATGGTTTATGGGTCAAACACTCGCCTTTTGATGTGGCCACAAGAACGCCTCTAATTGTTAAGTTGCCAACAGCCTTGACCGAGACATCGACTATGGGGCGGCTGCTGGGAAGCACTCTATCTGAAAGCACCCTCTCTAAAAGCACTCTCTCTAAAAGAGATGAGCCTACACCAATCTTGAACCCGGGGGTCGGTGTTGCCGAGGGTTTGGTCGAATTTGTCGATATATTCCCCACCGTACTCGAGCTGTTGGGCAAGCCCATGCTTCCGCAGTTGCAGGGAGATAGCTTCGTTAGCCAGCTACTCGATAGCAGCGCCCCAGGCAAAGCAGCGGTGTTTCCACGCTGGCACGCCGCAGATGTGATTAAAACCGATCGTTATGCCATGACAGAGTGGTTTGATCAACGCGGCCAGGTGACGGCGCGAATGCTTTTTGATCACCTAAATGACCCCAGTGAGAGCGTTAATCTGGCTGAACATAAAGGTTATGAATCACTTGTAACGGAGCTTCATGAGCAATTGATTGTTCTGAGAGAAAGCCGTTAGGTTCGGTTTAATAATCTCTTATTAAAAGACCCACAAAAAAGCCGCTAGTTCTTAAAGAGCTAGCGGCTTTTTTGTTATCTATAGTAATGCTAGCCAAGGCTTTTTTCAGCAGCAACCACCGACTGTAGAATCAGCGTGTTAATGGTCATTGGGCCCACACCGCCTGGAACAGGGGTGTACGCGGCAACGCGATCAACCAGCGGAGCCAGTTCAATATCGCCAACACCGCCAGGATGGTAGCCGGCATCAACAACCACAGCGCCATCTTTGATCCACTCGGCTTTAATAAATTCGGGCCGACCTACTGCGCCGACTAAAATATCAGCCTGCTTAATTAATTCTGGAAGGTTTTCTGTTTTCGAGTGACAGATGGTCACTGTTGCATTGGCGTTCAACAGCATCAGCGCCATTGGCTTACCGAGAATAGGGCTGCGACCCACAACAACGGCGTGCTTGCCTGACATCTCAATATTGTAGCCTTGAAGAATACGCATAATGCCCTGAGGTGTAGCGGATCCGTAAGCTTCTTCGTTCATGGCCATGCGACCAAAACCGAGACAGGTAACGCCGTCGACATCTTTTGCCAGTGCAATGGCGTCGAAACAGGCGCGCTCATCAATCTGCTTGGGCGTGGGGTGCTGCAACAGGATGCCATGACAGTTTGGGTTGCTGTTGAGCTCTTCAATTTTTGCCAGCAACTGTTCAGTGCTGGTGTCATCGGCCATCTCTACTGCGATGGAGTCCATGCCAACACGCTTACAGGCGTTTTGCTTCATCTTTACATAGGTGGCTGATGCAGGATCGCCGCCGACGAGAATGGTTGCCAAAATAGGGGCCTGACCATTATTGGCTGCTTTAAGGGCGGCGACTCTTTCGGACAGTTCGGCTTCGGTTTGAGCGGCAAGGGTTTTACCATCGAGAATCGGTGCAGACATGTTTAGACCTGTTTAAATCGGTTAATAAAGAAGGGCAACAAAATAGGCAACGTGTGCGGCTAAAGCAACCTTTTTCGCAGAGCATAAGAAAATTTAATAGGAATGGTGCAAAAAAACAGGGGTGGTGTAAAAAAAAGGCGTGGTGTAAAAAAATAGGGTCACAGGAGGGTATCAAATGGGGTGGACGACGGGGATTGAACCCGCGACCACCGGAATCACAATCCGGGGCTCTACCAACTGAGCTACGTCCACCATTGAGTATTACTGCTTGACCAGTCCTACATGTGGGCCCATCTGATAGTAAAGATGGTGCGCCCGGCAGGATTCGAACCTGCGACCCACGGCTTAGAAGGCCGTTGCTCTATCCAGCTGAGCTACGGGCGCATTTTACAAAGCCGGAAAGTGGTCGGGAATGAGGGATTCGAACCCCCGACATCCTGCTCCCAAAGCAGGCGCGCTACCAGGCTGCGCTAATTCCCGAATGTCTTACCATGCGGTCTCTTACGAGAGGGCGCATAATACTGATCGGACCGGTTACCGTCAATGCGAAATACTACTATCAGCTAAATAATCTGTAACTTTTTGGCAATCCTCGCGGCTTAGTTTTATTAACCGCTCAGTAAGCCAAAATCACCATGGTTTTTTCCGCTATGGCTTGCTTTTACTGATTTCCCTATGGCTTCTTAAGAGCCTTTTCAAAGAGTGCCGCCATGCTACCTTTGGTCTGTGGTTTTGGCGCTCGAGCTGGGGGGCGGTTCTGGGGTTTGCTATGTTTCTGAGTGGGCTTAGTCCCATTCTTCGACTTGTCCTTGGTCGTATCATTGGCTTTGCGATCCGGCCTTTTATCAGACTGTGCCGGAGTCACTTCATCATCGGTTCGCATACTCAGCGCGATGCGCTTTCTCGCAACATCCACTTCCATCACTTTTACTTTCACTATATCGCCGGTCTTGACCACTTCATGGGGATCTTTGACAAAACGATTGGCGATGGCCGAGATATGCACCAAGCCATCTTGATGAACGCCAATATCGACAAAGGCACCAAAGTTGGTGACATTGGTCACCACCCCTTCAAGGAGCATAGCGGGCTTGAGATCCTTAATCGTCTCAATACCTTCTTTAAAAGTCGCGGTTTTAAACTCAGGGCGAGGATCGCGGCCGGGCTTATCCAGTTCGCTAATGATATCGGTGATGGTGGGCAGACCAAATTGGCTGTCCACAAAGTTTGCTGGATCCAGTTTGCGCAGCAGCTGGCTATTCCCCAACAGCGCTTTCTGGCTGGTTTTATTGGCTTCTGCAATGCGCTCAACCAGAGAGTAGGTCTCTGGGTGTACCGCTGAGGCATCCAGTGGGTTATCACCGTTGGCAATGCGCAAGAAGCCCGCTGCCTGTTCAAAGGTGCGCTCGCCAAAGCGGCTGACTAGTTTAAGCTGCTCACGGCTTTTAAACGCTCCCTGCTGATCCCGGTAGTCGACTATATTGTCGGCAATGGTTTGGCTGAGACCGGAAACCCGGCGCAGCAGGGCGGAGGAGGCGGTATTGACCTCGACACCCACGGCGTTTACACAGTCTTCAATCACTGAGTCGAGACTTCTGGCTAGCTTCACTTGACTGACATCGTGCTGATATTGGCCCACACCTATAGATTTGGGGTCGATCTTCACCAGCTCGGCCAGAGGATCTTGAAGGCGACGGGCGATAGACACCGCACCTCTAATGGTCACATCCAGGTCGGGAAATTCCTTGGCAGCAAATTCAGACGCAGAATAAATCGATGCACCGGCTTCATTGACCATTACCGGCTTGGCTTTCAGCGCTGAATTGTTCTTCAGCATATCCAACACAAAACTCTCGGTCTCGCGGCTGCCGGTTCCATTGCCAATAGCAATCAGTTCAACATCGTACTTTTCGCAAAAGTGAGTGAGTATGGCTTCGGCTTCATGAGTCTTTCGTTGGGGCAGTGTGGGAAAGATCGCCGTGTGATCCAGCAATTTACCGGTGCTGTCCACGACCGCGACTTTAACCCCAGTGCGGAGACCGGGATCCAGTCCGATAGTGGCTTTTTGACCCGCAGGTGCAGCCAGGATCAAATCTTTAAGATTGATCGAGAAGACATTGATTGCATCGAGATCAGAGCGCTCACGGAGGCTGCCCAGTAGATCGGTTTCCAAATGGGTGTGCAGCTTGATACGCCAGGTCCAGCGCACCACTTCACCTAACCAGGCATCGGCAGGGCGACCCAAATTCTCAATATTGACCTGGCGAGCAATCATGCTCTCACAGGGATGGCCGAGATCGTCCTCGGTGATCAGATCCACCTTAATGCTGATAAACCCTTCGCGGCGAGCGCGGAACATGGCCAGGGCACGGTGTGATGGTGTGGTGTTTAGGGGTTCGCTGTGCTCAAAATAGTCTTTAAACTTGGCGGCAGCCTGTTCCTTGCCCGGCTCTTTATCTTTACCGTTAACTAATGTGGCGGTGATATTGGCCTCATCGAACATAAACTGGCGCAGCCGTCCAAGCAGCTCGGCATCTTCACTAAAGCGCTCCATCAGAATAAATTTGGCACCATCAAGGGCGGCCTTAATATCAGCGATACCCAGTTCTGCATTCACAAATGCAGCTGCAGCCTGTTCTGGTTGCTGAGATGGATCGCCGTAAATTAGATCCGCAAGGGGCTCAAGACCGGCTTCAATGGCAATCTGTCCCTTGGTGCGACGCTTGACCTTAAACGGTAGATATAAATCTTCGAGACGGGTCTTGGTCTCGGCCAGATTGATTGCCTGCTTCAGTTCAGGTGTCAGCTTGCCCTGTTCCTCGATACTGGCGAGAATCGACTTGCGGCGATCCTCCAACTCTCTTATGTAGTTGAGGCGTTCCTCGAGGTTACGCATCTGTGTGTCATCGAGGCCGCCGGTGACTTCCTTGCGATAGCGCGATATAAAAGGTACGGTCGCGCCCTCATCGAGCAGTTGTATGGCGGCAGTAACCTGATGTTCACTGACCTTGAGTTCATTGGCGATACGACTGGCGATAGATTGCATAATGGCCTTTTACGATGATGAGTAGAGTCAAATGTAGACAGCCATTAGCTGGCTGGCAATGGCACGGTTTAGGCGCGAGATTATGCCCTGAGCGGTGGGCGCTGGGTAGACTTGTTTTTATCAACTTATTGTGACTTGACCACTATGGCGAACAACAGCATTCAAGATTCTGAGAACTGCCCGCTTTGCGCGGGGGCGGATGTGGTCGGGTATCACCGGGATCAACGCCGCGCTTATCTGCAATGCTCAGCTTGTCGGCTGGTATTTGTGCCGACAAGCTTTCATCTCTCCGCTGATCAGGAAAAAGCGGAGTACGACCTCCACCAAAACGATCCTCAGGATTTGGGCTACCGCAGCTTTCTCAATCGACTGGCTCAGCCTTTATTGGAGAGACTCAACCCCAAGAGCCAGGGATTGGATTTTGGCTCTGGTCCCGGCCCCTGTCTGTCACTGATACTTGAAGAGCAGGGGCATACTGTTGCGCTCTATGACCTTTATTATGCCAGCCATCCTGAGTTGCTTGAGTCGCAATATGATTTTATTACCGCCACCGAGGTCGTTGAGCATCTGGTGCAGCCGCTGCTCGAATTGGAGAGACTCTGGAGCCTGTTAAAGCCGGGAGGGCAGTTAGGGATTATGACCAAGCTGGTTGCCAGCCCAGAGAAGTTTGTCAATTGGCACTACAAGTCTGACCCCACTCATATCAGCTTCTTTTCGGTGGCGACTTTTGAGTATCTGGGGCAGAGGTGGGGTAGTGCGCCGGAGTTTATCGGCGCTGATGTGATCCTGTTTGAAAAATAGTAATACTTAAGCATTAAAGGCCTGTCGCTCATTCGATGCCTGCAAGAACTCGGCCTTGATTTCTTTTTATCAGACTAGTATTCTAGTCTAATAGTAGGTAGAGGAAATTGTTATGCTGGAAAAAATCGGATCCTATGATGCCAAGACCAAGTTGCCCGAGATCCTTCGCCGAGTTGAAGCCGGGGAATCTTTCACTATTACCAATCGCGGCAAACCGGTCGCTGACGTGGTACCAAGCGGCGCCAATAGCCACCTAAAAACCGCTGCCGCTATTGCCAATATTAAGAAAGCCAAAAAGCATAAACTGTCGGACTCTGAACTCAAGGAAATGATGGAATCAGGCCGCAAATGACTGGTTTCGTTTTAGATAATTCGGTCGCCATGCGCTGGCTTCTGGAGACCAATAAGGCAGATGATCAGCGCTATGCTACGGAGGTCTTAGATAGTCTTTTAAATGGCTGCGCCATGGTTCCTAACTTATGGCACCTTGAAGCAACTAGTGTGCTGCTGTCGGCGGAGAAACGCGACGAGATCAGTTTAGGTGAAATTGAAGGCTTTATCTCTCAGCTCGAGAATCTTGCAATTCAAACAGACACTATGACGTCCCATCAGGCTTTCAGTCGAATCCTAACACTGGCGAGGGCCTACAAACTGAGTAGTTATGATGCCGCTTATCTGGAACTGGCAATTCGCGAGGGTTTGCCCTTAGCGACTCTTGATAAGGGCTTGGTAAAAGCAGCCTTTAAGGCCGGTGTTGAAATACACCTTGGATCAGATCTAGTTAAATTCCAGCGATAGCATCTCGAGCAGCGATAAAAGCCTGTACCGAACGGCTAACATCCTCAGCACCGGTAATCCAAGAACAGACACTGATGCGAATAACCTTTTTACCCTGCCAAACTGAACCGCCGACCCAGCACTCACCGGAGTCTTGAATCGCTGCCAGGATTCTATCGGTCTCAGCATCGTTATCAGCCGGTGATACGATCACCTGATTAAATACCACATCATTTTGTATGTCGAAACCCGCCGCCCTCAGCTCATCGGCAAACTGTAGCGCCCGTTTATGCATACCATAAACTAGCTCATCGACGCCTTTGGCACCCAAATATTTAAGCGCAGCCCAGAGCTCAACCGCTCTAGCCCGGCGTGACATCTCTGGGGTGTAGAGCATGCCGTCGCGGTTTTCGCTGAAGTTGAGATAGGCGCCAGACGCTTGCAGGGCCATAATCAGTGCGTCTCGATCACGGCACAATAAAATACCACTGTCATAGGGCGTGTTGAGAGTCTTATGACCATCAACCGACCAGGAGTGGGCTTTTTCCATGCCTGTAGTCAGATGTTTAAGCCGCCTTGTACCGCCAGCCCAGAGCCCAAAGGCGCCATCTATATGTACCCAGGCACCGGCGCGATTGGCCCTGTCACAAATTTCCTCAAAGGGATCAAAAGAGCCAGAGTTGACATTGCCTGCCTGTAATAAAACGATGCAGCTGCCATCCAGATCGGGAAGTTGTTCGGGCAAAATGCGTCCCTGATCATCTCCCTCGACCCACTCTATATTGTCGAGACCAAACCCGAGCAGGGCGACGGCCTTGGTCACTGCACCGTGTATATGGCGACCGGCAATAATACGCAGTGGTGGCGCGCCATTATGGCCCTGTTGGTTAAAGTCCCAGCCTTGGTTTTGCAACAGTTTATAGCGTGCTGCTGACAGTCCACAGAGGATGGCGGAAGAGGTACCGCTAACAAACCCCGCCACGGTGGTGTCGGGCAGGCCGAATAGCTGCTTTAACCAACCTTCACAGATTTCTTCGAGCTTCGAGGCAATGGGTGACATCACATAGAGCGCGGTATTTTGATCCCAAAAATCACTCAGCCATTTAGTTGCCAAGGTCACCGGTAAAATACCGCCATTAACAAAGCCAAAATAGCGCCCACCGGTCTGTGCCGTGGTGGCGGGGGAACCATACTGATGCAGCTGTTGCAGGATGGCTGTGGCATCACCGGAGCAGGCCGGTAGATCTTCGACGAACTGTTCAAGATCCGCTAAGGCCTGCTTGGAGGGGAATACATTGCGCTCCGCCGCGCCGTTGGCGTATTCATAGGCATAGCCTTTGGCTTGCTCAAGCAGGGCTTTGCTCTGTTGTTCCCGGTGCATACTGTCACGCAATGTCATCTGATCTCTCTCGACTATTGTCTTGGATACGTATGGTCGCAGTAAATCATAGACTGACGCGCTAACAAAGCTAGAATACCGACAGAATTTAATTATCAATTAAGGAAAGTGATCCCTATGTATAAAGGACAGACAGTCAGTCTCAGGCTTATCGACAATGGTTTTGCAGAAATTCAATTCGACAATCAAGGCGAGTCGGTGAATAAATTCAACCAGCAGACATTGGCTGATTTGCGCCACGCGGTGGATAAGCTGAAAGCTCAGTCGGGTATCCGCGGTCTCTTAGTCAGCAGCGCCAAGCCAGTATTTGTTGTGGGCGCCGATATTACTGAATTCAAGGACATGTTTACTGCCAGCAAAGAAGAGTTTATTGCTGGGGCACAGACGGCCAATGGCCTGTTCTCTGAGATCGAAGATTTGCCCTTCCCATCAGTGGCTGCGATCAATGGCTTTGCGCTAGGCGGCGGTTTTGAAATCTGTCTGGCCTGTGATTCTCGAGTGCTTTCTTCCAGGGCGGCTATAGGCCTGCCTGAGACGGGTCTGGGTATTATTCCTGGCTGGGGTGGCACTGTGCGTCTGCCACGTTTGGTTGGCTATTCCACAGCAGTTCACTGGGTTGCTTCCGGTGAACAGCAGCGTCCTAAAGCGGCTTTAGCAGCCGGTGCAGTTGACGCCATCGCCGAGCCAGAGCAGTTGCGTGACGTATCACTGGCTTTGCTCGAAGAGCTGGCATCCGGCGAGCGGGATTATCAAGCGCGACGTACTCAGATGACCTCAGCACTGACACTTTCTGATGCCGAGCTGCAAGCCACTGCCGCAGGTTTCCGCAGCGCTATTCTCGGCAAGGTTGGCAATCATTATCCAGCACCTTTAAAGGCGGTTGAGTTGGTCTCCAACGCCGCGCATTTGGGCCGCGATGAAGCGATCAAAATGGAAAATGAAGCTTTCTATGAGATTTCTCAAACCCCACAGGCAAGAGCTATGGTCGGTTTGTTTTTAAGCGATCAATATATTGTTAAGCAGGCGAAAAACCGCAGCCGTGCCCTGGCGGACAAGTTGCCTGAAATTAAAACTGCTGGGGTTATTGGCGCTGGCATTATGGGTGGCGGCATTGCCTACCAAAACGCTATCCGCGGTTACTCGGTTGTAATGAAAGATATTAATCAGCCAGCTCTGGATCTGGGTATTCAAGAAGCCAATAAGCTGCTGGCTAAGGGCGTTAAGCGTGGCAAGTTAACCGAAGAGAAAGCCGGTCAGATACTGAGTAAGATTCTGCCGAGCCTGGAAGATAAGGATGTGGCTCCCTGCAATATGCTGGTTGAAGCCGTGGTTGAGCTGGAGTCCGTTAAGAAAATGGTACTGCCAGCGGTTGAAGCGCTGCTCGACGAGAGCGCCGTTATTACTTCAAACACCTCAACCATCTCGATCAACCGCCTTGCCGAATCATTAAAGCGCCCCGAAAACTTCTGCGGCATGCACTTCTTTAATCCGGTTCACGCCATGCCACTGGTTGAAATTATTCGCGGCGAAAACACCTCTGATGCGACCATCGCGGCAGTCTGTGCTTATGCTTTGGGTCTTGGCAAGAAGCCTATTGTGGTTAATGACTGCCCAGGGTTCTTGGTCAACCGGGTATTGTTTGCCATGCTCTTTGGTCTCGAAATTATGATCTCTGAAGGCGCTGATTTCCAGCAGGTGGATAAAGTCATGGAAGCTTGGGGGCTGCCAATGGGTCCTGCTTACCTAATGGACGTCATTGGCATAGACACGATCAATCACTGCTATCCGGTGATGATCAACGGCTTGCCAGAGCGCTTTAAGAAGACCGCCGATCTGTGGCCCACTGAGGCGATTTATCAGGCCGAGCGCCTGGGTCAGAAAAATGCGCTGGGGTATTACAGCTACGAATTAAATGAAAAGGGTAAGCCAAGCAAGGCCGTGGATGAGACAGTTATTAATATGTTTGCCGATCTCTATGGCGACGCCAAGTTGGTGGATGGGGATCAGATTGTTGATCGCCTGATGATTGCCATGGCCATGGAAATGGTTCACTGCTTGGAAGAGGGCGTGGTTGCCTCACCGGCTGAAGCGGATATGGCGCTGATTTACGGCGTCGGTTTCCCAGCATTCCGCGGTGGCGTCTGTCGCTGGATGGATGAGATTGGTTTGCAGGAAGTCTGTGATCGCGGTGATAAATATGCGCATATTAGTGAGTTGTATCGGCCCACTGAGAAGTTGCGGGCTATGGCTGCTAAGGGTGAAACGTTGTATTGAGATCTGCCGCCCAGCTGGTCATCATTGTGAGCGCTTTACTGCCTAATCCAGAGAGGCTCGCTATGAAGTCCCGACCAACTGCAGCGCTGTCATCCCGACCGCAGTGGAGGGATCTCACGACGCTGGCACTGACCCAGAGCATGGGTTATCTGTTCAGGAGATCCTTCGGCTTCGCTCAGGATGACCTTGGGTGCCAAGTCTGACCAACTACAACGCTGTCATCCCGACCGCAGTGGAGGGATTTCAAGACGCTGGCACTGACTCATGGTTTGGGATATCTGTTCAGGAGATCCTTCGACTTCGCTCAGGATGACAGGCTTGGGCGCCAAGTCTGACCAACTATAACGCTGCTAATCCTTTATAACTCCACAGGCCGCTCTGGCGTACCCTGCATAAAGGGTCCGTCGACACAGATACGTCGACCATCAGGCGAGGCACAGGCGCCACAGATACCCACACCGCACTTAGTCAGATAATCAATCGCACTAAAGATCTGATCATCGCGACAGAACTCGCGCTGCACTTTTGCTGCGGCATGGACCATAGGTGAAGGGCCGCAGTTATAGAACACCAACTTATCCAATTCTTGCTGATCCATCTCTTCAAGGCGACTGCGCAACAATTCAGTGACAACACCTTTAAACCCTTCACTGCCATCATCTGTGGCCACGTGAACCTTGGCGATCTTTTTGCACTCCTCGAGATAATAGAGACGCTCAGCGGTGCGAGCACCGGTAAACACCTCAGCATTGCCAAAGTCTCTGGCCAGCTGATAAACCGCAGCCAAACCGGTTCCGCCAGCGACGGCCATAATCTTGGCATCTTCAGCGGGCGACACGGGAATGCCATGGGGACCGCGGACATAGACTTCAGTGCCCACGTCTAGATCCATCAGTGCATGGGTAAAGATACCCACATCGATCACCGCCAGTTGGAAAGGGTCATCGGCAAGTGCAGAGAAGGGCTTTTCGCCGACTCCTGGCACCCAGAGAAAAACGAACTCACCGGCCTGTATATTTACTTTGCGATCAAAGGTGAGGACGCAGATATCCTTGCAGACGCGCTTATTTTCCACCAGTACCACTGGCGAGTAATCCATATCTATATCGTAACGAATATGGGCTTCAGCCTTATCCGAGTCGAAACTGAGATCCGACTCAAGCTGATTAAAGTAGCTGCCAATTTCATCTGTGGTCATGCCTGTCAGAGCAGAGCCAATACCAACAATTGACGCGCCGGCATTAATAAATTCTCTGGTGTCGGCAGCACTGCTGGCACCACCACAACCGATAATCGGTAAATCGGTCACTTCACGTATTTCGCGGACGCATTTTAATGCGATGGGCAGTACGCCTTTGCCTGACATGCCACCAGCGCCATTACTTAGAACCGGGTGGCCATGAGATGCGGTATAACCTGGCCCAACAGTATTAATCGCGCAGATACCATCGGCACCACCAGCGGCGGCGGCTTGAGCAATCTCACCAATATTAGGCGTGTTGGGTGTCAGCTTGGGGATCACTGGAATATCAACCACGGCTTTTACCGCCGCGGTAATGGCGCGAACCATCTCAGGATCCTGGCCCATGGCCATGCCATAACCTTTGGCGTGGGGGCAGGAGAGATTGAGCTCTAAGCCATCGGCTACCGGTGCCATGATCTTGGCGACTTCGACAAATTCTTCAAGGCTGCCACCGAAAATAGACACCAGTAAAAAACGATCTTCGGGAATACGCAGTTTTGCCATGGCTTCGGCGGCTACTAGCGCGCCTGGGTTGGTCAGGCCAACGGCATTGACAAAATTACCCGGGGAATACTGGCTGTAAACCGGTTCACGGTTACCCTCGCGAGGCACAGGACCAACACTCTTGGTGGTGATCACGCCAATTTGCGGCATATGATCAAACATGTATTGGATTATGGGCACCGCGGTGGTGACGATTCCGGATGGCACTGTAAAGGGGCCTGAGAGGGTCTTGCCAAGAAATTCTGTTTTCAAGATAGCTCGCTCGAAACTAGTTGTGTGGGAGGGTATACGCAGGTCGAGATTATACCGATTTTAAAGAATTAATCTGCCTCTCTTGTGCCTATGCTGCGAAAAAAGGCTAGGTGACCTTTACTGGTTCTGGGGTTGGCTCTCGGGAGGCTTCAGCTACTCAATAAGTTAACTTACCGCTATCTAATCTGCCCCTCATTTGCGCTTAATCTGGGTAGGTCATGGCTAGCTTAAATTTTAATCATATCTGGCTATAAAAAACGTCTATTTATAAGAGGGCGGTTATTGGTCAGGCAATAATTCTGTTTCTATTAGTAGGGGAAATATGCTTTCACGATTAAAAAATACCGGTCCTGCCATTTTGGTCACAGCAGCCTTTATTGGCCCTGGAACTGTCACTGTCTGCACCATAGCCGGCGCTCAATTTCACTACGCTTTGGCCTGGGGACTTGTTGTGGCCATGCTCTCAGCCATTGCCCTTCAAGAAATGGCCGCCAGACTGGGAGTCATTGGGCAAAAAGGCCTAGGTGAAACCCTAGCTGACAGCTTGGCCGGGAGTGTTTGGAAATGGCCGTTGATTCTACTGGTTATTTCGGCCCTGTATGTTGGCAACTCAGCCTATCAAGCGGGCAATCTTACCGGAGCAGCCTTGGGTGTTGCCGCGGTCACTGGCGATGATGCCAGTGTGAAAGTCTATGCAGGACTAATAGCGCTGATTGCTGGGGCGGTCTTTTTACGGGGATCCTACAGGCTGATAGAGCGATTTTTGATTGTTGTAGTGCTGTTTATGAGCCTCGCGTTTATCACTACGTTTATGGTTGTAAAGCCGAACCTGTCGGCGCTATTGCAAGGAGCAGTAGTGCCGGTAATACCTGAGGGCGGTTTATCCACATTGATTACCCTGATTGGTACCACTGTCGTTCCCTATAACCTATTTCTGCATTCATCTGCTGCCCGCACACGCTGGCAAGCTTTAGACCGGCTCAATGCTGTAGACGGGCCCAGGGCTATAGAGGGGCTCAGGGCTGTAGAGGGGCTCAGGGCTGAAAACGCACTCAAGGCTGCGCGCTCGGACACTATTATTTCAATCAGTATTGGTGGCTTGGTTTCTATACTGATTCTTTCAACCGCGGCGGCAAGCTTCTTTGGTAGTGGGGCTGTTATCGAAAATGCTGGGGATATGGCCTATCAACTGGAACCGGTTTTTGGCGACTCTGCCAAATACCTACTGGCGGCAGGGTTGTTTGCTGCGGGCCTTAGCTCTGCAATTACTGCGCCTATGGCAACAGCCTATGCGGTGTCTGAGATACTGGGAATGAAGTCAGATACTACTGGCACAGTCTTTCGCTTTATTGCTCTGAGTGTTCTCGCCTTCGGCTCACTCTCTGCGTTGTTAGAATTGCGGCCTTTAGAAATCATACTCTTTGCCCAGTTGGCCAATGGCCTTTTGTTGCCGATTATCGCGCTGTTTTTAGTGGTGGTGATGAATCAGAAGAGCCTGCTCGGCAAACATACAAATACATGGGTCAGCAATATTATCGGACTCACTATTGTGGTGCTCACAAGCTCCCTTGGAGTCCGCATGGTGTTAAGCGCCCTAGATCTTTTGAGGTAGGAACCCTAAGACGGCTTTATCCAAAAGCTTTTAATCCAGAGCCTTTTAATTTAGAGCCTTTTAATCCAGAAGCTGTTTTATTCAGAGGCTATTTTATTCAGAGGCTATTTTATTCAGTGGCTATTTTATTCAGTGGCTATGCTGCGAAACAAGGCTAGATGACTGTAGTCACTGCTGGGGATATAGCTGAGGTCGTTGTAGTGGGGGTTGGCGGAGAGTTTAACGATGACTGTGTTGTTCACTGGATTGACATAAATATACTGGCCATAGACACCCATTGCCATATATTCGCCGTCCTCTGAGAGCGGCAACCACCACTGGTAGCCATAACCAAAGTCATTTTCCTCTGGCTGGATGTGCGGGGCGTCGGCAGCAGTTGACAGGGCGACCCACTCAGCGGGAACAATCGGCTTTCCATCAAGTGAACCCTCGTGTAAATAGAGTGACCCGAGCTTGGCAAAATCTCGCAAGGTTAGATTGAGACCACCAAGAGCCATCTCTTTGCCGTCGCCATCGACGATCCAATAACCGTCGTATTCCATACCCAGAGGCTGATAGAGTTTCTCCTGCATATAGTCAGTGACTGATTTTCCAGTGGCGCGACTCAGCACCATACTCAGAACATGGGTGTCGATACTGACATAGTGGTTTAGCGTGCCGGGTTCGCGCCCACGCGTCAGGCTGGCGGCAAAGTCA
This sequence comes from uncultured Pseudomonadales bacterium, assembly GCA_905478975.1. Taxonomy (GTDB): domain Bacteria; phylum Pseudomonadota; class Gammaproteobacteria; order Pseudomonadales; family Porticoccaceae; genus HTCC2207. The sequence continues at coordinate 3,485 of CAJQKW010000109.1, read as the reverse complement.
TCCTGGGGGCTGCCTAACGCAAAGCCGCGGCCCCAGCGATTGATATCGCTGTTAAAGTCGCCGTAGTCTTCATTAAAGGCTATCCCCGATGACATCTGCAGTACATCTTTAATGCGCACGCCGTCATAGCCTGAACCTTTTAGTTCTGGGGCATAGGTATCAACGGTTTGTTCAATGCTGGCGATGCTGCCTTCATCCACTGCGATACCCACCATAGCGGAGATAAACGACTTAGCCATGGACCAGGAAATAGTGCGGGTGGATTCACTGTGGCCGAGAGAATAGCTTTCGTGAACGATTTGATCGTCCTGAATAACCAGAAGTCCGGTGGTCCAGGAGTCGGCTAAAAACTTCGCGGTATTAAACGATTGCTCGGCAAACAAAAAGTCCTCCGGCAGTTCTATGGCAGTGCCTTTGCTGTAGGGCCGTGGTTCTGAGGAGGCGCTCATAGTGCTGATTGCCCCGAGCTGATCAGCGGAGCGGAAGTTTTCGACAATGCGATCCTGGTCAAAAAGGTGTACGGCGCGGTAGAGACTCTGCGCTGTGGGTAGGGCCCAAAAACTGCCGATTAATAGTACTGTGGCGCCGATTAAAACACTGTTGCGTGAAATGGCCATATCTTCCCCAGGGTAGCTTTAAGCTGCTTATGCAGTCTTATTATTTATCCCATCCTACGGGAGTTTGCAGAGTAAGGGCAATTAAAGTCTTTTTCATTAAAAAGCCTGTAATAGAAAGCGGGCATAAAAAAGACTAAAAAAAGAACAAAAAAAAGAGCAACCCTGAGGCCGCTCTTCTCGATCACACAAAAACCAGTACTAGAACTGATTCATGGTGTTGTCTTTACCTGATGCTTTCAGTGCAGCATCACCGGCAAAGTATTCTTTATGGTCGTCGCCCATATCGGAACCGGCCATATTTTGATGCTTCACACAGGCGATACCCTGACGGATTTCCTTGCGCTGAACACCAGCAACATAACCCAACATGCCTTGCTCACCGAAGTACTCTTTGGCCAGATTGTCAGTAGACAGAGCCGCAGTGTGGTAGGTAGGCAGTGTAATCAGGTGGTGGAAGATGCCGGCTTCACGAGCCGAGTCGGCCTGGAAGGTACGGATCTTGTCGTCTGCAAGAGCAGCAAGATCAGTGTCGTCGTAGCTCACATTCATCAGGTCAGCGCGATCGTAGGCTGAAACATCTGCACCGGATTCGCTCAGGCTATCAAAGATCTGCTGACGGAAGTTGAGGGTCCAGTTAAACGATGGGCTGTTGTTGTAAACCAGCTTGGCGTTAGGCACCTCTTTACGAATCTCAGCCATCATTGCGCCAATCTGGCCAACGTGAGGCTTCTCAGTTTCGATCCAGATCATATCGGCGCCGTTTTGCAGGCTAGTGATACTGTCGAGAATACAGCGTGCTTCGCCAGTGCCAGCCTTAAACTGGAACAGGTTGCTTGGCAGACGCTTAGGACGTACCAGCTTGCCATCGCGATTAAGGACGACATCGCCGTTCTTCATATCAGCGGGGCTGATTTCTTCAACATCGAGGAATGAGTTGTACTGATCGCCGAGATCCCCAGGCTCACGTGTTACAGCGATCTGCTTAGTCAGGCCAGCACCCAATGAATCGGTACGGGCAACAATAACGCCATCATCTACACCCAGCTCAAGGAATGCGTAGCGAACCGCATTGATCTTAGCGAGGAAGTCTTCGTGTGGAACGGTAACCTTGCCATCCTGGTGACCACATTGCTTCTCATCAGACACCTGATTTTCAATCTGGATACAGCAAGCGCCGGCTTCAATCATCTGCTTGGCCATCAAGTAGGTCGCTTCAGCATTACCAAAACCGGCATCTATATCAGCAACGATGGGCACTACATGTGTCTCGTGGTTATCGATTTGATCCTGAATGGCTTGCTTGGCGTCGCCCGGAGCAGCGTCCAACTGACGGAACAGGCCGCCCAATTCGCGGGCATCAGCCTGACGTAAAAATGTGTAGAGCTCAGCGATCAATGAGGCAACCGAGGTCTTCTCGTGCATTGACTGGTCGGGCAGGGGACCGAACTCTGAACGCAGCGCTGCAACCATCCAACCTGAGAGGTAAAGGTATTTACGCTTGGTGGTACCGAAGTGCTTTTTAATCGCAATCAGCTTCTGCTGACCGATAAAACCGTGCCAGCAACCAAGAGACTGAGTGTACTGAGATGAGTCAGCATCGTATGCCGCCATATCTTCACGCATGATCGCCGCGGTGTACTTAGCAATTTCGATACCGGTTTGAAAACGGTTTTGAGTGCGCATACGTGCCGCAGAGTCAGCGCTGATCGCGCCCCAGTTCCCGCCGTGTTGCTCTTTTAGTTTGGCAACGGCTGCAAGATCATTTGAAAAGTTGGACATATTTAAAACCCTTAATTGAAGTCGGTTCGTTTGACAGTGCGGTGAGTTTAGGTATGATGCCGGTATAAATCTAATTGATAGTTTCTATTGCGGGCATTTTTATTATGAATATAGCGCGAGTTGATTTAAACCTATTGGTCTACCTAGATGTGCTGTTGCGGGAGTGCAATGTTACTCGCGCTGCCGAAGAGCTGGGTATTAGCCAGCCTGCCATGTCGAATAGCCTGAGGCGTCTGCGGGATCTCTTCGATGACCCGCTATTGGTTCGTACCAGTGATGGAATGACGCCCACCGATCGTGCCCTAGAGCTACAGCCATTGATACGTAATGTGCTGGCTGCTGCTGAGATCGCAGTCTTGCCCAAGACAATCTTTGATGCTGCTGCCTCCGACCGTATCTTCCGCATTATGGCCAGTGACTACACCGAAGTGACGCTGCTTCCCCAGCTGTTAACCCGGCTGCGCAAGGAAGCACCAAACATTCGCCTGGATATCATGACCCCCAGTGATGTGAGCTTTCACGATGTCGAGCGCGGCAAGGTGGATCTGGTGATCAATCGCTTTGATACGCTGCCACAGTCCTTTCATCAGGTGCATCTCTGGGATGACAGCTTCTCCTGCGTGATGAGTGCCTCGAATCCGGTAATTAAAAACTGGAGCCTCGACAGTTATCTGTCGCACAAGCATGTGTGGGTCAGCAAGACCGGTATGGGTGTCGGCGTCGGCATGAGCTCTGACGATGTGCAGCGACTGGGTTGGGTAGATGAGGCTCTGGGCAAGCTCGACGCCAAGCGTGAAATCACCGTATTTACCCGGCACTATCAAGCGGCGCTGTTGCTCGGGGAACAGGAGGATCTCATTGTCACCATACCCACTATCGCGGCGCGCACCATGTCGAATAACCCCAAGGTGGTGATTCTTGATCCGCCCTTTGAGATACCACGGATGCGTCTAAAGATGGTCTGGAGTCCGCTATTACAGAGAGATCCCGGTCATAAGTGGCTGCGCCAGATGATCAAAGATGTCTCTTCAGAGATCGCTCGGTAGGCTCATTGGTTTAATCGCTTTGCTAAATAGCTTTACTGAATAG
>CAJQKW010000108.1 GCA_905478975.1 uncultured Pseudomonadales bacterium | reverse complement strand
GAGTTGCCGCCATCCACTGCAATGGTCTGCCCCGTCACATAACTCGCATCAACTGCCAAAAAGAACGCGGTTCCAGCAATATCCATCTCACTGCCCAGACGTCCCATGGGCACATTATTGAGCACAGACGTCTGCTTGGAAATATCATCTTCCTCATGCTCCGGCCACAGAATTGCACCGGGTGCGACACTATTTACTCGCACATGGGGCGCCATATCCAGGGCTAGTGATTTGGTCATGGCGATATTGCCAGCCTTGGCAATGGTGTAGATGGGGTGGTCCTTCAGTGCCTGACGGGCGTGCATATCCGAGATGTTCACCACGCTGCCACGAGCGGCAATAAGCTGTGGGGCAAGTCCTTGGGTGAGGAAAAACGGCCCTTTAAGATTACTGTTGATCAGATCGTCCCACTGCTGATTGGTACATTGCTCCAATGGCGTGGGATAAAAGCTTGAGGCGTTATTGATCAGCACATCGAGACGTCCGATAGAGTCCACCAGCTGAATAATTTTATCGATACCGGCCATATCATTGAGATCGGCCTGAACCAGTAGGCAGCTATTGTCCCGCAGCTGGTTAAATTTTTCGCAGAGCCTATCGGCATCCGCAGCAGAGCGGTTGTAGTGAATAATGACGGTATAGCCGGCATTGTGAAATAGCTCGGCCGTCACGGCGCCAATACGTCTGGCGGCGCCGGTAATCAGTACTACGGGGGCTTGAATGCTGCTCATAATTAATTACTTATTAAAATATTGTTGTTTAATTTCTGTCATACGTGCAGTACGGCGCAGATGTAATTGCCGACCAATTTCTGCGCCATCTATTCCTGCTTCCACCAGATCGGCAACGCTAATATTGCTGATTCCGTCGACTGCCGCACGCAGATAATCCGAAGAGGGGTATTCGCGATCTTCAAAACCGGTTCTGCCTCGGGCATCCGCTTCGCAGCAGAGGATAAAGTCTTCAAGTCGGTCGCGAGATTTTAGCGCACCCACGCCCTTGAGCAGATTGACAACGGTCGCAGGCTTGAGCTCCTGGGCCTTGTGGCACATCAGGTGATATTCGGTGACCACCAGGGCTAACTGGCGCACATCATTGGGTACTTTAAAGCGGTCGCAGACATCGTTGACCAGTGGCACGCCGCGGGCTTCATGGCCGCGATGGCTGGGCAACACATGGTCTGGGGTAATACCTTTGCCGAGATCATGGACCAGCACCGCGAAGCGAATCTTACTGCTGTCGGAGAGCCGTACCGATTGCTGTAGCGCCATCAAGGTGTGGATGCCGGTGTCGATTTCCGGATGATAGTCGGCGCGCTGAGGCACACCAAAAAGTCGTGAGACTTCAGGCAAAAGCACATCCAGTGCGCCGCACTGGCGCAGCACTTCAATATAGATATCCGGCGAGCGCTCGCCGAGGGCCCGTTCGGTTTCTTTCCAGACCCGTTCAGCGACTAAATAGTCGAGTTCACCACTGCTAGTGATTGCCGTCATCAGCTCCATGGTTTCAGGCGCTATAGTGAAACCCAGATGGTGATAGCGAGCGGCAAAGCGGGCTACTCGTAGCACTCGCAGGGGATCTTCGGTGAAGGCATCGGAGACATGACGGAGAATCTTTTTCTCCAGATCGGCCTGTCCGTTGTAGGGGTCGTAAAGCTGGCCGTCGTCGTCCTCGGCCATGGCATTAATGGTCAGGTCCCGGCGCACTAGATCTTCTTCAAGGCTCACATCCGCCGCGGCGTGAAAGGTAAAGCCACCGTAGCCATGGCCTGATTTGCGCTCGGTGCGCGCCAGAGCATATTCTTCGCCGGTGTCGGGTTTGATAAATACCGGAAAGTCATTGCCCACTGGCAGATAGCCGAGTTCGACCATTTTCTCTGGGGTCGCACCGACCACCAGCCAATCATTTTCATCGCTGAAATAATTGAGCAACTTGTCGCGCACGGCGCCGCCAACTCGATAGATTTTCATGTAGATGCCCAGTGTCTGAACTAGTGCCTGAACCTAATAGCTCAGCTTGCGGATTGTCTGCGCGGGAATTGTTAGATTTTGAACGCAGCGGATGGACGCTATTGTAAGGCTCGCTGAGTTTTAGCTCAATCAATAACCGATTCTGTAGGGGGATTTCTAAACGTTGATGAATAACCCACCAATGTTAAAAGCAACGAGGGTTGCTCTCGGAGACATTGATGGATTGACGAACTTGGTTGCAGAGATGAACTAGCCTTCGCGGCTGGTAATCTCTAACAGATGATAGCCAAACTGCGTTTTAACTGGACCATGGACCAAGCCCAGTGCGCCGCTAAAGACCACTTCATCAAATTCTTTGACCATTTGGCCCGGGCCAAACTGACCCAGATCACCACCGCGGCTACCTGAGGGGCAGCTTGAATGTTCACTTGCGACGTTGGCGAAGTCTGCACCCGCTTCAATCTGCTGCTTTAGAGTTGCACATTTTTCTTCGCTATCAACCAATATATGTCGCGCACTTGCTGTTGCCATTCTATTTTCTCCAGGTGGAATAAGATAAAGGATTTGCTAGGGCGGATTATCAGGGTAAATCGGGAGCTTGTAAATTACTCAACTTCCTCAGCACTGAGCATCAGATCACGCAATGCCTGTTTGTCGAGTATTTCGATCTCTTTTTTATTTACCGCCAGATACTTCTTGCGCTGAAAGTGGCCCAGAACACGGCTCACGGTTTCAACGGTGAGGCCGAGATAGTTGCTGATTTCACCGCGAGACATGGGCAGCCAGAGGCGCGTCGAGGAGAGTTTCTGCTTCACCAGGCGATCGGAGATGCTCAGCAGCAGGCTGGCGATCTTCTGTTGCGCAGAGTTACCTGCCAACAGCGCGATCAGTCGTTGATCTGCATTGATCTCGCGACTGATTAATCTCATCATATGTTTTTGGATTGAGGGGATGGAATTGCCCAAATCATCCAGCTGCTCATAGGGTATTTCGCAAACCGATGTGGTTTCGAGGGCGATAGCGGTATTTTGATAGTGCTCATCGGCGAGTCCGTCCCAGCCAAATATTTCCCCGGGAAAATAGAAGCCTGTGACCTGTTCGCGGCCGTCGGGATCAATGCAAAAAGACTTAATTGACCCGCTGCGCACGGCATAGATAGAGGTGAAGGGGTCGCCGCTAAAAAACACGCCCTCTCGTGGCTGTAGTGGTTTCTTGCGCTCGATAAGTTCTTCGAGTTTATCTAGGTCATCGGCGTCCAAGCCGAGGGGTAAACAGAAGTTGTTCATACGACAGTTATGGCAGCTAAGCGGTTTTGCGAAGCCCACGATAATCTTTTTTACGGTAGTCTCGATGATTAAAAAATCCCTTTCAATAATGAATCTGTCGGCGGCCAAATTGTCAGCGATGTCTACAGGTATTTTATTTAAATGGCTAATTACACTACCTATTACGCGTGTCAGGTCGCATCCAGCAACCCTGAATTTACCGCTGTTTCATGTCCCCCAATGTCTGTCATATTCAGTATAGACCTTGAGTTGATTTACATCAGTTGGATTTCCCCTGTAATCGGATAATTTCTGCCGCTCAAAGATTTGCCGACTAAACTGAAATTAATGTCGATAACGCGATTGCGGGAGTTGTGATGAAAAATATTCTGGTGGTGCTGGATGGCACAGGTAGTGATGAACATGTGCTTGGCCAGGCAATTCAATTGGCCACCAGCAGTGGTGGGGACATACATCTGTTTATGACGGTCTATGACTCCATTGAAGAGCTGAATCGCTATATTGGCTTCGACAACTATCGGGAGGTCAAACAATCGATCCTCGACGAGGCTGAGGTCAAGCTACGGCGGCTCACGGATAAATTTGGCGACCACTTTTCATCGACTATGCACTGGGGGCGGCGCTGGCACTTTAGTGTTGTGGTCGAGGCGAAAAAGATCTCTGCCGACCTGATTGTTAAAGCCGTGCGCCAGCACTCGCGCATCGCTGAGTTTTTGCACACCCCAGAGGACTGGCACCTGCTTCGCGATGCCAGCTGCCCGGTGTGGTTGGTCAATCACACCACGGCACGTATTGATAGGGTGGTCGCAGCTTTCAGTACGTTGGAGGAGACTGAGGATCACCGTCATCTGGGCGAACGAGTGCTGCAAAAAGCCAGTGATCTAGCCACTGCACTAGGGGTCGAACTGCATGTGGTGTCGGTGGTGCCAGACTGGCTCAGCTCTCAGGCTATTATTGGGCCGATGCCAGGAATGCCAGGGCAGTTTCCAGCGGTATTGGCAGATATAGGTGAACAGGCCCTCGACCGCGCCGAAGAAATTATCCATGAGACCCTTGAAAGGCTCGCTATTGTTGCGGATGTCACCGAAGTGAGAAGCGGTGCAGTGGATATTGAGCTGGCGGACGCGGTAGGTGACACCGGTGCTCTGGTGATTGGCAGCGCCGCAGCGAGAAAGTTAGCCGCGAAAGTGGCGGGCAAGTTGTTTGGCAATACGTCGGAGAAGGTTATTCATCATGCTCGTGGAGATGTGTTGGTGGTTCACTAGCAGGAGCTTTATAAGCGAAGCCCCTAGTCAAAGCTCGTAATCAAAGCTCGTAATCAAAGC
>CAJQKW010000107.1 GCA_905478975.1 uncultured Pseudomonadales bacterium | reverse complement strand
CGCATTTTAGGAATTTCCCAACCGGGAATATAGGCGTGAAAACGATCGAAGAATGCCGCATCAATCATCGCCTCAGGAAAGGGTGCCAAAAGGTGGCTGGTTTTGAGTAATGATTTAACATTATCGATGTTACCGACAAAGACCATCGACGCAGAGGCTTCCATTTGCTCCCTGCCCCGCGCAAAGGAACCCGACGCCATAAAGTCTTTCATTATTTGCACACCATCTTTGTCTTTAAAGGTAATACCGGCCACCTCATCAAAGGCCACCACATCCCAGAGACCGACAAGACCAACCTGCCTGGTACTTATATTATAAAAAAGATTGGCAACGGTAGTCTGGCCACCAGACACCAAAATACTATTCGGCGAGCACTCCTTATAAATATGGCTTTTACCAGTACCGCGCGGCCCTAACTCGCAGACATTATAGTTATTCTCAACAAATGGAATCATCCGCGCTAATAGATGCCACTGCACCTCAGGCTCTAGGGTAGCGGGCTCCATACCAATTGAACGCACCAAGGTTTCACGCCATTGTGCGGTCGACATGACACTGCGTCCGGCATACAGCTCATCCATCTCCATATTAGGCATTTGGATGGGTTTAAGCAGTGTTACACCAAAGGGCGATGCATTGCTGCCTTCCTCATGGTAGTAACTCAGGGTAGCGATCACCCAGATGCCACCAACCAATAACTTCTCGTATTCCTTAACAATACCTGGAGAGATCTCAGCATTGCGAATACCCAGATTACTGAACAGCGCTTCGTATTTGTCTTTTTTGTCATTAAGCTTAACCGTCACCCGATCAATCACTTTATAACTGCCGCGCTCGCGCACCAGTGATTTCACTTTTTCCGCTTCATCGGGGCGCACATAGTTTTCAGCCAAAATGGTCTTGACGTTATTCAGACCCTGCTCAATCACCTCGTCATCATCTGATGCACAGTACATGCCGAGAAGATACTCAAGCACATAGACTGGGACATTAGCCCCTTCTTTTATCAACTTGGTTAAGTCTTTACGAACTACACGTCCGGCAAAACTTTCATTTAGCAGTTGGTCTAGATCTTTATCGTCGGCACTGGTCATTGGCTTACTCAATTATTATTCGGGTTAAAAGAAATCATCAGTAAAAGCGAGATCGATAGTTACGGGATATCGTTCAAGCTCAACCTGAAGGTCTTTGTCTTTAAGGACTAAAAAGTAATCTTTTTTACGATCAAACTTATCCCCAGAAAGCGATAACTGAGCGGCTTTGTTTCGCTCTGAGGCCGAGTCGGTTGAACTATCAAAGGTTATAACGCGTTCGCTGGACACCATTTTCTGGCCTTCATAAATTGCCACGGCAATAGTCACTGGCAGCATCTGTTCAGTCACTGCCTCTGTCTGCATAAGATCAAACTTCTGAGTATTGTTGACCATTTTTAAAACTGATTTTCGCGAAATCACACCGACCTTTTTCTTGGTCCGCGCATCGGCGTTAGCGCCGCGTAACTGCTTCACTGTAATCACCGGCACAACCACTTCTTGCGGCATAGCACCGCCGTGGACAAAGCGCGCGCCACCGACAAAGTGGAATCTATTAGCGCCTCGAGGAATCCAAAAATCAGTATCAGAGACTGTCCCAGCGGTATCCCGCGTCGAGCCCGACCAGACATCCTGGGGTGTAGCTGGAGTGCCTAAATCATGGCCTATGACATAGCGCTTTTTAGTTTTTAATGTATTGGCGGGTTTATCGGCAATGCTAGTGCGGTCAGCTTGCTCCAACTTGCTCTGCTGAAACAAAAATCCGTGATCGGCAGTGACCACAACTGTTGTGGTATTAAAGTGCAGCATAATTTTTTTGATCAGGTCATTGAGCTCGTTGATCGCATAGTCCACGGCTCTAAAAGTCTCTGACTCTGTCGAGGCACTATCACCCCGCGCATCGACAACATTGTGATAGACATAAACCAACTGCCGGTCGCGCAATGCCTCACGCCCTTTTTCTCGCGACCAGTGCTTAATATTTTCGGCGGTCACCGCGATACCCTTGTGGGCCGCTAAAATTTTATTGCGACTTGCAGTGCCTTTACTCGATTGACCGTCAACAAACACATCATCGCTAACACCTGGGCGATACTCCAAAGACTTATGGGGCAACAGCGAAGCCATTCCCAGGGTGGTATAGCTAGGCACCACACCGAGCTGACTGCTCAGTGTCGCCGCGCTGTAGCGCTTTTCGTTAATACGCTCGGCGAGTTCCACTGCAGCCTCATAGCGAAAGGCGTCACTAATCAACACCACCAAGCGCTTGGTTTTAGAGCCCGCTAAAGCCGGTGCAATATGCTCTTGATAAAAGGCCTGCTGATTAGTCACTCCGTCGATCTGCCAATTAGCCAAGCGATTTTCTGACTCTAGGTTATCGCCCCAGTTTTTTGCCAGATTGTCGATATACCAGTTGGCATAACAGTGCTCTACGGATTGATCCAAAGACTTAAATAGCTCCATCTTCACCTCAAGGGAGCCTGCCCAGTAGTGCCGATAGGCCATATCGACGCGATAGAGATCACTCTCATAAGCCTTATACAACGAGGCCAGGGTTTTGTAATGAAAACCCTCAGCATGACTGCGGCGCAGTTCGAATAAATTAATCGCGGCTAACAGAGCCTTATAGGCCTGTCGGTACTTGCGACGCTTATCGTCATCTTTGTGGCGCGATCCCCAGTAGCCATCCAAACGACGGCCAATAAGGTTTGAATAGGCGACCAGCTGTTTGGCGTCAGCATCAGGAATGGCCTGCACCAGCTCCACCATAATATGCCGCTCCGCCTGCTCAAAAGTGGCAACTGTGGCTAGCTGCTCAGCACTGAGGGACTGTATTTTTTCATCCATGCGCAGAGCCTTTGCAACCCAGTCCGAAACAGCGTCAAAGGTTTTGTAATAACGCGAGCTATCGCGCCAGCGAGAGAGCAACGCATCCGCAGTGGCACGGCCGTTTAGGGTTTTAAGTACCAGTGGCGGTGCCCAATCTGGCAGTTCACCAATACGCTCGCAAAATTCCGTGGTCAGTAACCGAATTAACAAATTGCCAATATTCAATGACGCGGCTAATGGGGTATCTGATGTGGTGTCTGGTGCAGCGCCTGATTGATTCTGCGCCTGCCTATGCGCCTCAGGTGATGGCTCATAGCCCAACTCGGTTTTAAATATCGCCGCCAAGGTCGCTACCAATCCATACTTCTCTAGCTCATCGACTATGGGTAGATTAGCTTGAATATCAAGATCTCCCGCCACCGCCTCTTCTGCCAAGGCAAAAACAATATGTGCCAAATCACAGCCATCGGCCTTAAGTACCACAGCCAGCATGGCCATATCAATCGCCCGTTCATCGGCGTCTGGATGCAGCCATTTTTTCAGAGCGGTGACTCGCGCTTTGCTACTGAGAAAACGTTCTCGTTGCTGCAGATGCCCATGCATAGCCCGCTGCTGCAAACCCAAGTCATTAAAGATAATTGAAATGCGGTCTGCATAAAAACAGCGGGAATAAAGCTTAATATCCAGCAACCAGTCCTGGTTAATATCCGGCTCGGCACTTGGAAAATACAGCAGGTACTTACCCTGGGGATCCTCATGCTCGAGTTTTAATTTGATCGCCAGTGCCGACTCACCCTGCATATTAAGGATATTAACAGCGGGCAGGTTGAGCCCATCCAGCTCATCCTTAAAATCACCACTGGGGTCATACCAAAATACTAGGCGATGCTGTTCTTGTTCAAATGCTTGCAACAGGCCCTGGGTTAGCTGATCAATATTCATATTGCGCAATGACCTCAGGCTTATTACCGGTTATGGCTTTGACATCTACCAGCAGATCACCGAATTTGGCGTAATTAACTTTCACCCCATCATCTAAGTCTAAGGCAATACGCTGATCGGCATAGTGGCGGAGCTTTTCATCGAAGTGATTAAGTTCGAGCTGTTGCTTGTGCAGCTGAGTAATGCGTTTTTCCAGTGCTTTAATTTCACTGGTGGCATCACTGGCAGTTTTATCATTTTCCAGTTTTTGGATATGGGCATTGAGTTTGGCGGTGAGCGGTATCACGTACTCGGTACGCATGCGGGCCAAGGTGCCTGCGTTGTAGCGGTGTAAATACACCAAACACTGAAAGGCTTTTTCTTTGCCGCTGCTAAATAACCAATAAATGGGGCGTTTTTTGTAAGTCTGCATATGGTCTTTATAAAAGCTGTTGCTTAGATATCGACGCAAGGTATCGCGGCTGGATTCACCGCGTTTGGGTGAGAGGTTATCGGCCAGAAAATTTAAGTTGGTTTCTAAATCTTCAGCGCGCCATGCCAGCGAGATAAATTCGACTACGCGATTACAGGCATCATCTGCAAACCATTCGGTGTCGGTAAGTGGGACTATGCCGTCGTCGTCGGCTGGGAAAGTTTTGTACTGGCCCTCTTCTAAGAGAGCGTCGAAGCCCTCATTGCCGCTGTGGGCGTAGATGAGGCCCGGCGCGTCAGGTGAGTAGCGGCCCATCATGCAGCCGATGGCGTAGGAGACCAGCTCCTCCATGCTGTCCTGGCGGAAGCGGGTCCACTGCTCCTCTTCGGTGAGCTTGCCGCCGTAGCGGTAGGCGGGGTTAACCGTGAGGGTGATCTGCTCGATGGGGACGTCGGGGGTGAGCTCGTCGGCCAGGCCGTAGGCGTCGATGAAGAGGCGGTTGTTCTCCTCTTCGAGGCGCTTCATCTCGGCGATGGTGTCCTTGTTCTGGGTGATCC
>CAJQKW010000106.1 GCA_905478975.1 uncultured Pseudomonadales bacterium | reverse complement strand
CTAAATAGCTTTACTGAATAGCAGAGATAGAATCCATAGATTTGGATTATTCCAGGGTTGAGATTAGACTCTGCGAAAACAAGTTGTTACAGCGGAGAGAGAACCATGGTCGAACGTATCCAGCAGTCCGGATTACAGATTGCAAAACCTATTTATGATCTGGTCAACCACCAAATCTGTCCCGGAACCGGTATTGAGCCAAATCAGTTCTGGCAAGATTTTGCCGAGATTATCAATCACTTCGCACCGATAAATCGAGAACTCCTTGAAAAGCGCGAAACCCTACAGGCTCAGATCGACACCTGGCATCACCAGCATCGGGATGATTTTAGCTTCGCCGACTATAAAGCCTTCTTACAGAGTATCGATTATCTGGTTCCCGAGGGCCCCAGCTTTAGCGTAACGCCGCGCAATGTCGACCCAGAAATAGCCCAGCAGGCCGGCCCACAACTGGTAGTACCTATTATGAATGCCCGATTTGCCCTGAATGCGGTAAATGCTCGCTGGGGCAGTCTCTACGACGCACTCTATGGCAACGACGTAATCTCCGAAGAGGGCGGTGCTGAGAAAGTCGGCGCCTATAACCCTGTTCGCGGCCAGAAGGTCATCGACTATGGGCGCGATCTGCTGGATACCGCAGTGCCTTTAGATAACGGCTCACACCATGCCGCGACCGGCTATCAGGTGGTTAATCAGCGTCTCCTGGTAACATTGGATAATGGGTCGGAGGCAGGCTTAGCCAATCCCGAACAGCTTGCTGGGTATCTGGGAACTGCCGAAAATCCTGCATCAATATTACTAAAAAACAACAGGTTACATCTTGAAATTCAAGTAGATTCCGCACACCAAGTGGGCTCTACGGACAAGGCCGGGGTCAAGGATATCGTTCTTGAAGCTGCCCTGACTACGATTATGGACTGTGAAGATTCCGTTGCCGCTGTAGATGCGGAAGACAAGGCTCTCGCCTATAGCAACTGGTTGGGCCTAAATAAAGGCACTCTCGAAGAGACCATTACACGCGGCGACAAAAGCTTTGTTCGCTCGATGAATCCTGATCGGGACTATCTGGCAACAGATGGCTCAAAGCTCTGCTTAAATGGCCGCAGCCTAATGTTTGTGCGCAACGTTGGCCACCTGATGACCAATCCTGCGATTCTCGATGCCCAGGGCAATGAGGTTCCAGAAGGGATTATGGATGGCGTGATCACCAGTTTGATTTCTCTCCACGATCTGAAGCGCACAGGCGGCCTGAGCAACTCCGCAGCCGGCAGCAGCTATATAGTTAAACCGAAAATGCATGGTCCCGAAGAAGTGGCGTTTACCAATGATTTGTTCGATGCCATTGAAGATGCTCTGGGCCTTGAGCGACACACCATTAAAGTCGGCATTATGGACGAAGAGCGTCGCACCTCGGTGAATCTTAAAGAGTGCATCCGCGCCGCTAAAGGCCGGGTGGTGTTTATCAATACCGGCTTTTTGGATCGCACCGGTGATGAAATCCATACCAGCATGCATGCCGGGCCCTTTGCCCTAAAAGCTGACTTAAAGGCGATGGCTTGGATCAGCGCTTACGAAGATCGCAATGTCGATATCGGTTTGGCCTGTGGCCTCAGGGGCAAAGCCCAGATAGGCAAGGGCATGTGGGCGATCCCGGACAATATGGCGGATATGATGCGCATCAAAATTGGCCATCCTCAATCCGGCGCCAATACTGCCTGGGTGCCATCGCCAACGGCGGCCACTCTGCATGCGATGCACTACCATCATGTGGATGTAGTGGCGGTGCAAGAGCAGGTGTCGCAGCGCAAACAAGCCAGTGTTGACGATATCTTGACCATTCCACTGCTTGGCAATCGTCAGCTCACTAGCGCAGAAATTCAGCTTGAACTGGACAATAATGCTCAGGGCTTGCTGGGGTATGTAGTGCGCTGGGTTGAGCAGGGCGTCGGTTGTTCAAAGGTCTTAGATATTAATAATGTCGGCCTGATGGAAGATCGCGCGACGCTGCGTATTTCCAGCCAGCATATGGCCAACTGGTTACACCACGGCATCTGTAGCTCAGGCCAGATAATGGAGACGCTAAAGCGCATGGCAGCGGTGGTTGACGGTCAAAACGCTGGCGATGCCGACTATGTTGCTATGAGCCCCAACTTTGAGCAGAGCATTGCCTTTAAGGCGGCCTGTGATCTGGTGTTTAAGGGTGACACTCAGCCCAGTGGTTACACTGAGCCATTGCTCCACGCCTACCGCCAGCAAGCGAAAGCTGCGAGGTAAGAGGCTCAAATGATGAAATCCACTCCCGATCTTTGCGACCAGTACCCGGAGCTGATTCAGGTGGTTGAACCCATGTTCAGCAACTATGGCGGGCGCGAGCGCTTTGGTGGCGAGATCGTCACGGTTAAATGCTTTGAAGATAATAGCGTTGTTAAACAGCTAGTGGCCACTGAAGGTCAAGGTCGGGTGATGGTAGTCGATGGCGGTGGCAGTATGCGCCGCGCCTGTCTTGGGGATATGTTGGCGGAAAAGGCATCAGCCAATGGCTGGAGCGGGTTGATTATCTATGGCTGTATTCGCGATGTGGATGAGATTATGGCTACTGATATTGGTGTTCAGGCTCTGGGTACGCACCCAATGAAAACCGCAAAGAAGGGTATTGGTGAGACGCAGATCCCAGTGACCTTTGGTGGTGTCACCTTTAACCCGGGGCATTATGTCTACGCCGATAACAACGGTATTGTTGTGGCCTCCCAGCCGCTTCTCTAGACAGTTCGTCTAAATCAACACCAGCTTCATAGCTATATGAGGCATATCCGCATCCATAAATTCCTCGCCGTAACTGACAAACCCAAGACCGCTGTAAAACGGTAGGGCAGTTAGCTGGGCATGTAAAAATAATTCAGGCAGTTGCTCTACCGCGGCGGTTTTAATCACCGCCCGCATAATGGCATCGCCGATTCCGCACTTGCGATTGGGCTTGAGCACAGCCATACGGCCAAAGTGGCCATCGGGTAACAAACGAGCCGTACCAACCGGCCTGTTCTCGTCGTCGTAGGCTAGCCAGTGAATACAGTCTGGGTCGAGGCCATCAAAATCCAGTTCAAGGGGAACCTGTTGCTCTTCGACAAATACCCACGTACGAATGCGCCGGATCTCGATTTCACTGGTTTGCCAGCTGATTTGTTCAACGCGGATTGAGGGTTTAACCTGCATATTTAGCCTTTATATGAGCATCTTCGGCAATCTGTTAATTCAAGGGGTAACATTAAACCATCTGCTGCTGAATTTCTTGCCGATTAATCGCAGGGTCAATACCCCGCAAAGAACTTTACTATATAGAGACTAAACATTGCCTTCTGCAACCGAATCAGAAAAGATGGCAGCATCGTTTTGCCTACGGCCCAACTAGAGATCAATTAGCATGATAAAAAGTCTGTTTCATACCGCCCATATTGTTGTTTTCCTGCTGGTCAGCAGTGTTGCCTTAGCCAACGAAAAAGCCATTATTGATCCCAGCGCACGCTTTCACCCAGTGGTCAGTGATCGTGGCATGGTGGTCTCCCAAGAGATGATCGCCAGTCAAGTGGGTGCGGATATTTTAGCCGCTGGCGGCAATGCCGTGGATGCAGCTGTGGCAACAGGCTTTGCTCTGGCCGTGACTTTGCCCCGGGCGGGCAATCTTGGCGGTGGCGGCTTTATGTTGGTGCACTTGGCGGAAGAGAATAAAACCATCGCCATCGATTACCGTGAGATGGCGCCGGGTTCCGCCTCCAAAGATATGTTCCTCGATGCTGAGGGTGATGTGGATAACAGCAAAGCGCGCTTTAGCATTCAGTCTTCAGGTGTCCCAGGTACCGTTGCTGGCCTGCTTCATGCCTTGGATAGCTATGGCACCATGAGCCTTAAGCAGGTCTTGCAACCAGCAATCGAGTTGGCTCGCGACGGTTTTCCGGTGTCCTTTGATCTGTCTTTATCACTGAAGGCGCGACAGAAGACATTACACAAAAATGCCGCCTCTAAAGCCTACTTTTATAAGGCTGATGGTTCTGGCTACGAATACGGCGAGACACTGGCGCAGAAAGATCTTGCCACCACGCTTGGGCGCATTGCCAAGGAAGGTCGCAGTGGGTTTTATCAGGGCAAAACCGCGGCGCTTATGGTTGCCGAGATGCAGCGCAGCGGCGGCTTAATCAGTCATAAAGACTTGGTCAGCTATAAGGTTGTCGAGCGTGCGCCGGTCTGTGGCGACTATCGCGGCAACAGCGTCTGCGCCATGCCACCGCCATCCTCTGGCGGCGTGCATATGTTGCAGATGCTCAATATTCTCGAAGGCTATGACCTGAATGCCCTGGGGCATAACAGTGCGGCCTATATTCACCGTCTGGTGGAATCCATGCGTCGAGCCTATGCCGATCGCAGCAGCTATTTGGGCGATCCAGATTTCTTTCCGGTGCCGGTGGCGGAGTTAACTGACAAGCAATATGCCGCTGAATTGCGTGGACAAATCGATCTGCAAAAATCGAGTCGCTCGGCCGATATCCGCCCGGGTCTCGACGGCACTTCAGCAGGCAGTGAAAGCACTGAGACCACCCATTTTAGTACCTGGGATCAGTGGGGCAATGTGGTGAGCAACACCTACACCCTTAACTTTTCCTATGGCAGTGGCATCTCAGTGGCTGGCGCAGGGTTTCTGCTGAATAACGAAATGGATGATTTTTCCGCCAAGCCCGGCTCCCCCAATGGCTATGGTCTGGTGGGTGGCGTGGCCAATGCCATTGAACCGGGCAAGCGACCTCTGTCGTCCATGACACCGACCATCGTATTCGACGATACCGGTGCGCCCATACTGGCCACAGGAAGCCCCGGTGGCAGTACCATTATTACCATTGTCATGCAGATGGTCTTGAATCATATCGACTTTGATATGAATGTAGCGGAAGCCACAGCAGCGCCGCGCATTCATCATCAATGGCTGCCGGACAGAGTGTTTTATGAGTCAGGGGTGTCAGTGGATACATTGCAGCTGTTGCGCGATATGGGCCACCAGCTAAACGATAAAACCAGCCGTCTCGGCGCGACTCAAAGCATTCAAGCGGGGGCTGTTGTTAAAGGCGCTGTTGATATAAGCACTGTTGATATAAGCACTGTTGATATAAGCACTATGGTTTATGGGGCCGCCGACTACCGTCGCGATGGTTCCGGTGCGGCGGTGCCTATTAATAGTGAGCCAGTAGCCGAAAAGTAGTAGAGAAGTAGCAGAGAAGCAGCCGTCCAGTAGCCTTCCAGTAGGCAAAAGCCTACTGCTTAAGACCATTCTCATAATGGCTGATGCTGCCATCTGCATTGCGCAGATCGGCAGTTCGCTGTTCGCCAGTGTCATCCACCAGCATCTGATACTTGGGTGTGGTCATAAAGATCGCAAACCACTCCGCCAACAGTTTATCGTCATCCAAGGTTTCTAATATCAGCTTCTTCGCCTGCGCCACATAGGCTTCGGGGATTGGCCCCTGGGCTGACTCTGGTGTTAGTGGTGGATCAATTAGGTAGCGTGGCGCTGGGCCTCGACTGAGTAATTCTGTGGCCAAATCATCAAGCATTTCAGTGGCGGCGGGGGATCTAAAGCCCACAGAGAAAGTTGTACATTCACCAATAGCAACGCCGTGATGAGCAATCTGCGGCGGCAGATATAACATATCACCCGGCTCTAATACCCACTCATCGGTGGGAGCAAAATCAGCCAGTATTTTAAGATCGGTGTTCTCTGCTAAGGCAGTGTGCTCATCGCAGTGCTGACCAATCTGCCAGCGGCGCTGGCCAGCACCCTGAAGTAAAAACACATCGTAGTAATCAAAGTGCGGCCCGACACTGCCGCCGTCTTCGGCATAACTAACCATAATGTCATCGAGACGCCAGGAGGGTAGAAAGTCGAATTTGCAAAGTAGCTCGGCAACTTCAGGAACCCAGAGATCAACGGCCTGAACCAGCAATGTCCACTGGCTTTCTGGAAGATTAGCAAAGCGCTCTTCATCGAAGGGGCCATGCTCAAGCTGCCAGTCACTGCCAACCACCAGGCGAGACTCAACCTCAGCTTCTAGCGCCATACCGGCAAGCTCATCACCATCAATAGGTGGCTCAAAGTTGGGAATAGCGCCACGAATTAACAGTGGTTTTTTCTGCCAATAGTTGGCCAAAAAGTCTGTAGTGCTGATCTCGCCGAGAATACTCTGAAGTGAATCCATAGGTTTAAATATTCTTTGCTTGGTCGGCGGCATTGCCAATATAAGAGGCAGGCGTCATGGCCTTGAGTGCAGTCTTAGCTGCTTCCGGCATATCCAACGTATCAATAAAGGTCTGAATGGTCGCCTGATCCATCACGTTGCCGCGGGTCAGTGCTTTGAGCTTTTCATAGGGTTCTTCAATACCATAGCGGCGCATAACCGTCTGGATCGGCTCAGCCAACACTTCCCAGCTATTATCCAGATCCGCAGCCAGCTTGACTTCATTGAGCTGTAGCTTACTCATTCCTTTAGTCAACGAGGCATAGGCAATCATGGAATAGCCGAGGCCAACACCCATATTGCGCAGTACCGTGGAATCCGTCAGATCGCGCTGCCAACGTGAGATCGGTAACTTGGCCGCCAGATGACCATAGAGCGCATTGGCTATACCCATATTGCCTTCAGCGTTTTCAAAGTCGATAGGGTTAACCTTGTGCGGCATCGTCGAAGAACCCACTTCACCGGCAATGGTTTTTTGCTTGAAGTAACCGAGAGAAATATAGCCCCAGATATCCCGCGCATAATCGATCAATATAGTATTGCTGCGAGCCAGGCCATCAAATAGCTCAGCTATATAATCATGTGGCTCAATCTGTGTGGTGTAAGGGTTGTAGTCGAGACCCAACTGCTCAATAAACTCTTGAGCCACCGCCTGCCAGTCAATCTCTGGGTAAGCTGAAAGGTGAGCATTGTAGTTGCCCACTGCACCGTTGATTTTGCCGAGCATGGGTACCGCTTTAATCTGTGCAATCTGACGCTCTAATCGATAGGCCACATTGGCCATCTCTTTACCCACAGTGGTGGGCGAAGCGGTCTGGCCATGGGTGCGGGCAAGCATGGCGGCGTTGGCATAGTCACGACCCATAGTGGCCAGATTCTGATGAATCTCTTGCAGGGCTGGCAGCAGGATATTGTCGCGGCCTTCTTTGAGCATCAGCGCATGAGAGAGATTATTAATATCTTCTGAGGTGCAGGCGAAGTGAACAAATTCACTGACCGCATTGAGCTCGGCGCTATCGACAATGGTCTCTTTAATAAGGTATTCCACAGCTTTAACATCGTGGTTAGTGGTGCGCTCAATCTCTTTAATACGCAGCGCCTGCTCCAGAGTGAAATCATTCACCAGCTGCTCTAACAGACCATTGGCGGCAGCGGAAAACGGCGCCACTTCGACAATAGCGGGATGCTGTGAAAGATGCTGCAACCAGCGAACTTCAACAATGACACGATAGCGAATCAAACCATATTCACTAAACACATTGCGCAGTGATTCAGTTTTGCTGCTGTAGCGGCCATCGATAGGGGAAACAGCGGTCAGAGAAGAGAGAGGTATGCTGGTCATTAAAAGTCCAAATGAGGTCATTAATTAAGCCGCGTATGATAGCGGAATCACTGTGGGATTTCAGATTATTTGCGCCTCAGTAAATGACGCGCGGGGATCCACCAGGCCTAGTTTTGCAGAGCCCGAATCAAGGCTTTGCGATAGACCACCAGGTGGTATCGCTTGCCGCCTAATTGACGCCAGAGAAAGGCGCTCCTGACAGCGGCAAACAGCAGGCAGCGAATGCGCTCGGCAACACCGGGCTGCTGTAGATAAATGGGATTGCCCTTGACCTGAATACGCTGGCGCAATGTGCTGATCGTCTGTTGATACAGCGAGGCAATATTGGCAAACACATTGTCGTGAATAACAGAAAAGTGCTCGGCCTGGCGAGTCGCGCTATCGATGCCCTCGGCAATATTTTTTAACATTACCGGACGGCTATCCAACTGCCGTTCAATGCTGAGAATCGAGATGCCATAAACCAGGATAACACTGCTGAAGACGTCATTGCCCTTATGCTCACCGAGCAATAGGGTCATAGCTGCTACACCGGTTTGCAGATTTTGCTCTGAACCATAGAGATCGATTAAAGAGTCTGGATCTTGATTGAGCAGGGCACTGATACAAACTTCCATCTCATCGGTGGAGGCTTCGCCGGTATTGGCCAGCTTATCCACCAAGTGGCAGGCTTGAAATACGGCTGCTAGAGCCATAGCTTGATCATGCGTGGGTTTAGCAAACATCAGCGACTTCCATTTGACCATTCCACGTGGCTTCAATGGTGCCACCACCAAGGCAGTGATCGCCCTGATAAAACACCACTGACTGGCCCGGCGTTATGGCCCGTTGCGGCTCATCAAACTGCACCTCACAGCCAGTGGCTGTTGGCGTCACCAGACATTGCTGATCGGGCTGACGGTAGCGAGCTTTGGCCATACAGGTAAATGCAGCGGCGGGCTTGCCATTGATCCAATTCATACCCTCGGCGCGCAGATGATCAGTAAATAATAATGGATGCTGTGTACCCTGACCGACCACTAGGCGATTCGTTGTAAGGTCTTTTTGTAAGCTATACCAGGGTTCGTCGGGGCTATCTTTGACCCCACCAATTCCAAGACCCTGACGCTGGCCAATGGTATAAAACATCAGACCCTGATGCTCGCCAATCACCACACCTTCTGGGGTCACCATTTTGCCGGGCTGTGCCGGAATATACTGCTCAAGAAAATCCTTGAAGCGGCGCTCGCCAATAAAGCAGATGCCGGTGCTGTCTTTTTTAGTTGAGGTAACAAAGCCATGCTCTTCGGCAATACGGCGCACTTCAGGCTTTTCCAGCTCGCCCACAGGGAACAGCGATTTAGCAAAGGCACTCTGTTCCACGGCATGCAGAAAGTAGCTTTGGTCTTTGTTGTTATCCAATCCTTTTAAAAGCTGGGTTTGACCATCCACCTCGGCAAGGCGGGTGTAATGGCCAGTGGCAATGGCATCGGCACCCAGAATCTGGGCGTAGTCGAGAAACACTTTAAATTTGATTTCCCGGTTACAGAGAATATCCGGGTTAGGGGTGCGGCCAGCGCGATACTCTTCGAGAAAGTGCTCGAAGACATTGTCCCAGTAGTCGGCGGCAAAATTGGCCCTGTGCAAGGTGATGCCGAGCTTGTCGCAAACCTGCTGGGCATCTGCTAGATCCGCTTTAGCGGTGCAGTATTCGGTCTCGTCATCTTCGTCCCAGTTCTTCATAAACAGGCCCTCGACGCTGTAACCCTGCTCAATTAAAAGCAGCGCTGCGACGGAGGAATCAACGCCGCCGGACATGCCGACTATGACTTTTTCTACTTTGCTCATGGTTTACCAAGTAAATAACAGAGGAGTTCGCTTCAGGCCGCTGCCGTGAAGGTGACCACTATAAAGTGTTGCGAAATATTTCCATAGGAAAAATGCGCCCGGCCAAGTAATCTTCTAGGCAGCTTATTACCCCAGGACTGCGCAGCTGCTCGAGGTTTTGTTGAATCTCCTCGTAGCTCATCCACAGGGCGTAATCTATATCCGGGTCTATTACTGCCTCGGGGTTAAACGCTACAGCCTTGGCGGCAAAGCCCAAACGGTAGTAGGTGATACCGCTGATCTCATTGTAGGAGGTCAAGATACCGAGGAAGCCACTGAGCTCCACCGTCCAACCGGTCTCTTCGAAGGTCTCGCGTATGGCGGCGGCCTGAATATCTTCACCCGGCTCCACATGGCCCGCAGGCTGATTGATTACCTGACGGCCATTCTTGGTTTCTTTGACCATCAAAAACTGGCCGTCGCGCTCGACTATAGTGGCGACGGTGAGATGTATTTTATTCGGCACGATTAGCGGCCTCTCTTTAATGGCGGTCTTCTTGATGAAGTGCTTGTTGAAGAGCTTGATGAAGGGCTTTTTGCCGGAGGTCGACCTTTCCCCCGGATTGTACCCACAGGTCTTTTCGCGCCTGTTTTTTTAGCCTCAGGCATATCCACAGATTCAATTCGATACTCTCCAGGGAGTACATCTGTAACTTTCCAGTCGCCAATGGCAGCGCGAATTAAGCGCAGTGTTGGCAATCCTACAGCGGCAGTCATCCGTCGTACCTGCCGATTACGGCCTTCATTAATAGTGAGTTCAATCCAGCTGTCTGAAACGTTTTTGCGTTCTCGGATGGGTGGAACTCGGGGCCACAACGTTGGCGGCTGCATCAGACGGCAGGCAACTGCCGAGGCGGGTCCATCTTTAAGATCCACGCCTTTAATGAGCTCTAGGCAATGTGCTTGGGTAGCTGTGCCCTCCACCTGAGCCCAGTAGATCTTATTGAGCTTATATTTTGGATTGCTAATCTGTGCCTGAAGTTGACCATCGTCGGTCAATAAAAGTAACCCTTCAGAGTCATAGTCAAGACGTCCAGCAGGGTAGATGCCTTTGATCTGAATAAACTCAGACAGGGTTTTTCTCGCCTCTGAGTCGGTAAATTGGCTCAGGACATGAAAGGGTTTGTTAAAGAGGAGTAGTTTAGACACAGGTTTCTCAGTTTTTTCTTATTGTAAATGAAACAGGGTTACAAGAAAGGGTAGAAATGATGCTAAAATGTTCGCCTTTGGTAAATCTTTTACAAATAACTTTAACCCCGCGGAGACACTAATGGGATATCAGCATATCCAGATACCCGAATCTGGTAAAAAAATAACCGTCAATTCAGACTTTTCACTCAACGTTCCTCACAATCCAATCGTGCCTTTTATTGAAGGCGACGGCATTGGCGTAGATATCACTCCGGTGATGATTAAAGTTATCGACGCGTCGATCAAGAAAGCCTATGCCGGTGAGCGCAAGATCTCTTGGATGGAAGTGTACTGTGGTGAGAAAGCCGCTGAACTGTACGAGGGTGACTGGTTCCCCGCTGAGACATTAGAAGCGGTTAAAGAATATGCCGTCTCTATTAAAGGACCACTGACAACACCTGTAGGCGGCGGTTTCCGCTCGCTGAATGTTGCCTTGCGTCAAGAGTTGGACCTGTTTGTTTGTCAGCGTCCAGTGCGTTGGTTCCACGGTGTTCCTTCACCGGTCAAGCAGCCTAACAAAGTTGATATGTGCATCTTCCGTGAGAACTCTGAAGATATTTACGCAGGTATTGAGTGGAAGGCCGGCAGTGAAGAAGCCACGAAGGTCATCAAGTTTCTGCAAGAAGAGATGAGTGTCACTAAGATTCGTTTTGACGAAAACTGTGGTATCGGCGTTAAGCCCGTATCCGAGCAGGGCACTAAGCGTCTTGTTAGCAAAGCGATTCAGTATGCCATCGACCAAAACAAGCCGTCTGTGACTATCGTTCACAAGGGCAATATCATGAAGTTCACCGAAGGTGCTTTCTGTGACTGGGGCTATGAAGTAGCTCGCGAGCAGTTCGATGCACAGCCTTTAGATGGTGGCCCATGGCACGTCATTAAGAACCCTAACACTGGCGAAGACATCGTGATTAAAGATGTCATCGCTGATGCCATGCTACAGCAGATTATCCTGCGTCCAGATGAGTACAGCGTGATTGCCACGTTGAACTTGAATGGCGACTACATCTCTGATGCGCTGGCCGCTCAGGTCGGTGGTATTGGTATTGCACCAGGCGCTAACCTGTCTGATGACGTTGCGATCTTTGAAGCCACTCACGGCACAGCACCTAAGTATGCTGGCCAAGACAAGGTTAACCCTGGCTCACTGATTCTCTCAGCTGAGATGATGTTGCGTCATATGGGTTGGGGCGAAGCTGCTGACCTAGTGATCAAAGGCATCGAAGGGGCTATCTCTGAAAAGAAAGTCACCTATGATTTCGAGCGACTGATGGACGATGCAACATTGATGTCCTGTTCAGAGTTCGGCGATGTAATGATCGAAAATATGTAATTGCTCGTTTAGAAGGGCTCTTTTACAAGGGCTCTCTACAAGTGCTCTTTCGATCCATTAAAAAAACCGGCCTCGCAGCCGGTTTTTTTCTATCTATTGATTATTGTTGTCGATAGCTGCGTTGCATAGTCGCTTTTAATAGTCGCTTTGAATAGCTGTTCTGAACAGCAACGTTAAAAAGCGGCCCTAAACATCGGCCTTAGAAATTTGCGATTTTGGAGTATCACTACTCTTTTGCGGTTTCGGTGCTTCACCGGGGATAATATTCACTGCGTGGCGGCCATTCTCGCCATGTTCCACCTCATAGGTGACCCGCTGAAAACATTTTAGTGTTTTATAGCCTTCCATAATGATGTTTTGATGATGCGCAAACAGCTCTCGTTCGCCATTGTCAGGCTCTATAAACCCAAAGCCCCGATCATTGCTAAACCACTTAACTCTACCTGAATCTGCCATGCTTTTTGCCTCTCCATTTTGTACTTTCCCATTCCGTTGTAAAAAGACAAGATGTTACAAGCTGCGCCCACTGTAAATAGTTGAATATCCCTGTCAAGACCGCTCATCGTTTAGCAGAATCACCAATCTGATGTAAGATGAAAGACGTACCCTAAATGTAAACTAATTGGCAAAAATTGTATGAGTGACGATAAAAATATACCTTCTTGGCAACATGACGGCAATACTGTGGTCGAAACAGAAAGGCCGAAGCTAAAGAAGCCATCAATGTTCAAAGTAGTGCTATTAAACGACGATTACACACCGATGGAATTTGTCGTCGAATTACTGGAAAAGTTTTTCTCAAAGACTCGCGAAAACGCTACGCGAATCATGTTAAGTATTCATACCGACGGAAAGGGCGTCTGTGGCATCTATACTAAGGATGTGGCAGAGACGAAAGCGGGCACAGTTAATCAGTACTCGAGGGACCACCAGCACCCGCTTTTATGTGAAGTAGAACCCTGTAACGATGAAGAAGAGTAAAGACTATGCTAAGTAGAGAACTGGAAGTTACCCTCAATCTGGCGTTCAAGAGTGCCAGAGACAAGCGTCATGAATTTATGACTGTCGAACATCTGCTTCTGGCACTGCTGGATGATGCCTCGGCATCAAATGTGCTCAAAGCCTGCGGTGCGGATATCAGCGTGCTGCGGCAAGATCTTATTGAGTTTGTCGACTCGACGACGCCAATCATTTCAGACATTCAACTGGAGCAAGAGACTCAGCCAACACACGGTTTTCAGCGAGTATTACAGCGCGCAGTCTTCCAAGTTAACTCGGCTAACCACAGCGAAGTGGTCGGCGCCAATGTGATTGTTGCGATCTTTAGTGAACAGGAAAGTCAGGCGGTTTACTTTTTGCGGCTACAGAATATTGCTCGTATTGATGTGGTCAACTACATCTCCCACGGCATCTCGAAGTATGTCGATCAGCCCGAGAACAGCAGTGAAGACTCCACAAGCAACGCAGAGTCTGCCACGGCCACTGATTCTCAGGAAGAGAGCCTGCTCAGTCAGTTTGCGACCAACCTCAACGAACAGGCTGCCCTGGGCAATATAGACCCCCTGATCGGACGTGCCGCAGAAGTCGAGCGGGTCAGTCAGATATTGGTGAGACGGCGCAAGAACAACCCGCTGTTAGTCGGCGAATCCGGTGTAGGCAAAACCGCCATCGCCGAAGGTCTGGCAAAACTGATTATCGAAGACGCAGTGCCAGAGCCATTAAAAGGCAGTGTCGTCTACGCATTAGATATGGGTGGTCTGCTGGCCGGCACCAAGTACCGCGGCGATTTTGAAAAGCGCCTCAAGGGCATTATTGCCGAGCTGGGTGAGCGGGATGGTTCGATCCTGTTTATCGATGAGATCCACACCATAATTGGTGCGGGAGCAGCATCCGGTGGCGTTATGGACGCGTCCAATCTGCTCAAACCGTTGCTCTCGTCAGGCAAATTGCGCTGCTTTGGTTCGACCACTTATCAAGAGTACCGCGGTATTTTTGAGAAAGATCAGGCCCTGTCGCGACGCTTCCAGAAAATTGATGTGGAAGAGCCGTCGGTGGACGAGACCTATCAAATTCTCAAGGGCCTGAAATCGCGCTTTGAGGAGCACCACGATCTAAAGTTCAGTAACCCGGCCTTAAAAGTCGCTGCAGAATTGGCTGCCAAACATATCAATGATCGCTTCTTGCCCGATAAAGCCATCGATGTAATTGATGAAGCCGGCGCCTATCAGCGTCTGCAGCCTGCCAGCAAGCGCAAGAAGACCGTCGGTGTCAGTGATATCGAAATGGTTATCTCAAAGATTGCCCGGATACCCGCCAAGAGTGTTTCAAGCTCGGATAAAGAGCAGCTCAAAGGCCTGTCTGAGAAGTTAAAGATGGTGGTATTTGGTCAGGATCCAGCTATCGATGTACTCACCACCTCGATCAAAATGGCTCGCGCTGGATTGCGTGAAGGCACTAAGCCTATTGGTAGCTTCCTTTTTGCCGGCCCCACTGGCGTCGGTAAAACCGAAGTTAGCCGTCAGCTGGCGAATATCCTTGGCGTCAATCTGATGCGCTTTGATATGTCCGAGTATATGGAGCGTCACACCGTATCGCGACTGATCGGCGCGCCTCCAGGCTACGTTGGCTATGATCAGGGCGGCTTATTAACCGACGCGGTTAACAAGCACCCGCATTCCATCGTGCTCTTAGACGAAGTGGAAAAGGCCCACCCGGATGTCTTCAACCTGTTACTTCAGGTTATGGACCACGGCACGCTCACCGACAACAATGGTCGCAAAGCGGATTTCCGCAACGTTATTTTGATTATGACCACCAATGCCGGCGCTGAGTTAATGAGCCGTTCGTCTATGGGCTTTGCGCAACAGGATCACCGCACCGACGGTATGGAAGCGATCAAGAAAATGTTTACCCCTGAGTTCCGCAACCGTCTCGACAGCATTGTGCAGTTTGCTGAGCTGTCCATGGATGTGATTACCACGGTGGTGGACAAGTTTTTGGTGCAGTTGCAGTCCCAACTGGACAGCAAGAAAGTCTTCCTGGATATAGATGACGATTCACGTGAATGGTTAGCGGTAAATGGTTACGACGCCAAGATGGGCGCACGGCCAATGGATCGATTGCTGCAAGAGAAGATTAAAAAGCCACTGGCTGAAGCAGTATTGTTTGGCAGCTTATCTGAGAAGGGCGGTACCGCGTTTGTGCGGGTCGAAGATGGCGAGTTGGTTGTACACACTGAGGATGAGCTGGCTACTAGCGAGTAAATCCCGGCGAGTAAATGACAGCCAGCAAAAAACCGTCCTATGGAACCCATGGGACGGTTTTTTTATGCACGCTATAGTGTGAAAAGGACTGAGCTTACCGCTCTCTAAAAGTAATACGACCTTTAGTTAGGTCATAGGGAGTCATCTCAACCTTAACCTTGTCACCCGTAAGAATACGGATGTAGTGCTTGCGCATCTTTCCAGAGATATGGGCAATGATCACGTGATCATTTTCCAACTTCACTCGAAAAGTCGTGTTCGGCAGAGTGTCGATGACCTCGCCTTCAAATTCAATGTGATCTTCTTTCGCCATAAGCTTAATGTAGTGCCCGTCAAATGAGATTATTTAAAACCAATGCTAAATGGACACCTAAGCGGAACCCAAAAGCGCGGCAAGTTTGCCCTAAATCCGCCCGTATAGCAAAGTCATTCGGCAATTCGCCAGCTATTTTGTCTGTACAGCTCAAGGGGGCGGTAATTGGTCTTATATTTCATTTTGTCACAGCCGGAAATCCAATAGCCTAAATAGAGATGCTCTAGGCCAAGACGCTGAGCCAGATCGATCTCCACAAGGATCGCCAGCACCCCGAGACCACGGTCGGAGAAGTCTGGATCAAAATAGGTGTAGATCGCCGAGAGCCCATTTTCAATCACATCGATCACCGCACAGCCGATCAGTTGATCGCCCAATCTGAACTCGAGAAACTGAGTACACTCCCAGGGGTTACCGAGAAAATCTTCAAACTGACGTCGCGAGGGCGGGTACATATCGCCGTCGCTGTGGCGCTCTTCTATATAGCGTGCATAGATCGGAAAATGCTCGCCAAGATTAATCCTGTCCAGCTGCTCAACCATAATATCGTCGTTTTTCTTCCAACAGCGCTTCTGCCCCCGAGTCGGTTTAAAGTCGTCAACCGGCAAGCGCGCCGGAATACAGGCATTGCAGCCAGAGCATTTGGGTGCATAGAGAAAGGGGCCGCTGCGGCGGAAGCCGAGCTTGGTCATGCGTGAGTAGAGTTCAACATCAATGCGCATTTCAGGGTCGACAAAAGCGGTTGTCGACTGTCGGTCAGGCAGATAGCTACAGTCATGGGCCTCGGTCAAACAGAGCTTGATCGTGCCTATATCTGGCGATATATCGCGGGTCATATGTTGCTACCTTGTAGTGGACGTACTCTTCGACAATAGACACAAGAGTAGTTCAGCGGCGGAGGATACTCAATGAGATTTTTTCAGCCATCTGATTACCACTGATAATGCAATCTGCTGGACTCTTCACCACTACTGGGGGACGGCCAATTTAGCGGCTTATCCCGGCACTCTGAGAGCTGAGTTAGAAATGCGCTGCGCTCAATGCTCACAGCACCGAGGCTAACCAGGTGGGGATTGACCAGCTGACAATCGATAAGCTCTAGGCCTGATTCCAAGCCCCAGCGACAGAGATGGGCCATCGCTATTTTCGAGGCGCTAGCCTGGCGACTAAACATTGACTCACCGCAAAACAGACTGCCAATCGCCACGCCATAGAGCCCGCCAATCAGTTTATGCTCGAGCCAGACCTCAACCGAATGAGCCTGCCCCTGACTATGCAGTTGGCGATAAGCCGCCATCATCTCCTCAGTGATCCAGGTGCCGCCATCATCGTCGCGGGGTGCACTACAGGCTTGAATGACCTCGCCAAAGGCATGATTAATAGTGACCTGATAATCATTGCGGCGCAGCGTCTTGCGCAGACTCTTTGAACAGTGCAGATCTGAGGGTGGCAGCACACAGCGGGTGGCAGGGCTCCACCAGAGAATCGGGTCGTCGTCTTGATACCAGGGAAAGATACCTGAGCGATAGGCACTCAGGAGAGTTTGCGGTTGCAGATTACCGCCGACGGCGAGCAGGCCGTCGGGTTCCTTTAAGGCACCCCGAGGATCGGGAAACTGGGGATTGTCATCATCGAGCAGAGGTATCTGCACAAACAGACTCCAGAGTTGCTATTTAATTACTGATCCAGGAAACGCTCGGCATCCAGTGCTGCCATGCAGCCACTGCCCGCAGAAGTCACCGCCTGACGATAGACATGGTCAGCCACATCGCCAGCAGCAAATACGCCAGGTACGCTGGTTTCAGTTGCGTTGCCCGCCATGCCGCCAGTAATCGTCAAGTAGCCATCTTTCATGGCCAGCTTGTCGGCAAAGATATCGGTATTGGGTTTGTGGCCAATGGCAATAAACACACCATCGACAGTCAGATCTTTGGTAGCGCCATCAGCGGTACTCTTAATGCGCACACCAGTGACACCGGCATCATCACCCAGTACTTCGTCGAGATTGTGGCTCCACTCAATGGTGATATTGCCGTTTTTCT
This sequence comes from uncultured Pseudomonadales bacterium, assembly GCA_905478975.1. GTDB lineage: Bacteria > Pseudomonadota > Gammaproteobacteria > Pseudomonadales > Porticoccaceae > HTCC2207. Next base: position 3,317 of record CAJQKW010000106.1, on the reverse strand, counting down.
CTTTTTCGAAGAGCTTATCTTGCAGCATCTTCTCCGCGCGCAACTCATCGCGACGGTGAATCAATGTCACCTCACTACAGATATTCGACAGATAGAGCGCTTCTTCCACAGCAGTATTACCGCCACCGAGAACCGCAACCGGCTTATTGCGATAGAAAAAACCATCACAGGTCGCACAGGCACTGACGCCTTTACCCATAAACGCCTCTTCAGAGGGCAGCCCCAAATACTGCGCCGAGGCACCCGTAGCAATAATCAGCGAATCGCAAGTATAGTTGTTGGAGCCTTTGAGGCGGAAAGGGCGCTCGTCGAGAACCACCTCATCAACATGATCAAAAATCGTTTTAGTATCAAAGCGTTCCGCGTGCTTTTGCATGCGTTCCATCAACTCTGGCCCCTGGACGCCATCGGCGTCACCAGGCCAGTTATCCACATCCGTTGTAGTGGTCAACTGACCACCTTGCTGAATGCCAGTAATAACGACTGGGCTCAGGTTGGCCCTTGCGGCGTAAACAGCAGCGGTCCAGCCAGCGGGGCCAGAACCTAAAATAATCAGTGGATAATGTTGTGTCTCAGACATGGTCTCTCTCTACTCTGTATATATGCGATTTGTATGGGAACGAAGGCCAATAAAGGCAGCGTTTAAAAACAGAGCGCCATCATAATCAATCCCATGGCGCGGACAAATAAGTTTTTACACTATCTTTAGGGCCCGCACACTTTAAGATGCTGAATTGATTAGGCAACTGGGCGATTAAGCGCGGCTCAAACATAGCATTTAATTCTCAACGGGCTACAATTGCCCCTGCATTAACACACAGGGAAATACCCGTTGAGCACAGATAAGCGAAAGCCGCGTAACCCAGCACCAGTGGAAGCCAGCTATAACGAAACCCGCGGCAAGCGATTGCTCGCCGAGGGCGCATTAATCGGCTGGATTGCTCTCTGCTCGATACTGCTCCTAGCCCTGCTCAGTTACTCTGCCAATGATCCCGGCTGGTCACACACCGGCACCCGCGGCGAGCTCAACAATGCCGTGGGTCTTGCTGGCGCCTGGATTGCCGACATCTTCTTTGCGCTGTTTGGGGTGATGGCCTACCTGTTTCCTGCACTGCTTGCCGTCAGAGCAATACAGATACTGCGCACCTATATACTCCGTGAAGCAGACGCCTTTGACTCAGTGACCTTCACCCTGCGGGTGATCGGTTTTATTCTGGTGATGATCAGCGCCACCTCACTGGCCAACATTCAATACGCCGAAGTCCACAACAGCTATCCCTTTGGCGTCGGCGGCATACTCGGCAACAAGATCGGCGAAGCCACCATGGCAGTATTCAGCTATGTTGGCAGCACCTTGATCCTGCTGTCCCTGTTCTTGTTCGGACTCACCGTCTTTGTCGATATCTCATGGATCTCGCTGATTGACCGCCTCGGTCTTGCCGCCATCGATCTCTACGACCGAGCACGGAGCAAGCTTGCGGCAATGAAAATCGCCCGCGCCGAAAAAGCCAAGTCCCGAGAAGCGGTTCTCGAACGCCAGGCAAAAGTCGAAGTCGAAACCAAGATGCAAAAGCTGCGCATCCCGCCGACCATTCAGCCGCCCAAAGCCAAGCCGGTGGTCAGCAAACGCATAGAACGTGAAAAACAGCAGACACTCTTTGGCGACACCGAAGTGATTGGTTCACTGCCGCCGATTAACCTGCTAGATCCCGCCGACAACAATAGTAATAATGGCTACTCCGCTGAATCCCTAGAACACCTGTCGCGCCTGCTCGAACACAAACTCCTCGACTTTGGTATCAAAGCCGATGTAGTCGAAGTGCTGCCTGGCCCAGTGGTTACAAGGTTTGAGATTCAGCCCGCCGCCGGCATCAAAGTCAGCCGCATCAGTGGCTTGGCCAAAGATTTGGCCCGCTCCATGGCCGTAATCAGCGTGCGCGTGGTGGAAGTGATTCCCGGAAAGTCCGTCGTCGGCATTGAAATTCCCAATGAAAAGCGCGAGATGGTACGCCTCAGTGAAGTACTTTCATCTGAAGCCTACGACCGCTCCAGCTCACCCGTCACCCTGGCACTGGGCCACGATATTGCAGGTATCCCCATAGTCGCCGATCTGGGCCGCATGCCACACTTGCTGGTGGCAGGAACAACAGGCTCAGGTAAATCTGTTGGCATCAACACCATGCTCTTGAGCCTGCTGTTTAAAGCCTCACCAGAAGAAGTGCGGTTGATCCTTATTGATCCAAAAATGCTCGAGCTATCGGTTTACGATGGCATTCCCCACCTGCTGACGCCAGTGATCACCGACATGAAAGACGCCGCCAGTGGCCTGCGTTGGTGTGTTGGTGAAATGGAGCGACGCTACAAGCTGATGGCCGCACTGGGTGTGCGTAACCTGGCGGGTTACAACCGTAAAATTGAAGACGCCATTAAAGCTGGCGAGCCGATTACCGACCCCCTGTGGACCTTTAATCCAGATGAAATGGGTTGGGATGCCACACAAGAAGCTCCAGAGGCACCAGCTCTGGAAACACTGCCCTACATCGTTGTAGTGATTGACGAATTCGCCGATATGATGATGATCGTCGGCAAAAAGGTAGAGCAACTAATAGCCCGAATTGCCCAGAAGGCACGAGCCGCCGGTATCCACTTAATACTAGCCACTCAGCGCCCCTCGGTTGACGTTATTACCGGCCTAATTAAAGCCAACGTCCCCACACGAATTGCCTTCCAAGTCTCCTCAAAGATCGATTCAAGAACCATTCTTGATCAAGGCGGCGCAGAGCAGCTATTGGGCAACGGCGATATGCTCTATCTGCCCCCGGGCACCAGCGTCCCAGAACGTATTCACGGCTGTTTTGTCGACGACCACGAAGTGCATAAAGTGGTTGCCGACTGGAAGCGTCGCGGCGAACCCAACTACCTCAACGATATCACCGATGAAGCGGCTGTCTCGTCTATTCCTGTACCGGGCTATAGCACGGGAGAAGAGAGCGAGGATGATCCAGAATCGGATCCCTTATATGACGAAGCAGTGGCCTTTGTACTCGAGAGCCGCAAAGCCTCGATCTCATCGGTACAGCGCAAGTTAAGAGTCGGCTATAACCGCGCTGCGCGTTTGATTGAGCAGATGGAGGTGGCTGGTGTGGTGAGTCCCATGAGTAGCAATGGTAGCCGTGACATACTGTCGCAGAGTGGGCGTTGATAATCGCCGCAAAGAAAAGTTAGAGAAGTCTCAAAGGCCGACTAGACTAGCATCAGGATGATGGGTCACGGCTAAATCAGGGAAGAGCTCTCAATCGGGGAAGAGTTCTAAATCA
>CAJQKW010000105.1 GCA_905478975.1 uncultured Pseudomonadales bacterium | reverse complement strand
CGGCTTAATGCCCCTCTGGTTCACCCCACTAGTGCTTTAATCCATTTTTCGGATCGGCGGTGGTGTTCGGGCGGTTATTTTTTTCCCCTATCCTTTCTTATTATTATAGATCATACCCCCTCTCATCGTGCTCTGCGAGATCAAGACCCATAGTTTCATTTTCTTCGTCGATACGCAATCCTAACATGGCATCAACTAGTTTTAACAGTACAAATGTCACAATAGCGGTGTAGGCAAATGTGGCAACAATACCGACGATTTGAACCTGTACCTGTGAGGCCATGTTCATACCTTCGTTGTAACCCTGGCCGCTAAATACGCCGAGGGCGTCAGAAGCGAAGACACCAGCGAGCAGCGTACCCAGTATACCGCCGACTCCGTGAACCGGGAAAACGTCCAGAGAATCATCAATTTTCCAGCGCTGCTTGATTGCCTGAGTGGCGTAGTAACAGATAACGCCGGCGCTCAAACCAATCAACAGTGCGCCACCGGGGCCAACAAAACCGGACGCTGGCGTAATCGTACCCAGACCAGCAACCATACCTGTGACAATACCCAGAACCGAAGGCTTGCCATGCTTGATCCATTCCATGGTCATCCAGGCCAGTGAGCCTGCTGCAGCGGAGATGTGTGTCACTAGCATTGCCATACCGGCATCGCCATTGGCGGCGAGGGCAGAACCACCGTTAAAGCCAAACCAACCGACCCAGAGCATACCGGCGCCAGTAACAGTCATGGTCAGGTTGTGTGGAGGCATTGCCTGCTGTGGGAAACCTTTGCGGTTGCCCAGCACCAGAGCGGCAACCAAGGCGCCAACACCAGCAGTAATATGCACAACGGTACCGCCGGCAAAATCCAACAGACCCATCTCACCGAGCCAGCCGCCGCCCCAAACCCAGTGGGTAATTGGAGAGTAAACCGCGATCAGCCACAGGGCACTAAATAGCAGCATGGCGCTAAAGCGCATACGCTCGGCAAAGGCGCCGACGATCAGTGCTGGGGTAATCACAGCAAAGGTCATTTGGAACAGGGCAAATACTGACTCGGGAATATCCCCAGCCATGGAATCTTCTTTGATGTTGCCCATTAAGATATTGTCCAGGTTACCGATCCAGGCGTTCATGGAACCGCCATCGCCAAATGCCAGGCTGTAACCAAAGGCAAACCAGATAATCGATGCCAAGCAGGTGATAGCAAAACATTGCATCAATACTGAGAGAACATTCTTTGAACGAACTAGGCCGCCATAGAACAATGACAGACCAGGAATGGTCATAAACAGCACCAATGCTGTAGAGGTTAAGATCCAAGAAGTGTTTGCAGCGTTTAGCTCGTCGGCAAATACCTGGGTTGAAAATGTGGCTGCCAGGAGTGCAAAAGCGACTGCTGCGAAATGGCGATATCGAAGTAACATGGACTTTCCTCTTTAGTAGCGCACCAATGCAGTGCGTTAAATTGTTAAGTAGTGATACTGTGCACTATGAATGTGCTTTTTTTAGCTGAAAAGGGGTGTAAAACCCTCGCTTGCTCATCTTAAGGCAATTTTTATGCCATCCACAGGAAGGCTGCACTAAAGTGATGCGCTACGGTGGTTTTCTCACGGTCTATACTTCAGGAACAAACCCGGAGATATTGCCAGACAACCAGAAGTTGCCGGGCTAAATGGAGTAAGATATGGTCACTAGTGAAGAGCATGAGCAGCGAAACGAATTAAAAAATCGATTGGAAGATTTGCAGGAGCAACTTGTTAAGTCCTCACATGTCAGCGCCGCCGATAAGGATTTATTGGGCAAAATGGTGATGGGTATATTGCACCTTGAAGATGTTCAGCAGCCTATGGCTGAGACGATCACTCCGGCGATCAATGAGCTGGGTCTGCGTGACACCTTGGAGCAAAAGAGTCTTGAATATGAGTCTGAGCATCCAAAGTTAGCTTTTATCCTGCGCCAAATACTAGATGTTCTCGCGCGTATGGGGATTTAATAGCCACTCTCGGTTCCTCTATGCAGGGGGCGAGAGATTGAAGCTCAGAACAAGAACAAGAACAAGAATAATAATTAAATGATAAATTCTATGTTAAAAAATGCCTTATCCGTCTGCACCCTGCGTCCGCTTCTGTTGGTGATGCCGTTTATGCTGAGCGCTTGTTCAGGGCTCAGCCCTTCAGATTTGTCCCGTTCATCTCCAGGCCCAGATGGGGAATATATGGGTTGGCACTGTGAGGGGGTGACGGAGGGAGAGGTGGAGTCTAGTGATAACTGGAGCTGTTCTGAGACCTTGCTTAGGGATGGATTGGTACTTTCTGAAATACCTCGCCCAGATCAGGTTGAGGCTTCTGTTGAAAATACACTTGTTGCAAAAGCACCTATTAGAAAAGCACCTATTAGAAAAGCATCGGTTAAAAAAGCACTCGCCACAAGATTCCCAAAATTTGATATCAGCGGCAATGGTTACACGGTGCAGTTAGGCGCCTTCGGCAGTCAGATAATGGCAGAGCGGGCGGCAGATAATATTATGCTGCCGGGAGGTGAACTGCGGATTCGCGATATAATTTCAGGAGAGCGCCAGCTTTTTGTTGTGGTCTATGGGCAGTATCAAACCCCTGAGCAGGCCGAGGTGGCCACTGAGCCATTAGTCGTATTAAATTCGGGGCTGAATTATTGGATTCGGTCTATTGCATCTATGGGCAAAAGGGATTGAAAGCTGATGAGAAAAAGGCTTCCCTTTGATCTCTGTGGCTCTTCTCAAACTGTCTTTATAAACCAAGTTGGATAGATCCTTCATCGCTTCGCTCTGTCGGGACGACAGGTTAGGATGATTGGGAGGACAGAAGAACTTTCTCTCTCTGGGCTTTGTGGCGCAAGATCTATCTAGGATTTGAGTGCGGTTGATTCTCGCATAATAAGGTCAATAGGAAGTTTTCGGACAGTGGCTTCATCTTTTGTTTTTCCACGACACTGTTTGGTTACCATGTTTACGGCTGCAGCCGCCATCTCTTTAATAGGCTGCCGGACTGTTGTCAGTTGAGGCCAAACAACTGTCGCAATAACACTGTCGTCAAATCCCGCAATTGAAAGTTCTTCGGGAACAGAGAGCCCCGACTTATGAGCAGCAGCAATTAATCCTGCGGCCATTTCATCATTACTGGCAAAAATAGCTGTTGGACGCTGTGCCAGCTTTAGCAGCGATTCGCCTGCCTCAAGCCCTGAGCGATACTCGTAAGTACCCTCTAAAATAAAGTTATCTGGTACTGTTAGGTTGGCATCTTTCATCGCCGATAAAAACCCATCCAGTCTGCGGCGAGTTGTTGCAGTACCTTGGCGGCCAGTGACAAAGCCAATAGATGTATGACCCAATTGGATCAATTTCATGGTCATTTCTCTGGCTGCTGCATAATCGCTTATTTCAACACGAAGGCCAATCTCCTTAGAAATACTGGGGGAAATTCGAGCGAAGGGTTTCCCTGATGATACAAGCGCCTGCAAAATTGCCGGGTCGTCGCAGAGCGGGGGGGGAAGAATCATACCGTCCAAATTAGACTGGACTAACAGATTAGTAATGTCCTCGGCTACGTTGGCTGAGGCGAGATTGACCGGTTCTACTAGGAGGTGGTAGCCGTCTTTACGAGCCTGCTCCAAAGCGCCTCGAAGCAGTTCGACAATATAGCTGGTATTGGGATTGTCAAAAATCAGAGCTAGTACGTAAGAGCGGGAGCCTACAGTCGCCCGCGGCGCTACACTGGGTCGATATTTAAGCGCTTTCATCGCAGCTTCGACGGCAGTCCTGGTCTTGGGGCTGACATTAGATTCCTGACGGACAACACGCGAGGCGGTTTTGATGGACACTTTTGCCAGCTTTGCGATGTCGCTAAGTGTTGATTTCCTTTCGACCATTACTACCTCTAAATTTTGTGTGCCCGATCCTCGCACTGACGGGTAAGGGTAAATCAGCCTCAATTTGCGCCGTCATTATGCAGCTATCATCGCGATAATTACATCATTAAGCCGACGCAAAAAAAAATTGCCCTAGGAAACGTCTTTAAAGCTCTCTTTAGATTGACGTCTTTGGCGCTGATACCCTGATCTCCAAGGTCACAAACCTGCTTTACCGTTTGACCAATTCTCGACCTCATTTTCTTTCTGTCAAGGCCCGCTGTCAAAATTCACTTGTTTATGACAATATTGTCATTATAATAAAAAACAGAATTTTTAACGTAGGTGAAAGTGTGGATCAATTGTGGGGTTTACCCTATGGCGTTTTGGCTTTAGTCGGACTGCTCGCCAGTTCTAGCGTGCAGTCGGATATGACAGTGCAGGCTAACAGTGGCGATCGGCCTAATATTTTGCTGATTTCTATCGATGACTTGCGTCCCGATTTAGGCAGTTACGGTCACCCTGTTGCCAAAACGCCAAGTCTAGATACTTTTGCCGAATCCTCTGTGCTGTTTGAAAGCGCCTACAGCCAGCAGGCTTTATGCGGACCGTCCCGCGCGGCAATGTTAACCGGGTTAAGACCTTCAACAACCGGTATCAAGCGACTTAAGCAGCCTGTCTCAACCACCGTCCCAAATATTACAACCTTGAATAAAAGTTTCAAACAAAACGGTTACGAGACAATTTCTATTGGCAAAATATATCACGATGCTGACGATGATCTCGATGGCTGGTCCAAGGCTCCTTATGATCAGACATCCGACTTTTATAAAGACCGTAGAGAGCGCGGTATACCCAGGGTTGCCTATGAGTCTTGGGAGTCCGAAGAGCTCTTGCCGGATGCTAAAAATGTAAATCATGCGCTCAAGGAGCTTGAGCGACTCAGTCAGCAGCAACAGCCATTCTTTCTCGCTGTAGGTCTACACAGCCCACATCTTCCGTTCAGGGCGCCAAAAAGTGACTGGGACAAATATGACCCCGCGCTGGTGCCGGCACCGCAAACGACCACAAAACAAGTCGGCGCGCCAGATTGGGCGGTAGTAGCTTGGGAAATCTGGAACTATGATAATTTGCCACCCAAGCCCGGCCCCATGCCTCTGCTTGAGGGGGACCGACTTCGCCATGGTTATCTTGCATCGATATCCTTTGCCGATGGTCTGGTTGGAAAAGTTCTGGATAAGGTCTCGGCCCTTGGCTTGGATGAGAACACCGTTGTCGTAATCTGGAGCGATCACGGTTACAAGTTGGGCGATCACGGTGGTTGGGCCAAACATTCAACAGTCGAACTTGATATCCACGTTCCTATGATGATTCGTGTTCCAGGTATGAAAACGCCAGGGGCTCGCACCAGCGCACTAGTTGAGTCTGTCGATATTTACCCGACTTTAATTGAGTTGGCGGGCATTGACGCACCGCATGCGTTAGAGGGTGCGTCATTGCTTCCGCTAATTGAAAAACCACAGCGCAATTGGAAAGAAGCGGTTTTTTCTCAATTTCCTCGCTATGTCCAAAAACAACTGCTCATGGGTGAAACCGTTCAACGACAACTGCTCATGGGTGAAACCGTTCGCACGCAGCGCTATAGATACACTGCATGGGTTGGAAGTGATACCGGGCAGATTGTGTCGCAAGAACTTTATGATCAGGTTAATGATCCCATTGAAGGTCTAAATGTCGCTACGAATCAAGATTACCTTGTTGAGTTGGAGCGTCATGAAGAGTTGCGTAATTTAGGTTGGCGACATGTCCGTGACGGATTGGAGGAAATAACTCCTCAGCACTCTATTCAGTGACAACTCCACTAAAAAATTTTAAAAACTAAACAGGATACTGACATGAAAACAACACTATTTAGCATTGCTTGTTTTTTAGCTTTACAACCAAGCATTTGCTCTGCGGATGCTGTTGAGGGCTGGCGATCTTTCGATATTAATAAGGATAATGAGCTTAATATGATCGAGTTTGGAAATTATCAATCACAGCTCTATGTAGAGCTTGATGCCAATCTCGACGGCCGATGGACAATGTCGGAGTTCATTACGCGTCCAAGCTCCATGCGGCAGATGAACCGTACTTTTTTGAAATCAAAATTTAAGCGCTGGGATAAAGATAGCAATGGTTATTGGACGCTGCCTGAAGCTGAGAAAGCGATTCAAAATAATTTTCGGTGGCTTGATAAGGATAAAAGTAAAACGATCACGGTGAAAGAGATGCCCAAGAATTTTTAAACTAGCCTCTTTACTGGTATAAAAATGTCGCTGTGAGTGAAAAAGGGTACGCGAAAAATAGTGGAAAATTTCGCTATATTTTCGAAAAAAAAAATAATAAAAGTTTAAATATTGGGGGTTCCAAATGTTAATAAAAAATGTCAGCGCACTTGCAATAATGTGCCTTTTACTTGCCGCTTGCGGAAGCGGAAGCGGTAGCTCTGGGGCAGGTGAGACCAAGAGTTGGAGTCATCTGCAGGCCATCAGCTTCGCCGCTGATAGCACTAATATAATTATCGGCAACTCGCGGACTATAGTTGCGAGTACTGGTGAGGGGTCGGGTGCGATCACCTATACTAGTAGTGACAGCAGTATTGCTAGCGTTTCAGCATCGGGACTGGTCACTGCAAATGCTCTAGGCAGCGCTACCATTACCGCGACCAAAGCAGCCGACAGCACCTATTCGGAAGCATCAGCGACCACAAGCATTACAGTTGATCCATTGAATGAGCAGACAATTAGTTTCGCCAATCCCTCCTTCTCAATAGAACTTGATACAGCCCAAACGGTTCCTGTCAGTGGCGTTGAGGGTACTGGTGCAATCAGTTACACCAGTAGTGACGAAAATGTGGTGACAGTTTCGTCCGATGGGTTGGTCACCGCGATTGCCGTTGGCAGTGCGGAGATTACGGCATTTATTGCTGCTGACAGTGAATATCTAGAAGCTACAGCGAGCATAGCAGTCACGGTGGAGGCTATGCCGATCGCACTCGACGCACCGGTTATCAGCGTACGCTCATCCGGTAATGCTCGAGCGATGATTGCTTGGGGCGCAATTGGCAATGCCGCGGGTTATAACCTTTATGTCGCCAAAGAAAGCATCGACAGTGCAGATAATTATGCATCACTGCCTGGCGGCGAACTGACTCTAAATGTCACATCCCCCTACAGTTTAACGGGCTTGGATAATGGGCAGAGTTATTATTTTGCGGTCACGGCTTCAGCGGGTGCTGATGAAAGTGATCTCAGTAATGAGCTCACCGTTGTGCCTAAAAACCCACTAAATGACACTGGGATAGTGAGCAGTGGTGGCGGCACATCTGGCTCTAATGAGTCCTGTACAACAGCGATTAACAACGGAGGCCACGTTCCGCAAGATTGCGATCAGGGGCGTGATGCTGATCTTACGCTTACAAAAGTTGGCGCAGGTGTGGCCGCGTTTGATTTTACAAAGATTGCAAGTGACGGCTCAGCACTGACAGCTCAAGGCGGAGCTTGGGCAGCAGATGGCAGTGAAGCTGCTGGTACCCGTTGGTCCTGTGTAAGGGACAATGTCACCGGTTTGGTTTGGGAAATGAAAACCGAGGCGAACGCTGGTATCCATGCAACTAACGCAAAGGTTGTATGGGCTGATCGAAATCTGCTGGCTGACGCAACTAATACGGAAGCCCTTTGTGGTATCCAAAACTGGCGTGTCCCAACGGTTGTGGAGTTGGCAACAATCGTCAATGCCAACCGCCTAAACCCAGCACTTGATATCGCGCGATTCCCCAATGGCGCTGGGGCCCATTGGGCTTCGAATCCTGTGGCAGGTGATGGGGCTAACGGCTGGGTGGTTAACTTCTTTGCGGGTATCCCCATTCTAAAAGGCAAGACACTTGGTATGTCGCAGAGGTTGGTCTCCGGTTCATATCAGGCCAACGATACCTCAGATGATCGTTATACGGTTAATGATGGGACTGTAACAGACGGTGTAACAGGCTTGATGTGGAAGCAGTGCCCCGAAGGACTTTCAGGTGATGACTGTAGTGTCGGGGCGGTAAGCCTTTTAATTTGGGGTGGTTCAATGAAGCGGGCAAGAGATGCTGAGTTTGCTGGTTACAGTGATTGGCGATTACCTAATATGAAAGAGCTTTTGTCAATTGTTGCCTTTGATCAATCCAGCCCGGCTATAAACACCACGGTGTTCCCGGGCAGTACCTTAAGTTTTTGGAGCTCTTCGCACAAAGTACCAACTGGCGCTAACGCATATGTAGTCGATTTTACCAAGGGTATACATCAGCCCAAGGTTCGCACGAGTCAGAAGAGTGCTCAAAGACTGGTTCGCGACGCAGACTAAAGCCTGCAGCCCTGAGAAGGTCGTTAGCTTTAAGGTATAACGACCTAAAAATATAATAATTTATCGTATGTACAAGAAAAATAGTTGCTTTTAATAACTAAAATAATGCAGCGATAATGGGAGAAATGTAATGAAATATAAATTTTCAATGTGGCGCCGATCGATATTGGCGGCGAACGTTTCCTTGATTGCACTCAGTGCTTCAATGGCAATCGCTCAAGAAGAAGTAGCTGAAGAAACTAACGCAGAAAGCGCCATTGAAGAAGTGATTGTTTATGGAATTCGTGCAAGTCTTGAGTCAGCGCTGGCGGCCAAGCGAGCGCGGGCAAACTTAACGGAAATTATTAATGCAGACGATATTGGTAAGCTTCCCGATGAAAATGTCGCAGAGGTTTTAGAAAATATTCCCGGTGTGCAAATTGATCGCTCGGCCGGCATAGGTTCGAGTGTCTCAGTGCGCGGCAGTTCCCAGAACCGAATTGAAATTAATGGAAGAAGCACCACCCCGTCCGGTGATAGTCGGGGAGGCATGAGTTTTGAAGACCTGCCTGCGGCACTTGTGCGCTCACTAAATGTGGTGAAAGTACCTACTGCTGATATGGTCGAAGGGTCTCTTGGTGGCACCATTGATGTTAAGACTTATCGCGGCCTGAAGCTGAAAAAACCACTGCGTGTTGTGCGAGTTGTTTCCGAGTATGCCGAAAATGCAGACCAGTGGAATGAGTCTTTTTCTGCCACATTGGGCGAAAAATTTTCGACTAGTCGAGGTGATGTTGGGGCGATTATGACTCTCACACACTCGGATAAAATGGTGCGTGAAGATAGCCTTCGGGTATCGCCTGGTGTTCGTAGCGCAGATCAAAGCCAGATTGATTTTGATGGCGATGGCCTTGGTGACCCTTACTATAAACCAGGTTTTGGTGATACTGTTTATGGTAACGAGCATCGGACTAATACTGCATTCTCAGGCTCGCTGGAGTGGCAGACTAGTGATAATCTAAAGCTATATGCCGAAGGGTCGTACACGGATCTAGATAAGCAAAGTATGCGCCAGTCTCTTTTTATGGGTACGCCCACCTCTGATTTAGAGCTTGATGGTGTGGCAAATGGCACCTTTGGATTAGTCAATGTGGCCGGCTATGATGTGCCGATTCTGACCTCTGGTGTTATCGGTGGTGGCATCATGAATGGTCGAACAGACGTATCTACCGATACTGAAACACCCAATGATGGTGTCCAGCTGCGCTCTAACAACCGTGCAGGAAATCGTGAGACAGAGTCTTATGTCGCCGCGCTAGGGGGTGAGTGGGATCGAGATAATTTTAACGTTATCTTTGAAGTTAGTGCCGCGGGTTCCGATACGGCTATCAGCCAGTTGGTGTCCATTTTTCAGTTTAACGATCCCGAAAATGCAAACTTTCACAGTGCCGGTGCGCGAATTCGAGTGCCTTTTGAATACAAGCTAGATGGTGATGTTCTGGAGTATGGTCCAGTTGCTGGAGCGGTTTCGGATGAACAGTTGCTTGACCCAAATTACTGGTCGATGTTCGTCACCAAGGATCAAGATAGCTTTTTTGACAATGAAGAGTTTGCTGAAAAAATTGATGTAACCTGGCATCCCGATCATGATATCTGGAAGTCAGTACAGTTTGGTGTTCGAGCTAGTCAGCGGTCAATCAACAGAGCACGCCAGTCCCAAGTTTCGCCAAACTGGCCTGGTGTTTCAGCGGCAGATCTTTCAGAGTACCTTGCGGCGACGCCAGGAGACTTCTTCGACTTCAATGCTGATGCTAATTATCTTGATAACTTCGTTACGCTGGATCCCGAGAAAGTTGAAAACCAACGCGACGAGATTCGAGAAATCCTAAATCTTGACGCAGAGGGTGTTATGGAGCCGCTGCAGGGCTTTGGCGTTGAAGAGGACACCGTGGCGATTTATGTTCGCGGTGACTTTGATACTACATGGTTTGGTATTCCTGCCCGCGGCAATATAGGTGTCCGCGGTGTCAATACGAGACAGGAAGCCTCTGGTAATGAGGTGCTTGATGACGGCGTTCTGCGTGAGGTGTCTTATAGTCAGGACTATACGGAATGGCTGCCAAGTGCGAGTTTGGTCTTGGCACCTGCTGAAAAGGTTCAGATTCGACTGGGGTACGCGAACATCATGCGTCGTCCGAGCTTTGCTAATCTTTCACCCACGGTTAAGTACCCTCTGACTCCCAGTACAGCGGTCAATGTCGGTGACCCAACACTGCAGCCTACCAAGGCGAAGCAATTAGATTTGGCCTTAGAGTATTACTTTCGCAAGGGCAGTGTTCTGAGTTTGGGTGCGTACTACAAAGATTTGGAAAGCGTTATTGGTAAAGAAAGTGTATTTGGTGGTATCTGTAACCCGCGCGCTATCGACGGCAATGTCGGACTATCTAACGCGCTTCCAACCTGTACTGTGGATGGTCTTGATGGTGTTATTGTGACCCGTATTTCACCGGTGAACCTGCCTGGCGGGAAGATTGAAGGTCTTGAGCTGTCTTTTCAGCATGTCTTTAAAGATCTACCCGCCCCATTCGATGGCCTAGGTGTTATCGCTAATTATGCCCACCAAAAGGGCAGTCGTGACATGACCGTTAACGAGCCAGAATTTTTATCCACTGATGGTGAAAGGGCTCAGTTCCCGCTTAATTTCTCTGGTCTGTCAGAGAATTCCTATAACTTCACTGTCTTCTATGAGAAGAAGGGGTTTGGAGCGCGAGTAAGGTACACCTATCGTGATAGCTTTTTGGTGTCAGAATCAATTGATATAGCCAATGGGCAGCCGCTTTATACCGATGACAAAGGCCAGTTGAATGCATCTATGTCTTACGATATCAATGATACTTTCGCTGTGACATTAAATGGTGTGAATCTTCTTAAGGACCGTAAAGTTCAGCGTGGTGTCTTTGCTGATGGTCCCATCGCGCGTATGTATGATTCAGATCGACGTATCTCGCTGGGCATTAGAGCTCGATTCTAAGCGTCACAAAACTGCAGTTTATACTCATAACCAGTATCAACTGCAGTTGCTTTTTAATACTCCATTACTGGGTTTTAATCGAAATTTTACATGACGCCAGTTCTGTTTGTAGCCTCCTTCTATGGACCTAAAAAAATGTTGTCACAAAGAATATGCAGTTTGAATGTTTTAAGCGCGACATTATTGTCAGCGTTGATTTTCATATTACCCTCAGTGGCTGTTAGTCAGCCGAGCCAGTATTTTGTAAGTGCCTCTAAAGGCAACGATAAAAATAATGGTCTAACGGCCAGTAACCCATGGGCCAGTCTGTCGCGCGTTACCAAAGAGGTTTTACAGCCTGGTGATACGGTCTATTTTAAATCCGGTGATCTATTTAAAGGTCAACTGGTCATCGATGAGTCCGGCACTGCGGCAGCACCGATTCATTTTACTGCCTATGGAAAGGGTGTCCTGCCGATAATTGATGGTGCAGCAATGCCCGGTGGCGCGCCGCTGGCAGCCGTTATGGTTGTCGATCAGGACCACCTTGAGCTGAGCAAGCTCAATATCAGGAATTTTCGGAAAAAGAAGCGCAATGGTGTGGCTGATATCAACGCCTATGGCATTCTTGTGAAGAATACGGGTAAGCGAAATTTGCGCGGTTACAACTTTCACGATCTGTTGGTTGAGGAGGTTTTTCCCATTCAAGCAAGGAAGTCTTTCAACAAAACATCTGTTTCAGGAATTCGTTTTGAAACGCAGCCTGCCAAGGCCAAAAAACCAGCGTATAACACCGGCGATATTTATATTCACAGTAACTTTTTACGTCACACAGCCCGATTTGGTATCGCTGTACGCCATGGGCCCTCAAAGATTAAAGGTATAACCGGAACCTCATCTGATTACGATGTCGATGTGCGCATTGTCAATAACCGCTGCGAAGATACAGGTGGCAGCTGTGTGTTGATTAATGGTGTGTGGAATGGCCTATTGGAAAAAAACCGTTTCATCCGCTCAGGCGCCATGGTCGAACCTAAACTCTCAGTTAATCGTGGCAGTGGTGCATGGTTTTTCCGCAGTAAAAATATTGTTGCCCAGCGCAATATTGCCATTGGTTCTCGAGGGCACAATGACTCGGCGGGCATGCATGTTGATTATGGTAATGAAAACGTATTGGTTCAATATAACTTTAGTTTCGACAATGAAGGCTATGGAACAGAAATTCTAGGTAAAAATAAAAATGTTATTTGGCGGCACAATGTCAGTGTGCACGACGGCACGCGCCGCGTTGGTATCAAAAGACCTGAAGGTGGCAAGAGCGAATTTCCGGGTAAAACTATATTTGTGAGTGATTTTTCAGTACCCAAACGAATTCAGTCTAAGGGCGTCTACATCTACAACAATACCTATGTTATCGCCCCGAGCTCCGATCCGCTTGTCGAACTTAACGGCAGTGACACGCATCTATGGAATAATCTTTTTGTGGTCGATGACGGCGGAAGGCTGGGTGTCAAAGTGACGGTGGGTTGGCAGGCTGGTAAGGCGCTGGATATGCAGGGTAATGCTTTTTCTGGAAATGTCTCGCCAAACTTTATTCGACTTGATAGTAATCCTGTTATCGCGGCTATCGGGTTTGACGGTGAACTAGATAAGCTTGATACCTACGCACTCGATTTTGCTCAGCTTAAAACTAGTCCCGCTGTTTCTGTGATAAATCATCCGCTATTTCCGGCTGCAGGTAAGGGCATTTTTAGTCATGTGGCTGCCGAGCCTGAGTTTGATATTTTTAATAATGTAATAGGTTCTGGCTCGGGAGTTATTGGAGCCGGATACCGTAATAAGGGGCAGGGGTTATAGTGATGATTAGTTTATTTTGTTTAAAGAAAACGCGCGAGAATTATTTTTTCCAACTTACTCGAAATGCAATGACAGGCCTGATCCTTTTGCTTTTATTGGTGAATTCAACCTCGGCTTCAACCTCCCCCAATTTCATTCTAGTTGTTGCTGACGATTTTGGTTGGGCCAGCATGTCGACGTCAATGGATAAGCAAAAGCCCACGGCGAAGAGTGACTTTTACACTACGCCCAACATTGATTCACTGGTGGAGGCTGGGCTGCGTTTTTCCAATGGTTACGCCGCGGCACCTGTCTGTTCTCCTACTCGTTATAGTATTCAGTTTGGCAAGACACCTGCACGTCTGAAACGCACCCGAGGAATGGGCAAGAATCTGGCTGATCACCATCAGGTTGGTATTCCGCAAGTGCTGAAGTCTATCGACAAAAATTATCGTGCGGCTCACATTGGCAAATGGCATATCGACGAAGATCCTGCTCGTTATGGCTATGACCTGCACGATGGTATAACGAAGAATAAAGAGGGTGATTTTGATAATAACCCTAGCCAGTGGAAAGGCTATGCGGAAGAAGATCCGAAACGCGTTGATTCACTGACTGCGCGAGGGATTGCATTTATGCGCGAATCGACTGAAAAGCAGCAACCGTTTTTCCTGCAGCTCTCTCACTACGCTGTGCACTCAAATATTGTTTACAGCGAATCGTCTTTTGCTGAAGTAGCACTGCGTGAAAAAGGCAAGTTACATAATGATCAGGGTTATGCGGCCATGGTTCAAGATATGGATCTTTCGATTGGTACCTTGCTCGATGCGTATAAGGAACTTGGTCTGGCAGACAATACTTACATTATTTTTATTTCTGATAATGGTGGTATGCCGGTATTGCCGATGCAATTGAATAAAGGAAAACCCTATAAAGCGGGGCTTAACTGGCCACTTTTGCGCGGTAAATGGGACCTCACCGAGGGCGGCATTCGGGTGCCCTTTGTCATTGCTGGACCGGGAATTGCTCCTGGCGGCCAGAGTAATACACCGGTCATTTCCTATGACTTGTTGCCCACAGTGGCTGAGCTAGCGGGGTCGCTAAAAGGTTTACCCACAGATTTAGACGGTGTGAGCTTGCGTCCTCTTTTAGATGATAGCCAGGCTGACGTAAAGCGGCCTTATGAGGGGCTTATATTTCATTACCCACATTTCAATCGGGTAGGTTTAGGTGAACCGCACTCTGCAATTCGCTATGGGAAATTCAAGCTAATTCACTTCCCCGTATCAGCGCGCAATCTACTGTTTAATCTGGCTGAGGATGTGGGTGAGAGGCGTGATCTGTCTGCAGAAATGCCGGAATTGGTTGCCTTGCTAGAGGAGAAACTTGGGTCTTATCTCACGCAGGTTGATGCTGAACGGCCAGAAGAAACCGATAGCTGGGTGCGTGCTGGACGTGAAGGAAAAGCGAGGACTGGTTTTTTTGAACGTTACGGGCGTTAAAGAACTATCGGATAGCATCTAGTACAGCGCACTCTCAATTAAATATAAAAAAATCTAACTGGTTAGTTAAAAAAATGAAACAATTTATAATTCTATCTTCTTTAATATCATTATTATCCTACTCCGTTTTTGCCCAGGAACTACTGCCCTACAAAAACTCTGATCTTGCAGAAGATGTCCGAGTTGACGATCTGTTGTCGAGAATGACCCTAGTGGAAAAGGTTGGCCAGATGTCTCAGTTTGTGGGGCCGGAGCATATTGCGCTTTCGGAAAAGCATATGAGTCTCGAGGAAATGCAGGCTGGTGATGCCTATGGTATGTACCCCAACCTGCATTCGTCGCAAATTCCAAAGGTTATCAAAGAGGGCAAGATTGGTTCGTTTTTGCACGTCACAAACCCACATGAAGCCAATCGCCTGCAGCAATATGCCAGTCAAAGTCGCTTGGGAATACCGCTGATAATAGGTATCGATGCAATTCATGGCAATGGCCTAGTCAAAGGGGCGACTATCTATCCCTCTCCAATAGGGATGGCCAGCACTTGGAATCTCGATTTAGTCAGGCAGTCAAGTGTTGAGACCGCACGCGAGGTTCGGCTCAATGGCGCACACTGGGCATTTTCGCCGAATATCGATATTGCCAGGGATCCACGTTGGGGCAGGGTTGGCGAAACCTTCGGGGAAGACGATTTTCTGGTCTCAGAGATGGGCGTGGCGGTGATCAATGGCCTACAACAGGGCGATTTTGCGGGTGACAGAAAGGTCCTAGCAACAGCCAAGCATTTTGTAGCCGGTGGGGATCCGGTCAATGGACTTAATTTATCGCCTATGGACTTATCACTACGATCACTGCGAGAGGATCACTTTCCTCCATTTAAACGCGCTGTTGATGCTGGCGTATTTACGTTTATGGCGGCGCACAATGAAGTTAACGGTGTGCCGGCGCACGCTAATCATTTTCTACTCACCGAAGTTTTGCGCGATGAGTGGGACTTTCAGGGGTTTGTTGTTAGCGACTGGCTGGATGTCGAAAGGCTGAAAACACTGCATCGCACCGCGCCAACCTTTAAGGAAGCGGTCTATCAAAGTGTCGATGCCGGAATCGATATGCATATGCATGGGCCTAAGTTTTTAAAGCCACTGGTAGAGTTGGTCAAGGAAGGGCGGATATCTGAATCTAGAATAGATGCTGCGGTAAGACCGATGCTGTTAGCCAAGTTTCGTCTCGGCCTATTTGAGAACGCCCAGGTTGATGCCTCGATGGCTGAAAAAATGATGTTCACCGAGGAACACAAGAACACCGCTTTGGATCTGGCTAGGCAGAGTATTGTTTTACTCAAAAATTCCAACGCAATACTGCCTCTAGCCGAGGGAAAGCGAATTTTTATTACCGGGCCTAACGCCGATAACCATTCGATTATGGGTGATTGGGTGCTCAAGCAGCCGAAGAAAAACATTACTACCGTTGTTGAGGGTTTCAGAGAGGTGGCAAAGGGTTCCACTGAGATCGATTATTTTGATTTGGGCGGCAGCGTAAAACATATTGAGCGAGACCAGATTGTTAGAGCAGCGACGCGGGCTAAATCTGCCGATGTAGCCATAGTGGTAGTTGGGAGTAACCCCCTGAGATATGACAGAAAAGGTAAAACCTCGGGTGAGAATGTTGCACGAAGTTCGATTGGACTATTTGGTCAGCAGTTAGACCTAGTGAAAGCCATTCATGCTTCGGGCACGCCAACCATTGTTGTGTTGGTAAATGGCAGACCCTTAGCAGAGCCCTGGATCGTTGAGAATGTGGCTGCGTTAGTCGAAGCATGGGAACCTGGCGCTCAGGGTGGAAGGGCGCTAGCTGAAATCGTCTTCGGAGAGGTTAATCCCAGTGGTAAATTGCCCATCACCGTTCCCTACAGCGTGGGTCACTTGCAGGCTATTTATAATCACAAGCCCAGCGCTTTAATACGCCGCTACGCCGATGCTCCGACTAACAATCTGCATGAATTCGGAGACGGCTTAAGCTACACCCAGTTTGAATATGCTCAGGCCAGGTTGTCTAGCTCTACCATTGGTAAAAGTGAGTCGACGAAGCTTTCGGTTACCCTGCTTAACAAGGGTAAGCGCGCTGGTGATGAAGTAGTCCAACTTTACATTCGCGATGATTATTCACTGGTGACAAGGCCAGTGAAGGAGCTAAAAGGATTCACCCGTGTATCCCTCGAACCTGGTGAGAAGCGAGAAATTCACTTTGATATTACAGCGGATATGCTCGCTTACTACGATCAGGATATGAATTGGCAGGTAGAGGCCGGCGACTTCAGCATTATGGTCGGTGGGTCTTCCCGTGATCCTGACCTTGAAGTAGTCAAGCTCAATGTTCAATCAGATTAACTCGCGAATAAACCATTTTATATACAGTACGCCAGGCTTAGACCTAAAAACTCTAAGTGTGAGAAAACATTAATAAGGAATTAGTTATGCCAACATTTATCTTTACCCACAAAATCTGGGTCAGGATTTTTATTTTTCTGTTTGCCAATGCCTGTGTTATTCCATCGGCGATAGCCGCTGGCAATTTGCCTGAAAAAAAACCGATGAATATCATTTATATACTTACCGATGATCAGCGATACGATGAATTGGGTTTTATGAATCCTGTGCTAAACACACCCAATATGGACGAGCTCGCGAAAAAAGGCGTCCACTTTAAAAATAGCTTTGTCACCACCGCATTGTGCTCTCCGAGTCGCGCGTCTATCTTGACCGGCCAGTATATGCATAGCCATGGCGTGGTCGATAACAACAAACCAGCCAAGGAAGGTACAGTTTATTTTCCCAGCTACTTACAGCAAGCTGGCTACCAAACTGCGTTTTTCGGAAAATGGCATATGGGCGGACATCAGGATGATCCGCAACCGGGCTTCGATCATTGGCTCAGTTTTGCGGGTCAGGGAGATTATTATCCAGAGCGAAAACGCGATGGGCGATGGAGTCGATTTAATATCAACGGTAAGCATGTTAAGCAAAAGGGCTATATCACGGATGAGCTGACTGACTATACCCTGCAGTGGCTCGCAGACGAGCGTGATACCAGTCAGCCGTTTTTCGTTTATCTGTCACACAAGGCTGTTCACGCCAATTTTGATCCCGCGGAACGACATCGCGAGCAGTACAGCAATGCCGAGATCAAGGTCCCCGATAGCCAAGCTGACACAGCAGAGAATTACGCTGGCAAGCCTATGTGGGTCAAAAACCAGCGCAATAGTTGGCACGGCGTTGACTTTCCCTATCACAGTGAGCTCAACGTGCAGGAATACAAGCGCCAGTACCACCGCGCACTTTCGTCAGTTGATGATAGCTTGGGGCGGATCAACGCCTGGCTAAAAGCCAATAATCTTGACGACAATACCGCCGTAATCCTGATGGGTGACAACGGCTTTATGTTTGGTGAGCACGGGTTGATTGACAAGCGCAATGCCTATGAGGAGTCTATGCGGGTACCACTATTGGCCTATATTCCCGGGGCCAAGCAAGACTATGTGGTAGAAGAAATGGCCGCAAACATCGACATTGCACCAACCATTCTTGATATTGCCGGTATTAAAAAGCAGCCAGCGCAATTCGCAGGTGCGAGTTTGCTGCAATTGGCCAAGGGTGAGAAAGTGGATGGCTGGCGCGATAGTTTACTCTATGAATATTATTGGGAATTCAATTTTCCGAGTACGCCGACAACCTTTGCTATTCGTTCCGATAATTTCAAGCTTATTCAATATCACGGCATCTGGGATACGGACGAACTCTATGACATTAAAAATGATCCTCAGGAGATGCGTAACCTGATCGACGATCCGCGCTATATAAATGTCAAACTGGACTTGCGTAAAGCGTTATACCAGCGCCTGGCAGATGGTGGAGAGTATTCGGTCCCCTACACCAAAAAATTCAGCACTGGCGCAGTTTTTCGACAGGGCGACCGTTCAGAAGCGGCCGAATTTCCTGATGATTGGTTGCGTAAAGGGGATGAAAAAGACCTGACTAAGTTTTTTCTTCGTGACAAGAGAGTCAAGAAATAGTGATATTGAAGTGAGGGTGGATGGCATCCGCTCTCACCAACACTGTCACTATCACTATCACTATCACTATCACTGTCAAGGGTCAGGCTAGCGGCGTGTTTTAAAACGTTATTGTTGCTGTCTGCGATGATAGTTCGAAAAATAGAGGCAGTATCCATAGCAGAGTATGCAGACTAAAAATGCCGCCTTAAGACCTGCTATATCGGCAAGGCTTCCAGCGATCAGCGTAATGATGGCACCACCACAGATAGACATACACAGAAGTGCGGAAATTTTTGGTGCCGAGGAACCCTGGCCGCGGAGTGTAGTGCTGAAAATAAGCGGAAAATGAACTGAGTTAAAAAAACCGACTGAAATCAATGCAACTGCTGATAAAGGGCCGCTAAAAATAATTGCACTGGCAGCGAAAAAAATTGCCATTGCCGAAGCCAGCATCAATATTCTCTCGGCACTAAACCATTTTAAAGCCGCCACTCCGGCAAAGCGCCCAAGCATTGCTAGTCCCCAATAAATGGCGACAAGAGCAGAAGCGTCAGAGGCCTCGATAGCGAGTACATCCTCTCTGCGCATGTAATTAATCAACAGACTACCTATGGTTACTTCGGCGCCTACATAGACAAAAATAGCCCCCATACCGAGATGAACCTGCGGCTTTTTCAAAAGCGTTAGATAAGAGGTTATTCCCGTATGATCCGCCGGTTGACTTTTTTGCGACAAATGTAGGCTCGGTTGGGGTAGAGCTCTGATAAGAAGAGATAAGATGCCAAGAACAGCGCCGAGTAATAGTGCAAAAGATATCAAAGCTTGAGCACTATCCTGGTGGTACGTTGCCTGTTCTGGCAATGACAATAAGTTGATTTGGTCACTTGATAAGGTATCTATACTCAGTATCGAAATTGACGCTATAACGGGCGCTATGGTTGTGCCGAGGGAATTAAGCGCCTGCGCAAACATCAGTCTTCGCGGAGCTGTTAATGGATCGCCAAGGGCAAGGATCATAGGATTGGCTGTGACCTGAAGCACGGCAATGCCACTTGCTGCGATAAATATACCGCCTAGAAAAGCTGGATAGAGCTGCAACATGACCGAGGGGGCCAGTAGTAAAACGCCCAAAGCGGTGCATGCCAGGCCAATAAAAAGACTCTGTCTATAGCCATAATGCTGAATAAACTTACCCGCTGGGATAGGAATAAAAAGGTAGGCGAGAAAAAAACTGAATTGAATTAACAGTGCTGATGTATAGGACAAATCGAACATCGATTTAATTCTTGGGATCACCATGTCTACCGAGGTGGAAGTAAAGCCCCAGCAAAAGAAGACCCCGGGGACCAAAATCCAAATTAACCCGTTATGACGTAAGCCGGATATGTAGCGCTGAAGATCTGCCATCATCTTTTTAGAATACTCTGGTCAATAGGGTAAAGACGAATAACATCTAATTTCATAAATGCTGCGCCTCCGCGTAAGTAGATTTTAATCTTGGATTGGCAATGAAAGCTATTTACTGTTATCTGATTTCAAATAGCAAGTCTTACGTTTATTTGCAGCCTCTTATGATTTCGGCAATTTGCGGAATCAAATCATTAGAGGAGAGCTATAAAGTTTATGTAAAATCGCCAAAATTATTACAGTGGCATAAGATAAAATGAGGGTGTTTATGGATAGAGGTGTAGTTTAGGTCTATAAAAAAATCTGCTGTGCTCAGAGCGCCAAGCCTTCGAATAAAGTCCAAATATTAGCTGCCATAGTTGTATCGAATTCAGCGATCAGAATTGGTTTTTCTACAAATTATTATGCTGATTTGTTATAGCTGCTGTCTGAAAGCGAGTGCAAATATGCGTACCATCTTAAAAATATTGGCCTTAAGTGCCTTAACAATTAGTGGTTTTGGCGCAACAATGGCAGCGTCCGCCGAGGCTTCATCTGCGCCAAACTCACCTAATATTGTTCTGGTTCTTGCTGACGACATGAGTTGGTTTGACGTGGGCGCCTATCACCAACGTTCCGATAATTTACCGAAAAATTCCGTTACCCCCAATATTGATCAATTAGCCCGTGAAGGTATGTTGTTCACACAGTCGTTTACTGCAACTGCAATGTGTACGGTTACCCGATCACAGCTATATACCGGCCTTTATCCCGTTAGAAACGGCGCTTATGGAAATCACACTCGGGTTTCTGATGATGTCAAAAGTGTTGCGTATTATTTTAGAGATATGGGTTATAGAGTTGGGTTGGCTGGCAAGGGACATATATTCCCGAGTGAATCATTTCCTTTTATAAAGGCGGGTAAAGCGAATAAAGGTGCACTGGGAGAGTCGTCTTTTGGCATCGAGAAAACGCGTAGTAATAGTGCAAAAGATCTCATCGCTTGAGCGCTGGCCTGGTGGTACTTTTCCTGTTCTCGCATAGCAAGTTTGATGTTTATTCATAGCCTGTTGTAATTTCGGCCGTTTGGCCAGCCCCTGATATGGCCGTTCTGACTATCTTGATCAGCAGAGTCTCGAATTGCTGCTATATCTGTTAGCTGCGACGCTGTAAATAAGGTATAAAAGAGATCGCTTAGAACAGTAATTACCATCTTTCTTAAGAGACAATTTATGAGTACCCATCAGCCTGCCGCTGCGCAGTTTATTTTCCGCCTGTTCAAATACACTGTCTATGCACTGCTAACCTATAATATTTACCTTTTCTTCCAAGAAGAATGGCTGGCCACCGAGCAGACTTTTAGTCAGGGCATTGTCTTTTCTGATCTAATTTCTGGATTCGCCGCCACTATAGATACCGCGGCTTGGGTTGTGCTGCTGTTGTTATTTGAGCTGGAGACCTCGGTTATCGATGATCGCGTGTTGCGGCAACCGAGAGTTAAATATGGCTTTATCGCCCTTCGATTTTTTTCCTATAGCTTTATTCTCTACGCCTTTTACGGTTACTTCGACAAGATGCTGCTGACCTACGATATCAGTCCTTTTTCTTTAGAAGGTTTGGCCGACAATCTCTGCGGTCTGGTGGGGCAGGGGTATGCCAGTATTATTACTATCGATGAATATCCGCTCTTGGATACTCAGAGTTGTTTGGCGCTGAATGGTCAAGATCTCTATAGACTCAATGGTCAGCAGGTGATTGGCAGATTACAAGACTGGCAGGCGGTGCAATGGTTGGCATGGGTTGATGTGATCAACTCTATTACTTGGGTCGGAGTGGTGATTATTTTGGAAGTGGATGTGTGGCTGCAGTTGCAGGGACGCTTCCAGGGTAGATTGGTTACGCTGAGCAATCTGATCAAAGGAATTTTCTACAGCGTGCTGTTTGCTGCGGCTGCCTACTGGGGTCTACTGGGTGATTTCTTGGATTTTTGGGATGCGTTTATGTGGCTGGTGGCATTTGTCTTTATTGAGATGAATCTATTTCGCTGGCAGGCAGAAACCAGTTCAGAGTAGAGTTTTCTCCATAGACTTTAGTGGCTCTAATTAGCTAGAGCCACTAAAGCGCCCAACCACCTACATAGGCAAAATGGCCAGAGTTAACTTAGATAGGCAGGTTAATTTGCCGCGATCGTCTTCCAGGCGAATCTCCCAAATATGCGAGCGGCGACCCAGGTGAATCGGTCGCGCGGTACCAGTGACCAGGCCACTTGAAACGGGTCGCAGGTGGCTGGCGCTGACTTCCTGGCCAAGACATTTGGTGGTGGTAAAATCAATGACATGGGCACCGGCAATACTGCCCAGTGTCTCTGCGAGCACAACATTGGCACCGCCGTGAACCACGCCATAGGGCTGAAAGGTTCGGGCGTCAGCGGGCATGGTACCGGTTAAAAAATCATCACCCACCTCGGTAATCTTAATGCCGAGATGTTCAACGATAGTACCGCTGTTCATCTCGCCATTCATGGTTTCAAGATTGGGTCGGTTTTGCCAAATGCTGCTGCTCATAGTCATTCCCTACGCTCTCAGGCGCTTATATTTAACTCTAGTCGGTTGTGAGTCTGTGCCTTTGCGGCGAATATAGTCTTCGTGGTATTCGCTGTAACCGCCGGCAAAAAACTCCATATGGCTATCCCCCTCATAGGCCAAAATATGGGTGGCAATGCGGTCAAGGAACCAGCGATCGTGAGAGATAACCATGACACAGCCGGGGAAGGAGAGAATCGCTTCTTCTAGGGCGCGCAAGGTTTCAATATCCAAATCGTTAGACGGCTCATCGAGCAGCAATACATTGGCACCCTGCTTTAAGGTATTGGCCAAATGCAGACGGCCGCGCTCACCACCAGAGAGTTCGCCGACGCGCTTTTGCTGGTCGGAACCACGGAAGTTAAAGCGTCCGGCATAGGCTCGTGAAGAGACCTCGTAGTTGCCGATAGTGATCATGTCGTGACCGCCGGAAATGGCTTCCCAGACGTTGTGATTATCGTTTAGGGCGTCGCGGCTCTGCTCAACATAGGCCACCTTGACCGATTCACCCATGGTCACTGTGCCGCTATCCGGCGTTTCAGTGCCGGCAATCATCCTGAATAGAGTGGATTTACCCGCTCCGTTGCCGCCGATAATGCCAACCACAGATCCTTTGGGAATAGACACAGAGAAGTCTTCGATCAGCACCTGATCGCCAAAGCCTTTACAGACATTGTCGAGGACAATAACTTTGTCGCCAAGACGCTCGCCTGGGGCGATATAGATTTCATTGGTTTCGTTGCGGGCTTGGAACTCCTGAGAGTTCAACTCGTCGAAGCGAGCCAGTCGCGCCTTGCTCTTGGCCTGGCGGCCCTTGGTGTTTTGACGTACCCATTCCAGTTCCTGCTTGAGTGCCTTCTGTCGAGTGGCCTCTTGCTTGGATTCGGTTTTCAGACGACGGACCTTGCCATCCAGCCAAGTGGAGTAGTTGCCTTCGTAGGGAATGCCGTGGCCGCGATCGAGCTCGAGAATCCAGCCGGCGACATTGTCGAGGAAGTAGCGATCGTGGGTTACTGCAACCACGGTGCCAGCAAATTCCTCGAGGAATTTTTCCAGCCAGAACACTGAGTCAGCATCCAGGTGGTTAGTGGGCTCATCGAGCAGCAGCATGTCGGGCTTCGACAGCAGCAGGCGACAGAGTGCTACACGACGGCGTTCACCACCGGATAGGGATGTGACATCCGCATCCCAGGGCGGCAGACGCAGGGCATCGGCGGCGACATCCAAGGCATGATCGAGATTGTGTGCATCCCAGGCTTCAATGATTTCTTCTAGCTCGCCCTGACGTTTTGCCAGTGCATCAAAATCGGCGTCGGGGCTGGCATAGTCGGCATAGACCTGATCCAGTTCCTTGAGCGCATCTACCGCTTCGCGAACACCGTCTTCAACATTGCCGCGCACATCTTTGTCCGGATCCAGATGAGGTTCCTGAGCCAGATAGCCAACCTTGAGGCCGGGCATAGGTCGCGCTTCACCCTGGAATTCAGTATCTAGGCCAGCCATGATTTTCAGCAGTGTAGACTTACCGGAACCATTGAGGCCGAGCACGCCAATTTTGGCGCCGGGGAAAAAGGAGAGTGAGATGTCTTTAAGGATCTCGCGTTTCGGGGGAACAATCTTGCTCACCCGATTCATTGTGTATACGTATTGGGCCATGGGAAGAAGCGTCGCCTATGTGCAAATTAAAGAGCGGGCAGTGTAGCGGAATATGGAGCTTGAGAGAATTGCCAATCGGCAATTAGAGGCTGCTGCTGAATCAGCCTCTGTCGGCGTGTGGTAGCGACAGAGGCTCAGGGAATACATCGGATTGATGTGCAACTCTACATGAGGTTGATTCGCAGCCTTACGTAGGGTTGATTCGCAACCTTACATAGGGTTGATACGCAACCAAGGCTTCATCAAAAAGCCAAAGGGGTTGGTCAGTTTAATCGGTGCTGAAAGGGCAGACAGGCAGATGCATTCGCCATTCTGTGCGCCCATGGGCTGATGGACA
>CAJQKW010000104.1 GCA_905478975.1 uncultured Pseudomonadales bacterium | reverse complement strand
TTAAAATCTCAGACTTAAAATCTCAGACTTAAAATCTCAGACTTAAAATCTCAGACTTAAAAGCTCAGTCTTAAAAGCTTAGATTCAAGAGTTTAGACTCAAGAGGCAAACGCTTTTTTAAATTGGTCTAAAAATTTCGCCAACATATCCACCGGCAAATCATTGATTCCTGCCGCAGCCTCACGACCACCACCAGAGGGAAACTGCATACAGAGTGCCGCAGCACCCTTTTTATTGTTCAGTGGCGCACGCACGCTAACAAGATAATTGCCATTGGGCTTAAGCGTCAACACCGCATGGCCACGATCCGCATTATCATTAGCCAACTGATTACTATAGACGCCACTAACACGGCGAGCCCAAGGCTCATCCGGAAGCACAAATGCGGCAATTCCATCAGCCTCCACCAGAGCAACAGTCGACTGTGCTGCCTCAATATCCTGATGATAGCCCTGTTCAAGCTTTTGAAAAGCTTGACGGTTATTGGCAATAAAATCGAATGGGCTGCGATACTGACTGAGCAAACCATAGAGCTCATCCGGTGCAAAATGCAGCTCTTCGAGATTTGCACCGTACCCGTTGTAGTTAATGTAGATACCAAGATTCTCCAGCAATTCTGCCTTCTCGGCCGAGAGGTGCAGATTCTTAATCAGCCCATTAGCGGTGCGCTTGAGATTGTCACCAAAGGTCCCCACCACCGCCCACTCCCGATAGGCACCACGGAGGTAATGGTTAATCAGTACCGAAGTGCAGACATCCGGGGCCTCATTGATCATCGACTTAAGTGCAGCGGAAGCGGGAACAGTACCAGCAAAATGGTGATCCACATAGAATACCTGAGCACCCACATCTAATGCCCGATTTAAGCCTTCGCGATTTTTATCCAGAGAGATATCGAGCACGGTAATACGATCGTCGGCCGCGGGATAAACACGGTTTAAAAGGTCAATCTCGCGTTTTACGCCGGTGACTAGTTGGGCATCCCGCGGTTCGGCAAAACGCAGTTGCAGCAGTGCGCAGATACCATCCGCATCACCATTAAAGACATCGTAGTCGGCCATCTATTCCTCTATCAATCTATTAAATAACTGCCTTTAGTATAACGCTTAAGCGTGCCTATTGGCCGTATTGACCATGAAGATTATTGATCACAGCACTAAAACCGCTCATCGTCTCATCAATTACTTCCTGAGCACTCAGCACCCTGTCGATGCGACCGCCCACCTGCCCCTGGAGTGGAATCGCCGCTTCCATATCGCCACCAAAATAGAGCGCCTGCAAATTGGCCATATGCTCCATAATATTAAACTTACCCAGGGGCTCAAGACCCGCGGTCAATTCCGTCTTTAGCGCCCGCAGCGCCGGACGGCCCTGCTGATTTAAAAACACCGTATCGGTTTCTCGTGAGTGTACAATTGCCTCTTTCCAGTTGCTATGCACTGGCGACTCGGCACAGGAGAGCATCCGCGTTCCCATCTGCACACCCTCAGCACCCAGAGCAAAAGCCGCGGCCATGGAAGGCCCATCAGCAATACCGCCAGCGGCGATAATCGGCACATCGCATTGCGAGCGAATCAGCGGCAACAGCACCATAGTGGAGACCGGACTGGGGTTCTTAAAACCACCGCCCTCACCGCCTTCCACCACCAAACCATCGACACCGGCATCCAGCGCTTTAAGGGCCATCTCCAAGGTCGGCACCACATGAAACACAGTGATCCCCGCCGCCTGAAAATCCTTGGTGCAGACATTCGGACTACCTGAAGAAGTGGTGACAAACTTAATCCCCTGCTCCACCACAAAGTCGATGATATTGCTGTCGCGCACATAGGAGAGCGCCACGTTCATACCAAAGGGCTTGTCCGTCAGCTGGCGCATCTGCGCCACTTCCAGTTTGATATTGTCCAACTCACCTGAGCTGGTTTCGATTACGCCCAAACCGCCAGCATTGCTCACCGCCGCGGCCAGTTGCGAACGGGCAATCCAGCCCATGGGGGCTTGGATAATCGGGTACTGAGTACCGGTTAATCGGGTAATGCGATTAGAGAAGGTCATTTAGATACTCTTTATTGTTATTTTTATTATTTATTATTGTTTGTCGAGGGGCTTTGAGTAAGGTCTTCAATAATCCCCTGCTCGATTCGATCGAGGCGATCCTGACCAAAGACTTTCGTATTTCCGTAGACCAGACTGGGTACACCCCAGAGATTATGCCCATAGAGCTCGGCAAGATTATCCTGAGCCCATAGCCTCCAAGAACCGTCATCCAGCAGTGGCCGCGCCTGTGTCCAATCCAGTCCCGCCCGTTCCACAAGCTGCTGCAACCCGCTATCGCTCTCAGAGTGAATACCCTCGGACCAAACACCTTCAGCGCAACTCTGCAAAAAGCTCAGGCCGAGACCATGAGACTGGGCATAGGCAAACAGCGCGTAACAGCGCTCAACACCAGCACCCAGAGGGTCGGCAACATGGCCAAAGGGGATGCCATATTTATCCGCTTCGCGTTTTGCATCGGCAATGATATAGCCGCCCTTAGTTTTCGGCACCTGCATACGCCGCATCACCATAGGCAGCACCGGCTTCACCTCCAGGGGCACCTGATAGTGATCGGCGAGCTGCCGAGCACGCACCAGCGCAACATAGGAATAGGGGCTGCGCATTGACCAGTACATAGTGATTCTGCAGACCTCACCTGCCCCATCCTCTCCTCGGTTGGCTTTTATATTTTGACCGCAGAAATCTCGGTGGTTTTTATCAAACACAATGGCGCTGCTCTGATCCTGTTGCAGACCCATCTCATTGAATCGCAGTTCCAAGTGTTCAAGACGATTGAGTCCCCAGTACCATTCGTCGCCATAGTGCAGCATGCCACTGAGATAATGACCCTGCTGTTTAAGCTGCGCCTCGTTGGCCTCTAGATGCTGGCTGTAACACTCTGCATGATCACTAATATTGCTATCCACAAGCTTATCCAGACTATCACCCTGGCCTTGCCAGTAGGCATCAAACAGCTGCAAGGCGTTCTCCAGATAGCCGGGCTGCAATTCCCAGTGCAACAACTGCGCGGTGAGCTGCATAGTGGTTTCCACAGACACCTGGGGTGATTGAGTCGGAAAGCGCAGATTATAGAGTTGCGCAAGATGAACTCCATCGGCAAAGGCATTGCTCTGCCACAGGGCCGGTGCTGGATACATATCCTCTTGAAGATTGAGTACAGTACGAAAATCAAAGCTCACAGGGTAACGCTGGGCAAACTGCTCTAAGACTTGCAGTAAGAGGTAGCTGTGGGCGTCATTGAGGCGCAGATAAACGGTTATCCGGTGCTCTTGGTTAGTGGCCAAGCGGCGTTTTTCAGTGCGACGACGACGCAGATTGCGCAGCCACTGACTGGTGATCAGTTGGATGACCCGGGGTTTAACTGAATTGATCATGGTGACTAAGCACTCTTATTGTTTTATATTTTAGGCGTTCATTAAAGCCTAATTAGGCAACTTATGCAGCAGCCTTAGCTCGGCTATTTTTAACAAGCCGCAGATCTATTGACACATATACTGACACATGTGACCATTTGGCATTAACACTGAGTTGCAGGCAAAATATTAATCGAGGCACAAGACATGAAAAAACGCTATATAGCGGGCACCATCGCCCTACTTCTGGCACTGACTGTCTACACTGAGCGCGGCGCGATCATGCTAAAAATACTGCCTGGCGCTCTGGATAACAGGATGTCCGCGCAACCACAGGCCAAGTTGCCCGATGGATTGCATATCAGTCTCTGCGGTGCCGGTGGCCCTATGCCCAGTAGCAATCGCTCCGGCCCCTGCGTTGCAGTGATGGCCGGCGAACAACTATTTATTGTCGATGCGGGTACCAATGGCGCGCGCAATCTCGGCTCTATGGGAATTAATCAGGGCGATATAGAGGCGCTGTTTTTGACCCATTTTCACTCGGACCATATAGATGGCCTAGGTGAAATGGCCATGCTGCGCTGGGTCACCGGCAATCACAGCAGCCCACTGCCAGTCTATGGCCCCGAGGGCGTGGCCGATGTGGTTGCAGGCTTTAATCAAGCCTATGCTCGGGATTCAGTACACCGCACCGATCATCATGGGGCTGCGGTTGTGCCGCCCAGTGGCACTGGTATGAGCGCGGTGAGCTTTGCCCTGCCCGAAGCTGGGGAGTCACTGACGGTCTATGCCAATGATAATCTACAGATTGAAATGATCAGCGCCAATCACTTTCCGATCACGCCCGCGGTGGCTTACAAATTTACCTATAAGGACCGCAGCCTGCTTATCTCTGGGGATACGGTTAAGTCTCCGGCCATAGAAAAGCATTCAGCAGGGATTGATCTGTTGGTCCATGAAGCACTGTCCACAAAGCTGGTTACGCTGATGGCCGAATCTGCCGCACGAAGCGACAATCCAATGCGCGCAAAGATCTTCAATGATGTCCATGACTATCACACCACCCCGGTGGAGGCCGCGGAAATAGCGCGAGATGCGGATGTCGGTCATCTGGTCTATTACCATGTTGTGCCGCCCTTAATCGCGCCCGGTATGGAGGCGATCTGGCTCGAGGGTGTAGATGAGGTGTTTTCCGATTTCACTGTAGGGGAAGATGGCACCAGCGTCTCACTGCCGGCTAACTCCAGTGAAATTATTCATTTCTCGACGCTATAAAACATCTCAAAACACACAGCTTAGCTTAGAGCTGCATTTGATTAGGGTGCTGTTCTAGGCAGAGCCCAGACTAGCTCTCTAAACTGGCTCTCTAGACTAGCTCCCAAAATTCACCCTTTAGATGAATGCTACCCCAAAAAACCCCAATGGCAGGACTAATCAGTCATCAGTTGCCATTTACTTACTGACGCCCCAGACGGATACTGAATTACCGTAGGCATTTGATTACTTTCACCCTACAATCGAACCCAGTTTAAAAGCTCACACAAAAACTATAAAAAGAAAACCAGCGCGCCGTCAAACCACTTTAGTCGGCTCGCACAGAGGGGAACACTATGCTTTTACGCACATTCACCAGTCTCACTGCCGCTGCATTGCTCGGACTTTCAAACCTCGCCATTGCCCAGCCCGCTGCTCAACCCAGCATAGTCAACGAACAGTCCATCGCCAATCCCGATGCCGAGTGGCTGAGTTATGGCCGCGACTATCAGGAACAGCGCTTTAGTCCACTGGACAAGGTTAATCGCGACAATGTCGACGAACTAGATCTGGCCTGGTCTTTTAAGTTTGAGACCGCCCGGGGTATGGAAGCCACGCCTCTGGTGCATAACGGTGTGATCTATGTCAGCACCGGCTGGAGCCATGCTTATGCTCTCGATGCCCGCACTGGTGAAGAACTCTGGCACTTTGATGCCAAGGTGCCCAAATCCCATCTGATTAAAACCTGCTGCGGCCCAGTTAACCGCGGTGTGGCAATCTGGCAGGAGGACGAAAACGCCCCTCTGCAAGTTTTCCTAGGTGCTTTGGACGGTCGATTGATCGCCCTGGATGCCCTCACCGGTGAACAGAACTGGTCAGTGCAGACCACGCCCCCTAATAGCAACTACAGCATTACCGGCGCACCCCGTGTGGTTAAAGGCATGGTTGTGATTGGCAATGGCGGCGCCGAGCTCGGTGTGCGCGGTTATGTCAGCGCCTTCGACGTCACCACTGGCGAACAAAAATGGCGCTTCTACACGGTGCCTGGCGATCGCAACAAGCCCCAAGAGAGCCCTGCCCTGGAAGTTGCACTGGAAACCTGGAAAGGTGACGAGTGGTACACAGTCGGTGGCGGCGGTGGCGGCACCGCTTGGGATTCACTGGTTTATGATCCGGAATTAGACTTACTCTATATAGGTACAGGTAATGGCTCCCCTTGGAACCGCGATCTGCGCAGCCCAGGTGGCGGCGACAACCTTTACCTCAGCTCAATAGTCGCATTAAAGCCGGATACCGGCGAATATGTTTGGCACTATCAGGTTACGCCCAGAGATAACTGGGACTACACCGCCACTCAGCAGCTGGTATTGGCCGAGCTAGAGCTTGAGGGCGAAACCCGCAAAGTGATTATGCAGGCGCCTAAAAATGGCTTCTTCTATGTCTTGGATCGAGTTACCGGTGAACTGCTCTCCGCAGACAAGTTCTCTAAAGTCACTTGGGCCAGCCATATCGATATGCAAACCGGTCGTCCTGTAGAGACTGAGTACGCCGACTATCAAAGTAATGGTGGCAGCTATATCTGGCCCGCCCCATTTGGTGCCCACAACTGGCAGCCAATGACTTACAGCCCTAAAACTGGCCTGATGTATATTCCAGTGCAAAATGTCCCCACCTACTTTAAAGGTATGGATGCCGTCAGCTATCAGGTTGATCGCTGGAACACCGGCATTGATCTCAATGAAGTGCGGGATCCAAAAAGCTGGGTTGCCGGTCGCGCCGCAGTGGATGCACTGATCTACGGTGAGTTGGTGGCCTATGACCCGATTAAGCAACAGCGTGCCTGGTCCGTTAAGCACCCTAAGCCCTCCAATGGTGGCATTCTCAGCACCGCCGGTGACCTGGTCTTTCAGGGCACCTGGGGCGGCAAGTTTGCAGCCTACGATTCCACCAATGGCGATATTCTCTGGCAGTACCAGTCCGACAGCGCCGTGCTGGCTGGGCCGATTAGCTATGAGTTAGATGGCGAGCAATATATCGCCGTAGCCCAAGGCAGCGGCGGCGCTCTGATGCTTGCCGGTGGCGATGAAGTGAAGCGTAACTTCGTCAACCAAAACAAGCTGTTGGTATTTAAGAAAGGTGACTTTAACCTTACTCAGCCGATTCAAGACAATGGCGAGTCAGTGATTATGGCCCTCGGTCACGAAGCCAACAATGATGAGCAGGTGATCACTCACGGCGAAGAGATCTATGGTCGCAACTGTGGTTCATGCCACGGTATCAGTGCTAAAACCAACTATGTACTGCCTGACTTGCGCCATATGAGTGAGCAGACCCATATCGACTTTACTGCGATCGTATTGGGTGGTGCCTATGCCCACAAAGGTATGGCCGGTTTCTATGCGAGCCTGACCTCTGAAGATGTGGATGCGGTACATGCGTTCTTGGATCGCCAGCAACAGCGACTACCAGAAATGGTCGAGATGAGCTTCCTGCAAAAAATTGAGTACTGGGTTAATTATGGCATTGCCAAGATTGGTGAGCGCTATCCGGGTCTGTTGAATGCAACTCGCGATATGACTATGTAAAATAAAAAGCTGCATCTCAGTGAATACTGGGATGCAGCTTTTTTGTTCTTGACTCTCTATAAAAACGCCTTAACACATTCTCTAAAACGTTCTCTAAAACCTTCTTAAAAAACTCAACTACCGTTATAAACCGGTGGACGCTTTTCAGCAAAAGCATGCATAGTTTCGTGCATATCATTGGATTTCAAACTGGTCATCAGGGTAAACATGCCGTTTAATAAAAGGCTCTGTTCAGTGGTCAGATCTTCACTCTGCTGCAATATAAACTTGGTGCCCCGCACCGCTAAAGGCGGATTGGCGGCGATGGTATTGGCCATCTCCATTGCCGCTGCATAGGTGCTATCAAAGTCCTCATAGACATCATTTACCAGACCGATTTTTTCCGCTCTGGCGGCATTGATATCTTTGCCGGTATAAGCCAATTCAGCCATATGACCGGCACTGATAATTTTAGGCAGGCGCTGTAATGTGCCCACATCGGCTACCAGACCTATACGTGTCTCACGCACACCGAACTGACCGTCTGCGGCGCTAATACGCACGTCACAGGCAGTTATCAGGTCAATACCGGCACCCAGGCAGTAACCGTGGACCACGGCAATAACCGGCAGCGGGCATTTAGACAGCGACGAGATCGCCTGTTGAAACGCCGAGGTAAAACCGAGCTGATTAATATTGGCGACAGCCTCAGAGGCGGCACCGGCTAAATCAGCTTCACCTAAACCACCGGCCATCAAATCAATACCGGCACAGAAGTGATTGCCGCGTCCGGCAAAGATAATCGCTCTTATATCTGGGTCGGCAGCAAGCTCATTAAGGGCTTCAGGAATCGCTCCCCAAAGCGCTGGTGTCAGAGCATTAAACTTCGCTGGACGGTCCAGCCACAGGGTGCCCACAGCACCGTTTTTTTCAATTGAAACTACATCTGAAGAAAAAGCCATTTATATAGGTACTCTCGAATTAAATACATTTAGTTTTTATTATTTTAAATCAGCAAACTGCTATTGATTACCTGCTATTAATTACCAGCTTTTAATAACCTGCTCTTAATAACCTGTTCCTAATAACCAGCAGTGCCATCCATAATTTTTTCATAGAGATCTCGCTCGAGCTTTTGATATTGCTTCACTCGCGGCGGCATCACATAGAGTTCATCAGTGACTTGATCCACATGAAAGGCCTGCTTGCGCAAGTCTCCTTTGAGCAGCTTAAAGGTGCCAGTGGTAGTTGCCTCAGGCTGAACCCGAACAAATACCGGCTGCGAAAAATGCGTCAGGTTGGCATTAACAAAATCCGAAAAAGCATCCACATCAAAAACCTGCCCCGCTCTCAGGGTCAATGACACCATGCCCGCTTTACCCTCTGTTGCTGGTATATCGACACCGTAGACATTGGCCATTTCAATCTGCTCACAGCCATTGAGAATCTCACCTACTTCATTGGTGGAGACATTCTCCGAACGCCAGCGGAAGGTATCACCCACCCGGTCGACAAACTGATAGTGCTTCTTGCCAACGGCGAAACCCACATCCACTTCGTTAATCAGGTCACCAGTATTAAACCAAGCATCTCCCGGCTTAACCACATCCCGCAGAATTTTCGATTCGGTGGCATCATTGTTGGTATAACCATCAAATTTGTAGCGCTCATCAATCTCACCGAGTAATAACCCGGCCTCCCCCACTGGCACCTGAATCAATTCGCCATTGGCATCACGGACCATTTCATCGGCATCAATATCATATTGAACCAGCATGATATTGGCTGGGGTCAAACCCATGGTGCGCTCTTTATTTAAGGCATTAAAAAAGCTCACATTACCTTCGCTGGAACCGTAGAACTCACAGACCCGCTCTATACCAAACCGCTGTTTAAACTCATCCCAAATATCCGGTCGCAGACCATTGCCAAACACTCGTGTCAGGCTATTGTTTTGCTCGAAGGGCGACACCGGCTGAGCTAATAGATAGCGACATAGTTCACCGACATAAATAAAATTGGTGGTCTTGTACTTATGCACATCAGACCAAAACTCCGATGCGGAAAAACGGCGGCGCAGGAAGATAGAGGCGCCGGTATAAAAGGCACTGCCTATACCGCACATCAACCCGGTGCCGTGAAACAGTGGCAGGCAGAGATAAAAGCGATCGCTGGGTTTAGCCCGGCAACCGGCTAAGCCAAAGGCGTGGGCCGCGGCCAACCAGCGTCGATGGGGAATCTTCGCGGCCTTGGGCATGCCGGTAGTGCCTGAGGTGAAAATATACATGGCAGTAGAACCGGCCAAAATAGTATTGGTATCCTCAAGGTTGGTATCCGGGTACTGCTCCAAGGTGCTGACAATATCTCGGGCATTTTCCGGCACCGGATTGCTGCGCTGATCTGCCACCCAAAGAATATCTTCATCAGCTAATGACAGCTGAGAGCGCACAGCATCTAGATTGCCATAGACCTCTTCACCGATCAGACACTTGGAAGAACCCGAAACGGTGACACAATGGGCTAATTGGGCGCCGGTTAAGGCATAGTTGATCAGACTCGAAATGGCACCAATTTTTTGCAGGGCAAAGGTACAGGCGAGCATTTCGATTCGGTTTTCCATCATCACCGAAACACAGTCGCCGCGCTTAACGCCACCGGCCATTAGAGCGCGAGCAAACTGATTGGTGAGAGCATTAAACTCGCCCCAGGTTAGCTCCTTGCCCTCAAATATAATCATACTGCGGTCGGCGTATTTGGCTACTGTACCCTCTAGCACACTGGCCATGGAGACCGCGTCTTCGTTGCTCGTCGGCTTAACCGCCAACACGGGAACCAACTGAAGAAACTCTTTGGTGACACGAAAAAATTCTTTGATATCAAACATAGATAGCCCGTTATTTTTTATAGCTTTTAAACTAATGATTTTTTGATTAGTGCTTTTTGATTAGTGCATTTTTAAGTAATGCTCTTTAACTAATTCAGGCCAACAATTTTTCTCATCAGCTTATTCATGCCGCCAATCCAACGATCATAGTTGCTGGTCTTATTGCGCATGTACTCCAGCACAATCGGGTGAGGCAAGATCATAAAGGACTCAGCGCGGAGACCCTCGACCACAGTTTCGCAGAGCTCTTCAGGCTCGATCATACCGTTGCTGGCCGCAGCCGCTGTAGCATCGTTATCGTTGTCGGTCATGGCTGTGCGCACCGCTTGGGGGCAGAGCATCGACACTTTGATGCCCTCATGCTTGTGATGAATCGCCAACCACTCGCCAAAACCCACGGCAGCGTGTTTGGTGACACCGTAAGCGGCACCACCAATCTGATTTAATAATCCGGCTGCGGAAGAGGTGTTGAGGAAATAGCCACCACCTCGTGCGACCATCAAGGGCAGCAGATGACGGGCGGCATAGATATGTGACATCACATTGATATCCCAACTCATCTGCCACTCTTTATTCGGGGAGTTAATGCTTTCGCCCATGCCGACACCGGCATTGGAGCAAAACAGGTCAATTGGGCCGACGTTGTTTTCAGTGTCTTCGATGACCCGCTGAATATCTTCTTCTTTGGAGACATCTGCACTCATAGCGATGCCATCAATCATCTCGGCTGTGGCCTGGGCGCCTTCAATATTGATATCCACGGCAACGATATGCTCGGCACCCTCGGCTTTAAAGCGAATCGCCATTGCGCGACCTATGCCACTGGCAGCGCCAGTGACTACAATAATTTTGTCTGTTAATTCCAAGCTGTCCCCCTCTGTAGGTGGCGAATGAAGTTCGCTCACCTAGATTATTTTTTATTATTGGTTACTGCTGTTTTGCTAGGTCTTTTTTTATTACTGTCTTTTCGCTTTCTGCTACTTATTTGTTCGCTATTTAGAGACAAGCAAACCATTCAACATATTGACGACAACGCCTATGGCGGCCTTTTTATTCAAGCCCTGATGATCACGCAGGCGATTCCAAAACTCAAAAGAAGCAATGCCATGCACTGCTTCACAGGAACTGGCATCGAGCTTCTCCAGCTCTGGCAACCAGTTGTGCAGGTCTTTGCGCAAACCGCGCTGATAGCGTTCATAGTTTTTGCGCAGGGTGGCAAAGCGCCAGCGCTGAGCTAAGGTGGTGAGCATGACATTGCCATAGAGTTCATAGCCTTTGGCCCGCTGTTCCACCGCATGCAAAATGCGCTGTTCAAGCGTTCCCTTGCGGTCACCGCCCAAAAATATATCTTCATAGCGGCTTCGACGCGCCTCGTCCGCCATAACAAAAATGCTTTCCATATCTTCAAAATGTCGGAAGACACTGCGAATACCCACACCGGCGCGCTCAGAAACCTGCTGTGCAGTGGGAATAAGAGTCCCCTCGCCGATCATATCGAGCATAGCTTCAATAATCGCCTGCTTGCTGCGCTCACTGCGCTGACGGCGTCCGTCCGGGACTACAGTTGTCGATGTGGTGTTCATAATATTGCCTTTGCTCGCTACGCTTACATCCTATAATTGTCTGCCTAAGCACTTCAATACAGCACTTCTATACAGCACCTCAATACAGCACGCTGAGGTAGGTACACAGTATAGGTCATTATTCTGTTGAAACTAAATCACCTAGCGGATTACTGGGCATAGGTCAGCGATAAAAATGGCTTTCGGCTTTCGGCGTTCTTTTTTCTGCTTTCTGTTTCTACAGCTTAAAGAGCCAAACCCTTATATCCCTGAGAATAGCACCTCGCAGCCAGTGCCCTTAAGCAACTGATCAACCCGTCGCCGATCTAGATCATTGAGGCTTGCATAGCCTTGCTCAAGCCACTTTAGGCATTTCACCTGATAGGAGAATGTCTGTTGACTCCAGGTTGCGCCATCAATCTCGGCCTGCCAGCTTTTTTCCCCGGCGGCAAGCGCCTGAGCATTGGCCAACAGTGCCGGGACATACATGCGGCCAACTTCGTTTAATAGGCCGCGGAGAGATTCCGGCTGCTGTTCGAGAGTCACCCACTGGCTCTGCTGAACCTCTAAGCCGCTCAAGTCAGCCATCTGATCAACCCAGGCCACAGTGCGGCTCGAGAGCTTGTGGGCGATTGCCCGAGGCGTCGGATCAAAGCCCACCAGCTGGGTTAACTGGCCATAGAGGGCAAAGTCACCGGCACCTGGGCGATGCCCTAACATATAGGGTTGCGCGGCCAGATGGGCTTCCATAGCCTTGAGAAAACGCCTATAGCTGGCGTCTA
Source organism: uncultured Pseudomonadales bacterium (assembly GCA_905478975.1). Classification (GTDB taxonomy): domain Bacteria; phylum Pseudomonadota; class Gammaproteobacteria; order Pseudomonadales; family Porticoccaceae; genus HTCC2207. The sequence goes on along the minus strand of CAJQKW010000104.1, from coordinate 4,153 downwards.
TAATCGGCGCCGTAGTGTCATTGGAGCCCACCACATAGAGGCGGCTAATTTGGCGCGCGGAAAAGTGCTGTTTAAAATGTTTGTGCTGCTCCGCAGGCAGACTGACGTTGTAACCCAGGGGTAATAGAGTGCTGGCATTGTCGGCATCCGCCTGAGGATGCCAGCGGTAGTGAAACATATACTTGGTACACCACTCGTCGGCAAAATCCTCGAGTAAATAGTCAATAAAGGCTAGGGCAGGATCAACCGGCAGCACCGAGCGTTCGGGATAACTGTCTTCTAGACGGCGGATAATGGGTGTTGAATCACAGACTGCGATGGCCCCGCACACTTCATCTTCATCTTCACTCTCAAAGACAAATGTGGGCAGCAGACCCGGCTTCGGCGGCTCAATGCCCATCTTCGGCAGAATCTCGTCGGGCATGCCCCACTTGAGGTTGTAGGGAATATGCCGGTAGCGCAACAGGGCGACCATTTTATGGGTGTAGGGTGATGGCGGTGCGCCGATCAAGGTAATACGCTTGGAGGATGTCATGGCTATTTGCCCTTTTATTATCGGTTATCTAGCCTTAGCTTATTGGCCATCCGCCGAGAGCGACACAATCTGCCCGGCAACAGGATCTGCCCTGCCCGCCAATACTGCTTGAAAGGTTTTATCCGTGGCCTCGGCACCGTAGCTCGGCACCACCTTTAGCCAGCTGTCGCAGAAGCGGCGGAAACCGGCATAGTCGATACTTAATAATTGCATTAATTGCTCGGCGCCAAGCTCAGCACTGCGCGCGCGAACATGACTAGGGGCAAAAAAGAATTGCGGCACGGCACCGGGCAAGCCCTCCACCGACCCCATTTCACTGTGGTGCGTGGCACCGATGCGACAGGAGTGCATCATCTTGTCAGCATAATGATGATGCAGCTGGCTAATCACCTTGGCATTGCCCGCCATATCCACCACGACCGCCGCCTTTGCGGCATCTAATTGGGCAATATTCTGATAGCTAATAACCCTGTCATAGCAGCCTAAACTCTCACAGAAGGCGATATTACCCGGCGAGGTAACACCAATACTCTGGAGTTTACCCCGCTGTTTTACACAGTGGGCCAGAGCAATACTGGTCTTGCTTGAGGCACTGGTAATCAGGCAGACCTCTGACTCAAACAGGTTGCTGGTAAGCATAAAATCTTCCACCAACCAAGAGGTCATAAACAATCCCCGCAGCAGACTGTCTTGGTCTTCACGCTGAGGTTCATAAATCGGATTAGTCGCAGCTCGATCAAACTGACAGTAGACCGGCGCATGGCCACCGCGATGGGCCGCCACATCGCTAAAGGAAAATGTATTGACCTTGCCTGCGAGAATTTTGTGATGGCTTGAGTAAGGGGTAAATCCCCAGACTCGCTCGCCCACCTGAATATCTGGGTGAGCCGAGGCGATTACCTCACTCCAACCCATTCCGGGAATCCGTCCCCAACCGGCTTCGGCGGGAAAAAACTCCCAGTACTTGAGACTGTCGCCAGAGCTGGCATAGGAGATATTGTTCGCCGTAAGGGCCTGCCGATCAACCTTAAACAGGACTTCATTTGGCGCCAACTCGGTGACCATGGACTGGGTGCAAACCCTTGTCTCAGCCCAGTTGTCTTTGCGCACTTCGAAGGTAGTGACTTGAATGCTATTTTCCACGATTAGGCCTCTCAATTAGTCTGACGTGCTCTTCATTAAAACAACCCATGTAGCTAGTCGATATAAGATATCGCCAGTTCAACCAGTGGTCGTACCAAAGCAGCCACATCATCCGCCGCTGCATTGGAGGCATTGCCATCCACAGCGCGCTTCGCCACACCCTGACAGATGGCGGCTAAACGGAAGAAGCTGAAGGCCATGCAGAAATCCCAGTTTTCAATCTTGTCGATATTCATCAGCCCACAGTAACGGGCGACAATCTCATCTTCGCTGGGAATACCCTGACTGGCCCAGTCAATCGCCCCAAGCCCGCCAACCATATTCTTGTTGGTCGAGGCCGGCAGTTTCATGCCCATAATCAGGTAAGCAAGATCCGCATAGGGATGGCCCAGTGTCGAGAGCTCCCAATCGAGAACCGCGATAACTCGAGAATTATCCTTGGCGTACATCAGATTATCCAAGCGGTAGTCACCATGGACTAAAGACACTTTGCCGTCATCTGCTGGCATATTGTCGCCGAGCCAAATAATTAAGCGATCCATCTCACTGATCGTCTCAAGCTCCGAGGCGCGATATTGCGCGCTCCAGCGATCCAGCTGGCGCTGAAAGTAATTGCCTGGTCGGCCGTAATCGCTGAGCCCGGCTTGTTCCAAATCCACTGAGTGGATCGCCGCAAGTACTTTGATCATCTCATCGTACATCTGCCCCCGCTGGGCCGAACCTTCAACCTCGTTGAGCTCTGGACGCCAGTAGATATTGCCTTCACAAAATTCCATCAGATAGAACATCGAACCGATAATTTCGCGATCTTCACAGAGGTGATAGACCTTGGCCACCGGCACATCGCTATCAGCCAACGCCTTGATCACAAGGTATTCACGGTCGACAGCATGGGCTGATTTAAGCAACTCACCTGGGGGCTGACGACGCAGCACATAGCTACCGGAACTGGCTTCAATTTTAAACGTTGGATTGGACTGACCACCGGCAAATTTACTAACACTGATAGGACCGACGAAACCATCGACATTGGCTTCCAGATAGGCGAGTAACTTGGCTTCATCTAACGAGCTAACTTGAGACATAAATATGGGTTCCAGAGTCAATATGATATTTGTTATTTGCCGTGCCGGTGCAGGACAACAATTTTTTAGTATTTTTATCAGGCGCTCTTGAGCCGCTCAGATTCCTTCGACATGGCTAATAGACGCACTTTATGGCACTTATAATGCCATAATAGTGGCACCCGTCCAAGCCACCATCAGCCTGTGATATAAAAGTGAACATAAAACTCAATATAATTACGTTTGATAATGGTGCAAACCGTGCCAAGATAAAACCCTAAACAGACACGGCGAGCTCAACAGTCAAAATCACTGATCCTTAACGGCAAGTACAAAAACAGCATAAGAGAATAACTATGAGTGAAACCACAGCTTACCTACCAGAAAAAGTCTGGGCCTGGAACAAAGATGTCGGTGGCAAGTTTGCCGCCATCAACCGACCCATCGCAGGTGCCACACATGAGCAGGCACTGCCGGTGGGCAAGCATCCACTGCAACTCTATTCCCTGGGAACGCCGAATGGCGTGAAAGTCACCGTGCTATTGGAAGAACTCCTTGAACTGGGCATTAAAGACGCCGAGTACGATGCCTGGTTAATCAATATCCAAGAGGGTGAGCAATTTAGCAGCGGCTTTGTTGAGGTCAATCCCAACTCGAAAATTCCAGCGCTGATGGACCACAGCACCACTGAGTCAACGCGGGTTTTTGAATCCGGCGCGATCATGCTCTACCTGGCAGAAAAATTTGATGCCTTTATCCCCAAAGCACCGGCCCAGCGCACTGAGTGCCTGAACTGGTTATTTTGGAATATCGGCAGTGTGCCTTTTCTCGGCGGCGGCTTTGGTCACTTTTATGCCTATGCCCCGGAGAAACTTGAGTACCCCATCGACCGCTACACCATGGAAGTGAAACGCCAGCTCAACCTGCTCGATCAACGTCTGGCTGACAACCGCTATCTCTGCGGTGACGAATACAGCATTGCCGATATGGCCAATATGGCTTGGTACGGTGCCTTAGTGATGGGCAAACTCTACGAGGCCGCCGAATTTCTCGATGTCACAATCTATAAAAATGTCATCCGCTGGACTCAGGATATCCAACAGCGCCCGGCAGTAAAGCGCGGCCAGCGAGTGAATCGAGTTTGGGGCGCAGAGAATCACCAGCTGGCGGAGCGCCATGATGCCAGTGACTTCGATAAAGATCCGATGGAGATTCTCAAGCAGGTAATGGCGCGCAAGATGGGCGATAGAATAGCCTAGAGCCTTTTGCTAAAACAGCCTTGAGCCCTTACTTAAACAGCCTTGAGCCTTTTGCTTAAACAGCCTTGAGCGCTTTACTTAAAAAGCCTTGAGCCCTTTACTTAAAAAGCCTTGAGCGCTTTACTTAAAAAGCCTTGAGCGCTTTACTTAAA
>CAJQKW010000103.1 GCA_905478975.1 uncultured Pseudomonadales bacterium | reverse complement strand
GCCTCAGCCTGCTGCTGAATCCGCTTAGTATTCTCAGGCCCAGTGCGCAGCAGCTGCTTCTGCAACGGTAGCAATGACTCAAGCGCCGGGTCAGCAAACTTATACACCACTGAATCACGGCTCAACCTAATTGGCTCGGCGACTATAGGCGTTGCCAATATCACGTCGATGGCTTGCAAGATAATGCCGTCCATCTGTCTCGGGTTATAACCCATCTCTGAAAAGGCATCTTCGAGCAGCGGTCTGGCGAAGTGGAACATCTTTGCCATGGAGTCCATGGGCAAGCTGGTTAAGGTGTTGATGCTGCGGTCATAGCGTTCGTAGTTGCCGGCATTTAACCAGATGCTGCCGTCGCTGCTATGGGTGGCAAATTTACCTTCTGGCGCGGTTAGCGGGAATATCTTTGACAGCAAGACGCCATTGGATAGGCCGTCGGTATAGCTGGCGGTGCGGCGCAGCAGGTCGTCGGTTTTTATCCACTTGGAAAATTCTTTTTTATCGTTAATCAGCAGCAGACGCTCGCGGATAAAGTCGTCGCTGTTATCTAATTTGGGCAGCGCTGGTGGGGTGCTGACTGAGTTGGTTTGTGGCTCGGGTTGGGGCTCCGGCTCGACCGCTTCAGGAATCACGGCTTCGGGTACCACCGGCGCCTGTATCACAACTTCGGCCACTGGCTCGGGTATGGCGATGAGCTCGGGATCTTGTTCGGTTTGATTCTGGGCTTTGAACAGAACCGCGACAATGATAACGGCAGCGATTAGGGTGCCGACAATAAAGACTAGATTGTTGGAGCCAGTTTTTTTAGGTTCGCGGTTCATTCTGTGCTGCCATCCGTTTTTGTGTGAGTATTTTTTAGTGGTAGTACGGTCTGATTATTGACCACTGCACTGCGCAATTTAAGTTGATGGCTATCGCCATTTTTTTTCTGCTCGAGTTTTACGATCAGATGTTCCCAGTCACTGGCCAGCCAGGCGGTAAATTGGCTATTGCTGTCGGCATCCACAACCCTTTCGACTCGGACTGTTTGCAGTGGACCTATGGCTGTTTGTAACACTTCGCTGCCAACAACACGATAATTATATTGTTTCAGTTTTCCTCTGGAAATAACAGGGTAAGAAAAAGCCCTGTGGCCGGCGTTTAAATCCCGGCGCAACTGTAGGCGGTGGGTGATCATATCCAGTTGCCCTGCTGCCAGTGCTGTTTCTTTGCGGCTATCATTTTTACGGTAATGGAGGATATTGTTCTGCCAGTCAAAGCGCTGCACTTCGGTTTTGGTGCGGCCAAAGACTGAGCGAACATAGCTGTATTCAGTTGGACGCAGCTGTTGTTTGTCGGTGAGGCTAAAGGTGCTCTGCTCATTGATTTTGCCGAGGAAATTTTTTGCTGTCAGGCTTTCGCGATAGATGCCCGGTTCAATCTCTTCGAGGCGCTGCACGGCTTCAATGTCGAGGCCGCTAAACTTGGCGGAATAGTGGGCGCTATAGAGGCTGATGAGCGATTTGGTCACGCCTTCCAAAGGGGCTGCTGTGCCGCCACCAAAAGCGGCGGTTGCCTGTATAGATAATAGCAATACCAGCGGCACTGGCTTCAGCGCGCGGGTGGTATTGCTTACCGACTTAAGGGCCGACTTAAAAGCCGACTTAAGAGCGAACTGAATTATTGTGAACACTGACAATGTCTGACCTCGGCGATATCTTTTGTAGATGCAGTTAGAGTAGCAAAAATTCACTTGGTTCGGTGACCTGGAAAATTTACCTTCTTGTCACGCCTCATTCTATTGCTAGCTTTGGCTGCGCTCTTCTATCTCTACACAGATGCCACCCTCTGGCAGCAGCTCGTTGTCGAGTACCACATGGCCTTCGCGCAATTCCAGACGTCCCTCGCAGAACCACTGTGCCGCCAGGGGATAGATCTGGTGTTCGTAGACCAGCACCCTTGAGGCCAGGTCTTCAGCTGTGTCATTTTCCAGCAGCTCTACCTGAGCCTGAACTATGCCCGGTCCGCCATCTAACTCGGCGGTAACAAAGTGCACGGTGGCGCCACCTTCACTGTCACCGGCATCTATGGCGCGTTGGTGGGTGTGGAGGCCGGGATATTTGGGTAGTAAAGAGGGGTGGATATTAATCAGGCGGCCAAGAAAACGATTCACAAACTGCGGCGTGAGGATACGCATAAAGCCAGCCAGCACAACCAAGTCTGGGGAGAAGCTGTCAATCACATCGGCCAGTGCCACATCGAACTCCGTCCGAGAGGCGAAGCTGTTGTGATCCAAGGTGATATTGGGGATGGCGGCCGCGGCGGCCCGCTCTAGGCCTTTAACACCGGCCTTATTGCTGATAACCGCAATCACATCGCCATTTAGCGTTCCATCCGCGCAGCCATCAATAAAGGATTGCAGGTTGGAGCCGCCGCCGGAGATCAGCACAACGATGCGGCGCTTGCCTTTGGAGATGTCCGTCATCAGGATAGTCCGAGCAGTTGAACCTGTTCTTCGCCGGCTTCTTGAGCGGAGATGCTGCCCATGATAAATGCGCTCTCGCCACTGGCTGCCAACATAGTCATTGCCTCTTGGGCGCGGTCAGCGGGAACACAGATCACCATGCCAACGCCGCAATTCAGTGTGCGGTGCATTTCGTGTTCGTCGATATTGCCGCCTTTTTGAATCCAGTCGAAGACTGTTGGGCGGGTCCAGGCCTGAGTGTCGATAACGGCTTTGGTGTTATCCGGCAGAACTCGCGGGATATTTTCCAACAGTCCGCCGCCAGTAATATGGGCCAGGGCATTGACCTGAGACTCGGCGATCAACTTCAGTAGTGGCTTGACGTAGATACGGGTGGGTTCCATCAGCAAGTCGATCAGTGGCTCGCCATCCAGCTGGGCGGTGGCGGGGTCGGTATGGGTGACTTCCAATACTTTGCGAATTAGCGAGTAGCCATTGGAGTGAGGGCCACTTGAGGCTAAGCCAATTAATGTGTCGCCAATACTGACTTTAGTGCCGTCGATCAGATCCGCTTTCTCGACTATGCCAACACAGAAACCCGCTAGGTCGTAGTCTTCTCCTTCATACATGCCCGGCATCTCAGCGGTTTCGCCGCCGATCAGTGAGCAGCCTGAGATATCACAGCCATCGGCAATGCCATTGACCACAGCAGCGGCGGTGTCGATCTCGAGTTTGCCTGTGGCGTAGTAGTCGAGGAAAAACAGCGGCTCAGCACCACAGACAATTAAGTCATTGACGCACATGGCGACCAGGTCGATACCCACGGTGTCATGCTTGCCATGATCCAGCGCCAAACGCAATTTGGTACCAACGCCATCGGTACCTGAAACCAGTACCGGCTGCTTGTAGCCAGTGGGTAATTCAAACAGTGCGCCAAATCCGCCAAGACCTGCCAAAACTTCTGGTCGTCTTGTGCGCTTGGCTGCGCCTTTAATTTTTTCGATCAGTGCATTGCCCGCATCGATGTCGACGCCTGCATCTTTATAGCTGAGTGATTTGCTGTTTTCGGTCATGGCACAAGCCTTCTTTTGTTAGGCCGCTATTTTAGATGCAGTGGGCCTACTTTTCATCAAGCACTGATATAATGTTGCAAAATATCTGGAGAAAAACCGTTGAAACGGACATTAATTTTGTTTTTCGCCCTGTTTTGCACCTCATTGATGGCAGAACCGGTTTCCGGACTCTATAACGGGCGAGTTTTGGTCGCCGATCAAACTGCCCAATCGAGATCAAAAGGGGTGGATCAGGCACTGGAACAGGTGCTGATTAAGCTTACTGGCAACAGTAAAATTATGCAGCTTCCTGGCATTCAACAAGCCGTTAGCAACAACAATAATTTTATCGCCAGTGTCGGTTATACAAAGTTGCCGCCAGGCCGGTCTGAAGAATTACCGGGTTTTGCACTACAGGTGAGTTTTTCAGCTCAGGCGATCGACCAATTGGTTCGCAGGGCACAGTTGCCAATATTGCCCGCCGGACGACCAACGTTGGTTTTTTGGGTTGTTCGCGACGATGCCGAGACCGGTCGCCAGTTTGTTTCCGAACAGGTATTTCCCGATTTTACCCAGAGCTTTCAGCAAATCATGCACGACCGTGCAGCGCCTTATCAGTTGCCAGCGCTGGATCTTGAAGATCAGCTGTCGCTCTCGGTCAATGAAGCCTGGTCAATGCGCGAGGAAACTATAGAGGTGGCCTCGCAACGCTATGCTGCCGATGGCTGGGCGGTGTTGCGGTTTTTTACCACCACCTCGGGTCAGGTGCGTGGCAGTTGGATCTATAGGCTGGGTGATCAGCGCGGCTTTAACGATGTGCGGGCCGAGAGCACTGAGGCCTTTGTCGGATTGGCGATCAATGATCTGGTGGACAGTGTTTCTGCTCAGTTAACTTACATACCCCAGGCCGATACCAGCAAGTTAGTGGTGCAGATTAATCAGGTGGATTCTTTTACTGACTATCAGGCAGTGCTGGCCCAACTTCAGGGTTTAAAGCTGGTGCGCTCGAGCAATGTATTTGCAGTTGAAGGTGATCGCCTGTTTGTGACGGTGGATATAGACGGCGGTGTCGATCTGCTGATTTCAGCATTGGAGCGCAGTGGCAGTTTGGTAAACCAAACGTCCGAACTAGCGCGTTTCAGTGGTAATTTAGAATTTGATTGGATGGTTGAGTGAACGATTTTCAGCAGTTAAGTTTGGCTATCAAGTTAGATAATCAGGCGACCTTTGATAATTTTTATGCGCCTACCGGCACCCCTCAGCATCTGGCGAAGATGTTATTGCAGGATGAGGGCAAGCAGTACGCCTATGTCTGTGGTTCATCGGGCACTGGTCTGTCGCACTTGATGCAAGCGGTTTGCCAGCAGCACGGCACGCGCCTGAGCAATGGTGCGGCGGTGTATCTGCCGTTAAAAGAACTCTGTGATTACCCCGCAGATCAGGTTCTCGAAGGGCTGGAGTCCTCGGATCTGGTTTGTTTAGACGATCTCGATCAGGTGGCTGGCCGCGAAGAGTGGCAGGCGCCACTGTTTAACTTTTTTAATCGCTGCAGTGAGTCGGGCACCCGTCTATTGATTACTGCTCACACCTTGCCGGACTATTTAGAAGTGTTGCTGGATGACCTATTGTCGCGCTTAAAATCCGGTATTTCACTACAGCTGATCGACTATAAAGATGCTGATCTGCGACGCCTGTTGCAGCATCGGGCCAGCGGTCTGGGGCTTTATTTATCCGACGAAGTGGCGCGCTTTTTATTGCACCGCTTGCCGCGCAATAGCCATGTGTTGATGGAGGCGCTGGAAAAGTTAGATGGAGTGTCGCTTCGCGAGCAGCGCCGCTTGACGCTGCCCTTTGTGAAGACGGTTCT
>CAJQKW010000102.1 GCA_905478975.1 uncultured Pseudomonadales bacterium | reverse complement strand
TCCTGAGCAGATTATGCCAACCTATCTGTATCTGCTCGGCGCCGACAGTGCGGCGCTGAATGGCCAGTCTATCGATGCGCAACCGCATCGATAGGGTTTCTTTACAAGACTTCTCAATAGCCGCTCAAGCTATCTCCAGGTATTACCGCGGGCGCGCAGCTTCTTCTCTTTGCGCTCACGCATATCTTTTAATACATGCTTCTCGGTAAATCTTGGCGGGTGCAGGCCAACCGCTTTAAACAGGGAGACCACCTGTTTGGGATCCAGCTCGAGAAAATCTGAACGGCGCACAATCGATGGCAGTTCAATGGGGCCATAGCTAATACGCTTGAGACGATTGACTTCCACTTCCTGAGATTCCCAAAGACGTCGCACCTCACGGGTACGGCCTTCAGCCAGAATCACTTTAAACCAGCGATTGCGCCCACCGGCATCGTCCGAGCTGCGAGCATGCTGGGCTTTAACACTCTTGAAGCTGGCAACACCATCTTCGAGAACAACGCCTTCAGTCAGGCGCTTGATCATGGCTTCATCCACTTCACCGTGAATACGCGCCATGTACTCGCGCTGCACTTCATAGGAAGGGTGCATTAGGCGGTTGGCTAGTTCACCGTGGTTGGTAAACAGCAGCAGACCACTGGTGTTGATGTCGAGACGGCCAATAGCGATCCAGCGACCACGAGCTAGGCGCGGCAGACGGTCAAACACGGTGGGCCGACCATCGGGATCTGAGGTGGTGCAGACCTCCCCTTCTGGCTTGCTGTACATCAGCACGCGGGGGCTGTCGTCGGTAACAATTTTAATCAATCGCCCGTCGACCAAAATACGGTCCTCGGGGACAGCGCGATCACCCAGCTTGGCTGTTGAACCATTGACTGAAACTCGGCCTGCGGATATCCACTTCTCGAGTTCGCGACGCGAACCCAATCCTGCCGTAGCCAATACTTTCTGTAATTTTTCACTCATGGTTAGAACTGCTCACCTGGTCGTCGGAGTCTAGACTTTGATTATCGTCTAATGGGTTGTCGTCTAATGGGTTGTCGTCTAATGAATTGTCATTAAGGGCGTTGTCGTTATCGATGCTGTCATTACTAGCTTCATGATTAAAGGCATCATTAATCGCATTCTGGCCATCAACTTCTTGGTCGAGGCTAAAGTTTTCGCTGTCAGCAAGGTCTGCACCCTGCTCTTCATCATTGGCCGCGACTAGCTCAGGCTTATTACCTGAGAGCGCCAATTCCAATTCTGGATCCAGCTCGGCAAAGTCTTTGATTTCACTGAGGGCTGGCAGTTGCTCGAGACTTTTAATATTAAAGTAATCGAGGAAATTCTTGGTGGTCGCATAGAGCGCTGGTTTGCCCGGTACATCGCGGAAGCCCACTACTCGAACCCAGTCGCGCTCTTGCAAGGTTCTAATGGTGTCGGAGCTCACTGCAACACCACGCACCTGTTCAATATCACCCCGGGTCAGGGGCTGGCGATAGGCAATCAGGGCCATGGTCTCGAGCATGGCACGAGAGTAGCGCTTGGGTTTCTCAGTCCAAAGGCGATTGACCCATTCCGCAAGATCTTGGCGCACTTGAAAACGGTAACCACTGGCAGTCTGCATCAATTCAAAACCACGGCCACGGCAGTCGGCTTCGACTTCTTCCAGGGCCGCTTTAATCTGGTCTCGAGGCGGACGTTCTTCCTCTTCGAAGAGACTTTCGATGCGGGCTATATCCATTGGCTTGCCCGCTGCTAACAGCGCGCCTTCAACTATTCGTTTAATCAGTTCAGCATTCATGAGGTTCTAGCTTTAACGTGTATGGGGCCAAAGGTTTCACTCTGTACGATTTCAACCAATGACTCTTTGATCAGTTCCATAATGGCAAGGAAGGTCACCACTACGCCGAGTTTGCCCTCGGAGCTTTTAAACAGGCTAACGAAGGGCACAAATTGCTCACCGCGCAGGGCTTCCAATACATGGGTCATACGCTCTCTGGTGGAGAGTTTTTCCATCTGCACCTGGTGATTTTCAAACATATCCGCACGGCGTAACACTTCAGCCAGAGCAGTCAACAGCTCACGCATATCCACGTCCGGGTGCACAACTTCCTGATTGCGCTCTGGAGCATGGGCCGAAGCCTGATGAATATCGCGACCCAAGCGTGGCATCTCATCAATATCATCGGCGGCTTTCTTAAAACGCTCGTATTCCTGTAGTCGACGAATCAGTTCAGCGCGGGGATCTTCTTCGCTGTCTTCATCCATTGCCTGACGAGGCAGCAACATGCGCGATTTGATCTCGGCGAGCATCGCCGCCATCACCAAATAGTCCGCTGCCAACTCCAGCTGTATGGATTCCATAAGGCCGATATAGCCCATGTACTGACGGGTGATCTCAGCCACATTGATCTCAAGAATATCGAGATTCTGACGGCGAATTAAGTAGAGTAGTAGATCCAACGGCCCTTCAAAGGCTTCGAGAAAGACTTCAAGAGCATCCGGCGGGATATACAGATCCTTCGGCATGATATTCAGTTCTTTACCCTGAACCACGGCGAAAGGCATTTCAGACTGGGATGGATTGAGCGGCTGACCTTCGGCTTCGGCAGCGGCTACAGCCGCTGGGGCTTCAACTGGCACTTCAGTAGACACTTCAACAGGTACGGCATCACCCAAACTAACAGCACTGCTACTGTCGTCTTCCGGGGGCTGTTGCTGCTGAGAAGTGGCTTCGGTGGTCACAGTGGGACTCAATTATTTATTTGCCGGCAATTATAACCGCAATGACCTCTGTGGCCATCATGATTATCCATTAAGCGGAGAAATCGCCCATACCCTGGCGCATGATCTCTGGCACCGGCCCGGTCATATCGACAACCGTGGTCGGCTCAAGGCCGCAGTGACCGCCGTCAATCAGCACATCCACATGGGCTTCGAGGGCGGCGCGAATATCGTAGGGATCAGACAGCGGATACTCATCCCCGGGCATGATCAGGGTCACGCTCATCATCGGCTCGCCTAACTCGGTTAAAAGAGCCTGAGCAATGGGGCTGTCCGGCACGCGCAGACCAATGGTTTTACGCTTGGGGTGCATCAAGCGCCGCGGCACTTCAGAGGTGGCAGGCAGAATAAAGGTGAACGGCCCTGGCGTGTGTACTTTGAGACTGCGAAAGGCGCTGTTATCAACACGGGCATAGCTGGCCAATTCAGAGAGGTCGCGGCACATCAGGGTGAAATTATGGTTTTTGTCCAGCAGCCTGATGGCACGGATACGGTCCATAGCTTGCTTGTCACCAATATGGCAGCCAATGGCATAGACCGAGTCGGTGGGATAGGCAATCACGCCGCCTTTGCGAACAATCTCGGCAGCTTTAGCGATCAGTCGCTGCTGGGGATTTTCCGGGTGAATGATGAGGTAGTCGCTCATGAAAATATCTGGCTCTGAATAAGGGCGGCATTATCACACAGCAGAGGTCTAAGAGGTAAATTTAGATCACTTTCTCAGGACTCAAAAACTGCTCGGCAAACAGCTCCGGTGGCAATGGTTTACTGACTAAATAGCCCTGAAAACAGTCGCAGCCGAGCTGCTCCAAAATATAGCGCTGGGGCTCGGTTTCAACCCCCTCGGCAACGGTGCTCATACCGAGGTTGTTCGCCAGAGCTATAATACCGGCGACAATGGCACTGTCATTGGGGTCTGATTCAATATCAGAGATAAACGAGCGGTCGATTTTCAACACATCCACCGGCAACTTCTTGAGGTAATTTAGCGATGAGTAGCCGCTACCAAAATCATCTACGGCGACGGTTATGCCCATTTTCTTGATTTTATTAAGCTCTTGAATCATCAGCTCTGGGTGATCCATCAAGGTGCTCTCAGTAATTTCCAGCTCGAGAACATTCATTGGCAACTCATTGCGCTTGATTAAGTCCTCCAGCTTGGTGTGCATATCTTCCTGCACCAGATCCTTGACCGACAGGTTTACCGCAAGAATTAGGCTGTGCCCCTGATCGAGCCAGAGCTTAATTTGCATGGCGACATTTTCCAACACCCAGTCGGTGAGTGGGTTAATCAGCCCACTCTCTTCAGCCAGGGGAATAAACACATCTGGTGGCACCAGCCCTTTAAGCGGATGTTCCCAGCGCACCAAGGCTTCGGCACCCACTAGGTCGCCAGTCTTAAAGTCAATTTTGGGTTGATAGTGCAACACCAGCTGATCGCTTTCGATGGCCTTGCGTAGTTCCTGTTCTAACTTGAGGCGTTTGGCTATCTCAGCTTCCATGCCGCGTTCATAGAAACAGAAGTCATTGCGCTTTTCCTTGGCCCGGAACATTGCTGAATCCGCATGCTTAATCAGGGCACTGACGTCTTCGCCATCATCCGGAAAAATAGAAATACCAATACTGGTGGTGACAAACATCTTCTGCTGCATAAAACCAAAGGGCCGCGCCACCGAACGACAGATTTTTTCAGCAACACTGGAGGCGCCGTCGAGGCTGGCAATATTTTCCAGTACCACGGTGAACTCATCGCCGCCGAGGCGCGCGACAAAGTCATTTTCACGAACACAGTGACGGATACGATCAGCGACCGCCTTGAGCAATAGGTCTCCCGCATCATGACCCAAGGTGTCATTGATCATTTTAAAGCGATCCAGATCGAGAAATAAGATCGCAAAGCGCTGGTTCTCAGTGGCCGCACGATTGACCGTCACATTTAACTGCTGCTTCAGATAGGTACGATTTGGCAGGCCGGTCAATGGGTCGTGGTAGGCGAGCTTTTTAACATCCTTCTCCGCTTTGCTGGCTTTAATCAATCGCGCCACGCGCTGTTTGATCACCGAAAAGTTGATGGGCTTGGAGACATAGTCCGTGGCGCCAGAGGAAAAGGCGCGAACAATGGACTGTTCGTCGTCCAGTGCGGTGATCATCAGCACCGGGATATCACTGCCATGGGGCAGCTCGCGAATCATTTGGCAGGCATCAAAACCATCCAGTTCCGGCATCACTGCATCCATCAACACCAGATCCGGCATATGGCGTTTACAGATATTCAGGGCTTGCATGCCGTTGCTAGCTTCTTGAACATCATAGTTTTCACGGGTAAAGGCATCCACTAACGCCATGCGCACGGTGCGGTCGTCATCGACAACCAGAATATTGCTGTGTTTTTCGTTTTTGAAGGAAAGTTTGGCGGTCTCTGAGTCGAGGGAAACCTCCTGCTTAAGATCATCGGCCAGAGCCTCAAATGCCACGGAAATTCTCTTTAGCAGCTGCTCGCTATCACTAAGATCGCCATGGGTTGCACGCTCCTCCAAGAGTTTGCTCGCAGCCACTAGTTCACCGGCACCAAAGTTAGCCGCACTGCCCCTGATGGTGTGGGCCATATCACGCACTTGGCTAATATTGCTCTCGGCAACGGCAACTCTCAACTTGCCGATATAGATCGGGGTATCCTCAAGGAAGGCGGAAATCATCGAGGAGACCACCTCACCGACGGCTTCTCGCAGCGAGGCTATGACGTTGACGTCATAACTTAGGCCAGCGTATTGGGCGGCGGGATGCTGGACTAGCGCTGCCGATGTATTGTCGGGCTCTGCTGAGCCTTTATCTTCCTCGGGCTCATCCCCGTACCAGACTGACAGCTTGTCGCGCAGCCCAGCTAGGCTAAGGGGTTTTGGCAGAAAATCACTCATACCGGCTTCGCGACAGATCCGCTCTTCATTTTCTGAGTTATTGGCGGTCATAGCGATAATCGGCAAGCTGCCAGCTTGATCCCCCTCGTAGATACGTATTTGTTTGGTGGTGTCATAGCCATTCATAACCGGCATATTGCAGTCCATAAAGACCAGGTCGTAATCTTCTCGAACCACTTTCTCCAGCGCTTCTTTACCGTTGCTGGCCAGGGTCGCCTGACAGCCCAGGCGCTCTAACATAGCCATGGCAACCTGCTGATTGGCACGACTATCGTCGACCACTAAAATTTTGCATGAGCTCGGTAACACCGTTTCTTCAGGCAGTCGATCCTCGTCCATCTCAGCACAGCTGCCAGCGACAAAGTATTTGTTTAAAATGTCTCCAAGTGAATTAGAGCGCAGGGGTTTATTCAGTCGCGGCATCGCCAATTCACAGTTGATGACGTCTTTATTCCAGGGGTTATTGAGCATTACAGCCGGTCGTTTGCCAAAGTTAGGCTCTAACTTAATAAACTTAAGCAGCTCCTTGATTTTAATATCATCGATATCCTGATCGACAAACAAGATATCGAAACACTCTTCAGCCTGATGCTGGCGAATAAGATCCAGTGCCTGCAAACCGGATTGAGCGAATTCGGCCTTCACCGTCAAGGCTTTAAATTGCTGCGCAGCAAAGCCACTGAGAATTTCGCTGGCGCTGACAAACAGCACATGAATATTCTCTAATCCGTTTGTGCTTGCACTCGTATTATCGCTGCCACTGGGCTGTAGTTCTGATTCTGATTCTGGCTCTGGCGCTGACTCAGCAGACTGTGCCACCAGTATTGGCAGACTAAAGCCAAACTGACTGCCGTGCCCCAGCTCGCTGGAAACAAAGATATCGCCACCCATTAACTCGACAATCTGATTGCTGATGGCGAGGCCTAAACCAGTGCCTTGGTAGCCTTTGGTGTTTGATGAATCAACCTGAGTAAAGGCCTCAAAGATACGCGCCTGATCTTCAGGGGCAATACCAATCCCGGTGTCCTTGACGATAAATCGGAGTCTGACCGTTGAACCTGTACCCTGCTGCCCCTGATCCACTGTAGAGCCAGAATTTGCCTCATGGTGCACGCCGATATGGATTGAGACTTCGCCGCGCTCGGTAAACTTGAGGGCGTTGCCAGCCAGGTTAATCAATACCTGACGAATCCTATCGCTGTCGCTATGCAGGGCCAGTGGGACATCGTCGTCGATTATATAGCCAATATTAAGGTGCTTCTTGAGTGCCGTGCTGGAGAGCAAACCCACCACTTCATCAAGACTCTCATGGAGCAGGTAGTCGCGATTGGTAATACTGATTTTTCCCGCATCGGCCTCGGAAAAGTTGAGAATATCGTCAATCAACGCCAGCAGGTTGTCGCCAGATGATTTTGCCGTCTGCACATATTCGTTCTGCTTGAGACTCAACCCCATAGTCATCAGCAAATCCAACATGCCCAATACCGCATTCATAGGCGTGCGCAGTTCATGGGTGACATTGGCGGCAAATTCCACTTTCATCTCGGCGGATGTCATGGCCATTTTCATTGCCCGCTTGAGCTCATGGCGGCGATTTTCCAACACCTGCATCATGCGGTTAAAAGACTTTTGCATCTCGGTGATATCCACCGGCCCCTGAATCTCGGAGCGAATTTTCTCTTCCCCCTGTTGGGCGCGCTTCATTACTGCGGATAGACGCTCGATAGGACTGGTTAGGCGGCGAGAGAAATAGAGCAGCGCAAACAACAAGATGGCGGCGCCGAAAAAGGACGCCATCAGGTTATTTTGCAGGGTACTCTTTTGCATCTTATGGAGAGTGTCTTTACCCACCACCACGGTAATGTATCCCAGTAGTACATTGTCACTACTGGCCATATCCATCACCTGGTGATCATCGTCACTACTGGCATAGACCGGCGAGACAAATTTCCAAAAATCGATATTCTCTGCCACCAGGCTTAACTCGCGGGCTTGTTTATTAACTGCCTTGTTAGGTAGCTGGGTCGCCTGATCAACAAATTCGCTGCCCTCGGCAACTAACATGGAACCGGTGACATACAGCACATCAGCCTTATCGGTTTCGATCATTATTCCCTTTACACCGGGAAAGTTCATGGCGTCCTCGCCAATATCACCGGCGGCTTCTGAACTCTGGTAGAGCAATGCCACTTCACTGCGACGGGCCAGGGATTCAGTGACCCGCTTACCCTGAAGCACTTCATGCTCTTCGATAATGCTGCTGGATATCTTGCTGACTGTCACCGAGGTAACAAAGGCTAAAACCAAAATACCGAAGATAAAAACCAACGATATCTGAGTTTTAAAGCGCAACTTGTCAAACCAATTAGGTTTTAGTCTAGCCATAGTCGGTCACCGCGCCGGCAACACTAAGTCAATTTGCCCACGCATATCGTCGGTCAGGTTAATGCCGAGATGATTGCTAGTGCGCTCATTGAGGGTGACGAAAACATCGTTCAGCGGCTGCATTTTCCGAGCCCCAGCCATTTCCTCAATCCCTTGAGAAATAGGCGATAGATCATTGGCAACAGTTTGCGCCAGACGCCCGAGGCTGACCCCCATTTTATAATTATTCGGATAGACCGAAAAAAGTGCGCCGCGCTTTACATGTACCGGGTTTGAAGAAAACACCACAAAGTGTTTTTCCCAGGAGGCCTGCAACAAAATAGATAACATCGCATTGTTAACAAATGAGCCATTGGGCAAAATCCATATAGCGTCGTCTTCATCGAGGGTTTTCATCAGATTGCGATAGACCCCCGCCGCGCTCCTTATATCTTTAGCTTCATGAATCACCAGCGCGAAGCCTCGATGTAAAAGAGTGCCCTCAGCAAGATCAAAATCCAGTACCGTTGTACCGGGCTTGGCAATCACATGAATCTTTTTAACCGCGGGAACCAAAGACGATAGCTTGGTGGATACCGCCTCAAAACTCGGCGTCAAACTGATGCCAAACACCCGATCAAAGTCGCCATTAACCGCACCGACAATCACTTTGTGATCAGTATTCTGTTCAGCCGCTTGGCGGGCCAAGCGATTGCCCAGCACCAACACCGGCGATTGCCTATCGAGGTCATGGATAAAATCCACCGGAGACTGTTTTTTGCCCATGGCGACACGCTGCGCTTGCTGCCCATAGCCATCTTCGGCGCCTCGAACAATCTCCTCAAAGACACGAGCAAAAGGCTCTCGCACCTCGGGATAGACTATCACTAGCTCCGCCGCGGCAATGGCGGTGACGCTACAACCGAAAATCAGTGTTGCGATGACAATAAACACTGCCCGCATACTCCCTGTAAGTTTTATAGCACTACCTCCTGTACTGCCGTAAAAAAAGAGCCAGCAAATTCTCTTAGCAGATTGCTGGCTCATTTAGTTTCAAAACTCTAGTTCTGGCTCTAGCTATAAACCTTAAGACTAGTTCAAAAATTGTAGCGAATCTCACCCAATAGAGCCCTGCCTGAGAGCGGCAAGTCATTTGGAATAAATGGCATGGGGTCGGAGTTAGGGCTAGGCTCCCGAGCGTCTTCGTCAAATAGATTATTCACCGTCAAAGCCAACTCAAAGGTGTTGTGGAATATTTTCCGTACAGATAGATCAAACAGGGCATAGTCGTCTACGCTTGGACGTATATCATCGCTAAGGCGATTGCGATCCATCACCCAATTGCCGCGCAAGTTAACTCGCCAACCTTTAGGCAGTATCCAGTCAGCACGAAGGTAGAGCTGCTTCTCAGGCGCCTTGGCGGCCGGTACATCAAGGGTTTCATCGGTAGAATTTTGCACTGCCAGATTACCGGTCAGGGTAAAGTTATCCGTTGCCTCCCAGACCGCCTCAAACTCCATACCATAGCCTGTCTGTTCACCGGCGTTTTGTGCGGTACGAGTACTGTTATTGGCATCGGGCACAAATTGAATGATATCGCTCCAGTCATAGTAGAAAAAATTGGTCATCAATGTCAGTTCATAATTCGGTCGATAATCAAAGGCCAGCTCAT
>CAJQKW010000101.1 GCA_905478975.1 uncultured Pseudomonadales bacterium | reverse complement strand
AGCCTCTCTAAAATCAGCCTCTCTAAAATCAGCCTCTCTAAAGAGGCTACTTAAAGCGTCTCTTTAAAGGGCCAAGTAGCGAATATCGCTAAGCAGCTTCACCAGATGGGTCATAAAGCGCCCGGCATCCCCGCCATTAATCGCGCGGTGATCATAGGATAAAGCCATCGGTAACAGCAAGCGCGGAACAAATTCACTGCCATCCCAAACTGGTTTGATCTGAGATTTCGAGACACCGAGAATACCCACTTCTGGGGCGTTCACTATAGGCGTAAAGCCGTTGCCGCCAATGGCGCCCAAGCTGGATAGTGTGAAACAGCCGCCCTGCATCTCTGCGGGCTTTAATTTACCGTCACGGGCTTTGCCAGCCAGCAGAGTAATTTCTGCTGAAATATCCCAGATGCCCTTTTCATTCACATCGCGAATAACTGGAACTACCAAACCACGGGGGGTATCCACCGCCATACCTACATGGCAGTAATGCTTCTGAATCAGGTTCTGACCATCAACAGCCAGTGAGCGATTAAACTCTGGATTGGCTTCCAGTGCCGCACCGATCGCTTTGATCAAGAAGGCTACAGGGGTAACCCGTACACCACGCTTTTCGCCTTCAGCTTTAAGACCTTTGCGAAATGCTTCAAGTTCAGTGATATCGGCATCGTCAAACTGAGTGACATGGGGAACATTCAACCAGTTGCGCTGCATATTGGCTGCTGTGAGCTTTTGGATCTTGCTCATGGGCAGCTCTTCGATTTCACCAAACTGGCTGAAGTCGATGGCTGGAACCGGTGGAATACCGCTGCCGCCAGTTGCTGCAGCGGGGGCGTCTTTATTCTTCATGACCTGCTTAACAAAATTGCTGACGTCGTCTTTAAGAATACGTCCACGTGGGCCACTGCCAGGCACGTCAGTCAGCGCCACACCCAGTTCACGGGCGATCAGCCTTACCGCTGGACCAGCGTAGACCTGAGCTGCATCGCTAGTGGCAGCGGGCTCGGCAGCTGCGATGGCGGCCGGCTGGGCTGGTTGACCGGGAGCGGATTGAATAGCATCGGCTGCAGTCTCAACTGGAGCAGCCGTTGCAATAGCTACAGTCTCAGCTGGGACAGCTATAGCGGCAGGCTTTTCAATAACGGCCTCGTCAACAACAGCAGCATCAGCAACCACTTCAAACAGTGCAACAGCGTCGCCGGTGCCAAGCTTATCGCCCTCGGCAACAAGAATTTTTAAGACTTTACCGGAGTGAGTTGAAGGCACATCCATAGTGGCTTTGTCAGACTCGAGAACCACTAATGTATCGCCTTCAGCGACCTCGTCGCCTACCGCAATCGAGATCTCAATCAGCTCAACTTTGTCGTCACTGCCAATATCTGGAACCAGAATTAGCTGCTCAGCAGAGCTGCTAGCAGCGGCTTCAACTGGAGTGGCTTGTGGCTCAGACTCTGCTTTAGAGGCTGAAACAACCTCGGCAGCTGGCTCATGGGCCACTTGCTCGACTTCTTCGACCTCTGGAGTAGCTGCAGCAGCTTCACCTGCGACCTCAATCTCAGCGATAGGATCGCCCACTTTAACCGTGGCGCCCTCGGCAACCAGATACTTAACCAGTGCGCCGGCAGCGGGACTAGGGATATCCATGGTGGCTTTGTCAGATTCCAAAACCAGCAGGGAATCTTCAACTTCGATGCTATCGCCGGGGCTTAAGCCAAGCTCAATAACCTCTACTGTATCTACGCCACCAAGATCTGGAACTACTATTGTCTGTATTGTCACATTGATTCCTTTATTCGTATTTTCCGCAATCGCTTAGTACACCGCCCTGTCCGCTATTTAAACAAACAGTGGATTGGCTTTCTCCGGATCTATACCAAATGATTTTATCGCTTCGCTCACTACTGAGTGCTTAATAGATCCCTGATCTGCCAGAGACTTCAGAGCAGCAACGGTAATAAAGTAGCGGTCCACTTCAAAGAAGCTGCGCAACGCCTCGCGGCTATCACTGCGACCAAATCCATCGGTACCCAGAACAGTCAGTGGCTGCTCAATATACTTACGCATCTGCTCAGCATAGTTTTTCATGTAGTCCGTGGCGATCACAACTGGGCCTTCGGCGCCGTCGAGCTGCTCGGTGAGATAGGCTCTCTTCGGCTTGCTCTCAGGGTGCAGTAGGTTCCAGCGATCAACCTGCTGACCTTCGCGGGTTATTTCGTTAACACTGGTCAGGCTCCAGATATCCGATTCAACCGAGTAGGTCTCTTTCAGAATCGTCGCCGCTTCACGGACTTCATTGAGGATCGTACCGGCACCCATCAGCTGCACACGCAACTTGGCTTTGCCGCCCTCTGAGAACTTATAAATACCTTTGATAATACCGGCTTCGGCACCTTCAGGCATGGCAGGCTGCCTGTAGTTTTCGTTCATGGTGGTGAGGTAGTAGAAGCAGTTTTCCTTGTCTTCAAACATACGCTTCACGCCGTCCTGAACAATCACCGCCAGCTCATAGCTGTAAGTGGCATCATAACTACGACAGTTAGGCACAGTGTTGGCAAGAATATGGCTGTGGCCATCCTGGTGCTGCAAACCTTCACCATTCAATGTGGTACGACCGGCAGTGGCACCAATCAAGAAACCGCGTGCCTGACTGTCGCCAGCGGCCCAAGCCAGATCGCCGATACGCTGGAAACCAAACATGGAGTAGAAAATATAGAACGGAATCATCGGGCAGCTGCTGGTGCTGTAGGCGGTGGCCAGAGCAATCCAGGCTGACATGGCACCGGCTTCGTTAATACCCTCTTCGAGAATCACGCCTTTCTTGTCTTCTTTGTAATACATGATCTGCTGGTGATCGTGGGGCACATACTTCTGCCCTTCCGAGGTATAGATACCCAGTTGACGGAACATGCCTTCCATACCAAAGGTACGGGCTTCGTCCGGCACAATCGGCACGACGGAGCTACCTATGGTTTTGTCTTTAATCAGTGTCGACAGCACCCGAACAAACGCCATGGTGGTGGAGATTTCTCTCTCGCCACTGCTCTCTAGCTGCTTCTTAAAGGTGGAAAGCTCAGGGACCTTCATGGCAGTGAAGTCTGCTTTACGGGCTGGCAATGAACCACCCAGAGAAGCGCGGCGTCTGCGCATATACTCAAGCTCAGGGCTGTCTTCCGGTGGACGGTAATAAGGTACATTTGCCAGCTGATCATCGGAGACAGGAATACCGAAGCGATCGCGGAACCCACGCAGGCTGTCGATATCCAGCTTCTTCACCGAGTGAGTGTCGTTAGCGGCTTCACCTGCACCACCAAGACCATAGCCTTTAACAGTGTGGGCAAGAATAACCGTTGGCTGACCTTTGTGAGCAGAGGCTTCAGCATAGGCAGCATAGACCTTATAGGGATCGTGACCACCGCGATTCAGATACATAATCTGGTCGTCAGTCATATCCGCAACCAGCTCAAGCAGCTCCGGATACTTGCCGAAGAAATGCTCGCGGGTATAGGCGCCGCCATTAAATTTGTAGTTCTGCAGCTCGCCGTCACAGACTTCGTCCATGCGCTTAACCAACAGCCCAGTAGTATCTTTTTCAATCAGACGATCCCAGTGACGTCCCCAGACCACCTTGATCACATTCCAACCAGCACCGCGGAACACACCTTCCAGTTCCTGCATGATCTTGCCGTTACCGCGCACCGGGCCATCGAGGCGCTGGAGGTTACAGTTAACCACAAAGGTCAGGTTCTCAAGCTGCTCGCGACCGGCCAGTGAGATGGCGCCCAAGCTTTCCGGCTCATCGCACTCGCCATCACCGAGGAATGCCCAGACCTTGCGATCGCCACGTGGCACCATGCCGCGGGCAGAAAGGTAACGCATAACATGTGCTTGATAGATGGCCTGAATCGGGCCAAGGCCCATAGAGACTGTCGGAAACTGCCAGTAATCCGGCATCAACCAGGGATGCGGGTAAGACGACAGACCACCGCCATCCACTTCGCGACGGAAGTTATCCATCTGATCGGTGCTCAAACGGCCTTCTAAGAAGGAACGGGCATACATACCAGGGGCACTGTGTCCCTGAAAGAACACTAGATCGCCGAGATCATCGCCTTCGGGGCCACGGAAGAAGTAGTTAAAGCCGACGTCATAGAGCGTCGCTGCGGAAGCAAAGCTGGCAATATGGCCGCCAATGCCTTCACTTTTCTTATTCGCGCGCATCACCATGGCCAGAGCGTTCCAGCGAATCAATGAGCGGATACGGCGTTCCATAAACAGGTCGCCGGGCATACGCTTTTCACGGTGAGCAGAGATTGTATTACGGAAAGGGGTGGTGACCGAGGGAGGCAGCTTTATACCCTGGTCGCTGGCGTGGGACTGCAGTTGGCTGAGAAGGAAATTCGCTCGCTCGTCGCCGTGGATTTTGTGTACTGCATCGAAGGCTTCAAGCCATTCCTGAGTTTCAAACGGATCTAAATCCTTAGTCATTCTTCACCAACCAATTATCAATTAAACGGTTATTTGCGGCAGTTTCAGACCCACTCTTAGAACTCGGTCAACGGGCGCAAAAATATGCCCGTAATTTTAATGTAGTTAAATTACGAAATCAATGACAATTGAGGATCTTCAATCCTACCCAAAATAGCTATAATTTCTGCCTGCGATTACTAAGCTTATGTTTTATAACAACTTTATAATCTTCACCTGAAGTTAGTAAATTTACAAAATAGGAGAATATGACCAATCTATCTGAATTCATACTCATAAACTGTTCCTAACTTACGCAAATCCACCATAACCCCCTCTTGATCGGCATCAACGGTTTCCACCACTAGCCCACGGAGCTCATCCCCGGAAAGCGCCAAATAAGCACCACTGAGACTTTCAATAGTCACCGCCGCGATCTCCACTGCCAACTGCTCACGGAAATCAAAATCACTGTAGCCGAGGCCCAAAGATTCCATAAAACGGCTGTTGAGTTCACTGAGATTTTTTGGCCTCTCTTCAAGACTGCTCAGCACCGAGGCTTTGTAGCGCTGTAAATCGGCCTCAGTGAGCGCCGCAACCTGCTCTGAGTAAGTGGCCAAAAAGCCGCTCATCTCAGACCTGATGGCCGCTTCATCGACACTAGGGGACTGCACTATCATGGCCAGACCCGGCACTCGCAGATGATTGTTGGCAAAGGCCGCCACCACATAGCCCAACTGCTTTTCAGTGCGCACACTGGTATAGAAAGGCGAGGCGAGCATTTCCCCAACCAGCAATATATGGGCCCGCTCAGTCAAGCTATCGTCGCGACCCTGCAAGTACAGCATCACTGCTGCATCGGTGTGGTCCACAGGAATCTGCGCAAGCTGTTGACCCAGTGGCAGCTTGGCCACGCTCTGCTTCACCCTAACCTGTTTAAGCTCTGCCCAAGTGGACAGATCTGAAACCAGCTTTGCCGCCGATTTCTGATCATGGTTACCGCTAATCAACACCTCAAGACTGAGATTGCCCATTAGTTTGTCAGCAAAAAGCTTTAGCTCAGGCATGGATAAATTCTCCACCGCGGCAACCTTCTGTAGCGGCGTCCACTGCCCCTTAATCATGGCATTAAAGCTCGCCATCACCTGGCGGAAAGGATACTGCTGAGCAAAGTTGCTCATATCCCGGGACAGACCCTGCTGGATACGTTCGAATCGGGCGGCATCCCACTGGGGATGTGCCAGCGCCTCGAGAATATCAGAGAGCAAGATGGCCTGCTTGTCTGAATAACCGCCGACAACAATGGCAATACCGCGAACGCTGGGTTGCAGGGAAAAACTCAGTCCCGCCTCACGAGCGGGATAGATCGCTGCATTGAGCTGGTCATTGATATAGGCAAGATACAATTGCAGGGCCGCAAAGGTCTCAGGGGAATCAATTCCAGGGGTCTGCAATGACGCAATAATATGCGCCTTGGGCACGCCGTAGTCAGTATCGGGAAAATGCCAAGCGCTGACCTGCTTGCTATCCACCAGCAACTGCGGTGTTTTGATCTCGCCAAGGGAATCTATAAGACTGAGGTCATCTGGAATATAGGGATTGGCCTTGGGCAGCGCCAAACTTTCAAACTCTGCCGGTGAACGCCATTTGGCAAGCTCCGAGTCAGCAATCTCTGTCACTGAATAGGGGGTCTGATACATCGCACTAACCCTGTCAGTCTCAACTTCCGGTGCGGTCAGTGACAACAGCATATTATCCGGGGTTAAGCGTGCGGCCACCTGACTGAGCAGGTCGGCATCAAACTGATTCATTACATAGTTGGCATGCAGCACTTCCTCTATGGGATAGCGCTGCATCTTTGACGACAGCGTCGACACATAGCCCATGGGGTTTTGCTTCTCTTGAAACTGAAAGGCGATCTCACTGAGCTGGGCGGTTTCAATATAGCGCCACTTATTGATGCCCTGCTGGGCAATCAGCTGCACCTTGGCAAAGAACATCTCAACAATCTCTGACTGGTGCTCAAGACCGGCAGGCGTCAGCGAGATATCCACAAAGAACAGTGCCCCGCCGCGGTCTTCGAGACCGGTGCCAGCCGATAGACCCTCGGCCCAACCCTTAACTTTTAAGGCCTCCAGCAAGCTACCCTCCCCCTCATGACCGATCAAGGCCGCCAGATAGTTGGCCGGTTTTTTCTGCCAGTGGGGAAACATTTTCGGTAGCGGGAAATTGAGGCTTAGGGAGCGGGAATTCTGTAGCGGCACAATGGATAGCTGCACGGGTAACTGCGATGCGGCAAACAACGGTGCCTCAGGGCCATCCACCACCACCTGGTTATTGGCCACCGGTCCGAAGCGCGGCTCCACCATGGTTTGCAGTTCGTCGAGGCTTTCGCTGCCAAGTACCACCAACTTCATTATATTAGCGGAGTAATACTTTCTATAGATCGCCAGCAGCTCGTCGCGCACTGGACGTCCATCAAAATCTGCCAGTGTATCTAGGTTGCCAACGGTAAATTTGCTCAGAGGGTGTAGCGGATTAACCTGCTCTTGCAGCACATCCTGACCTCGGCGACCGTCGTCTTTAAGCTTGAGGCGATACTCCGACTCCACCGCATTGCGCTCGCGATCGACATATTTAGCATCAAAATTGGGCGCCGAAAAAAACTGCGCAAAGCGATCCAGCGCCGGCTCAAGATGGGCTGCGTCAATATCGAAAAAATAGTTGGTGTTTTCGAGACCGGTACCGGCGTTATGACTGCCACCGTGCTCGCTGATAAAGCTCTGATACTCACCGGGCTCGGGGTATTTCTCGGTGCCCAAAAAGAGCATATGCTCAAGAAAATGCACCAGACCGGCGCGGTCTTGAGGGTTTTGATAACTGCCCACATAGACATCCAGAGAGGCCGCGGCCTTGTCGCTGCTGGGATCAGAGATCAGCAGCACATCCATATCATTGACTAGACGCAGGTGGCGGTATTCGCGGCTGTCATTGGGGCTGATAACAATGCCCTGGGGATGGGCCGGCTTATCTGGCGCCGAACAGCCCTGCTGAAAACCCGCCGCAACGGCGACCATTAATAGAAGCCAGTAAGTAGTTGATCGGTTGCTCATGGACAGTTCCTTTTGTATGTTTCTTTTACGAATTTCTTCAGCGCTCAACTTTACGTGCTCGACTTTAAGTGCTTAGCCTTGAACGATCCTAGATCGGACTGGTTACTAAGTGCTTGGCGGCACCTCATTATTCTCAACCGCCAAATCCAGAGGCGGCTGCAAACTCAGCTCCTGCTGCGCCCGCCTTGGCCAGGCATTGAATACCGCCTTCACCAAGGTCGCTAATGGGATAGCAAAGAACACACCCCAAAAGCCCCAGATACCACCAAACAATAGCACCGAGACAATAATAAACACCGGATGCAGATTAACCACCTCGGAAAACAACAGCGGCACCAACAGATTGCCATCGAGAAACTGAATCACACCGTAGGCACCAAACAGCCAGAAGAAATCATTGCTAAATCCCCACTGCATATAGCCCACCAACAGCACCGGAATGGTCACCACCGTGGCGCCTATATAGGGCACTAAGACAGAGAGACCCACAAGCAGTGCTAGCAGTGCCGCATAATTGACGCCAAGCCATAGGAACACGGCGTAGGAGAGCAAACCAATAATCAGTATCTCGATGGCCTTGCCACGCACATAATTGGTGAACTGCATATCCATTTCATTCCAGATGGTTCTCATCACCGAACGCTCTTCTGGCAGCAAATCACTCAAGAACAGCAGCAGCTGGTCTTTATCCTTAAGCATAAACATGACTAATAGGGGTACTAACACCAGATAGATCATCACCCCGATAATACCGGGGAAACTACTGATGGAAAACGACAGAACCTGCTCCAGCAAGCGCCCCACCTCTTCCGAAAAACGCTCGGTAATCGATTGAAATTGTTCCGGACTGACGTATTCCGCATAGCGTTCAGGCAGCGCCACGGCAAGGTCTCGAAGCCCAGAAATCATCTTTGGCAGCTCACCTATTAACAGTGAGGTCTGGCGACCAATAATAGGAATCAAGCCGATAATCACAGAGATAAACCCGACCACGAACATCAGGTAGGTGCTCACCAGTGCCAGCACCCGTGGCACCCCTTGACGCACCAGTATATTGACCACACCCTGAAGTAGAAAAGATAAAATTAAGGCGGCAAACACTGGCCCCAGCACCGCGCCCAGTGTGGCGAAGACAATCAGCGAGACAATAAGAATAATTGTTAGTAGGAGCGCCTCTTCAGTGCCGAAATACTGCTCAATCCATTTGTGAAGTATCTTTTTCATCCATTTCCTCTCGAAACTGCTGGGGCAAAATTATGCTGTAATAAAAGCCTTTAGCTGTATGCAGGTTGCTGCACAGAACTGTGGGGCTATCTGACCTGAAACTTGTCAACATTTCAACTGTCGAACTGTGCATAATTTTCAGCTACAGTAAACGGCAGGTTTACGCTGTTTTTGTAAGCGGTGTTTAAGTACGTATTTTAGCTCCCTCACTCGACACGAGCCCAACAAGGAATATCGCGATTATCCTTTCCCTATTAAAGCTATCTAGAATAAAGCTGACTAAAATAAACCTATCTAGAGCCAAGATAGTTAGAGCCCTGGCCCTCCGCTGCCTCCTATGCTGTTTCCTGTGGCCGGTGAGCAGCAGCCTCGCAGCCAACGATATTGAACTGCCGGTGCTCGGCGATGCCGCATCGGGAATGATCTCGAAACAACAAGAATATGAGCTGGGGCGCATCTGGCTAAAGATTTTCCGCAGCCGCGTGCGCACCTATGATGATCCGCTGATGCAGATCTATCTTGAACAGCTGCTCTACAATCTCGCCACCTACAGTGATTTAGAAGACCCGCGACTAGAGCTGGTTATCGTTAAAAACCCCTCAATGAATGCCTTTGCGGTTCCCGGTGGCGTGGTTGGCTTCCACACCGGCGTCTTTGCCTTCGCCGAGAATGAAGATCAAATGGCCTCGGTGCTGGCCCACGAGCTGGCACACCTCAGCCAACGGCACTTTTCCCGAGGCACCGAGGCGCAGAAGAAAAACTCTATGATCAGTATGGCCGGACTGCTGGCCACTGTGGTGCTTGCGGCCACTGCGGGTGGCGACGCCGCCTCCGCCGCCATGATCACTTCCCAGGCACTGTCCATGGACAGCCAGCTGCGCTACAGCCGCTCCAATGAGCAGGAGGCGGATCGGGTTGGTTTATCAACCATGGAGAATGCCAATCGCGACCCCGGCGCAGTGGCCGATATGTTTGCCACCTTACTTAAAGGCACGCGCTTTAACGGCAGCCGCCCACCGGAATTTTTGCTCACCCACCCGATTACCGAAAAACGTATAGGCGATGCCCGCAGCCGTTCCATGGGAACCTCCATGCGTCAGTACGCGCAAAACCCGGAGTTCTATCTGATGCGCGCCAGAGCACTGGTGGCAATGGATCAAACCACTGCAATCAGCATCAATCGCTTTAAAGGTGAAATTGAGGCCAACACCCTCAAAGCTGACGCCGCCCATTACGGCCTCGCCCTCGCCTACCTGAAAGCCAATCAGCTCAACGAAGCGCGTCAGGCAATGGCTGAACTGCTGCAAGCCCAGCCCAACAACTTGATCTTTCTCTACACCGATATCGAAATCGATCTGGCTGAGAAACAATATGCCAGAGCAATTAACCGACTAAATCGAGAGCTAGTGGTCAACCAAAATAACTACCCACTGATGGTGCTCAAGTCCGAGACCCTCTGGCAGGCGCGGCGTTATGACGCTGCGGACAATATGCTGACGGCGCTGTCGCGAATGCGACCTCAGGATCCTATGATCTGGTATCGGCTGGCGGAAGTGCGGGGTTTAGCGGGGAATATTTCAGGTCTGCACCAGGCTCGGGCAGAGTACTTTATATTGGTTGGTGTCTTCGATAAGGCCCGGGATCAGCTGCGCTTGGCGGCGGGCATGGTAAAAGAGGACTTCAAACAGTCGGCAATTATCCGTCAGCGCTTGCGCGATCTGGCGGCCATGGAGGATCGGGCTGAGAAGCTCTAAGGCTTAAAAGAGCGGGCGCGTATTAGTATTTTAGCTGTTAAGCGCCCTGCTGCTCGCGAAACTCAATCATCCGGCCCAGCGATTTCATTGCCTCAACAGCCACGTCAGTCTCCACAAAGACTTCATTGCTGCCCTGTTCAAGTGAGGCAAGAAGGTTTTCCAACCCATTCATGCCCATCCACGGACAGCTTGCGCAACTGCGACAGGTGGCGCCACTGCCACCAGTGGGTGCAACCAGAAGCTGCTTGTCGGGCACCGCCTGCTGCATTTTAAAGAATATGCCCTGATCGGTGGCCACAATCATCTTTGATTGGGGCAGGCTTGCCGCAGCAGCAATAAGCTGGGAGGTAGATCCCACGGCATCGGCTATATCAATCACCGATTGTGGCGACTCAGGATGCACCAGCACAGCGGCATCTGGATGAACCTTCTTTAAATCGACAATACCCTGGGCCTTAAATTCTTCGTGGACAATACAGGCACCATCCCAGAGCAACATATCGGCACCGGTCTGCTTCTGCACATAGCTGCCGAGATATTTATCCGGCGCCCAGAGAATTTTTTCGCCAAGACTGTCGAGATGCTCGACCACATCGAGGGCGATACTGGAGGTAACAACCCAGTCAGCCCGCGCCTTTACAGCGGCAGAGGTATTGGCGTAGACGACCACGGTGCGATCCGGGTGCTGATCGCAGAAAGCGGCAAATTCATCGGCGGGACAGCCCACATCTAATGAGCAAGTGGCCTCTAGAGTCGGCATCAACACGCGCTTTTCTGGGGTCAAAATCTTTGCTGTCTCACCCATAAACTTAACCCCGGCAACCACCAGAGTCTGGGCACTATGGGTTTTGCCAAAGCGCGCCATCTCCAGTGAGTCGGAGACCACTCCACCGGTTTCCTCGGCCAGAGCCTGGATAAGCGGGTCGGTATAGTAGTGGGCGATCAGCACCGCATCTTTTTCAAGCAACTGCTGTTTAATCCGCTGCTGTAATTCGGCGATACGCTGCCCGCTGACCTCAGCCTCAGGCTGAACTCGATTGAGATAGTCCTCAACCACCTGACGCTGATTGAGATTTTCCACTAACTGTAGTTTTGAACTCATAGATGTAAAACCATTAGCTGGAATAAAAAGCCAGACTAGAGGCTAGAGAGCCAATAGACCACGGTAACTATCACTATAGTCAGCACCGCGACTGCTGCAATAGCGTCGGCCTTGCTGTCTGCGCTACTTTCTGCGTTTTGAACGGATTGGTTGTTGTCACTGCTCATATTAATGCCTTTAAGTTTGTCTATTTAAGTTTGTCTATTTAAGTCTGTCGATTTAGCCCTGTTATACAGCGCTATAGAATTTGAGCGCGCATTCTAGCAAGCGCTTTCTCAGCTGTCGCCTGTTTGCACAGGGCAAAAATCGGGTTTTTAACCGCATCCCACAAAGTCCATGAACGACCCATAAGGCCACCAACTATTAGATATTCCGCAAAACGACTGTTATATGTCCAAATAGTAATTCAAAACAAGCTCCCTTGAAGCTATCATGTCGCCCCTGAAACGCAGGGGACATCTGTTCTGCATAATTTTTGCTCTGGGTAACAGCCTAAGAGCTTGCCGATAAGGTTAAAAAACACCCATGTATATCTACGATCAATATGATCAAAAACTCGTCGATGAACGAGTTGAGCAGTATCGCGACCAGACCCAACGCTATCTTGATGGCAAGATCAGCGAAGAAGAATTTCTGCCCCTGCGCCTGCAAAATGGCCTCTATGTGCAGCGTCTCGCACCTATGTTACGGGTCGCCGTGCCCTATGGCCTTATGTCGAGCACTCAGGTGCGTAAAATGGCAGAGATCTCGCGGAAATTTGATAAGGGTTATGTACACTTCACCACCAGGCAAAATATTCAGCTGA
Organism: uncultured Pseudomonadales bacterium; assembly: GCA_905478975.1. Lineage (GTDB taxonomy): Bacteria > Pseudomonadota > Gammaproteobacteria > Pseudomonadales > Porticoccaceae > HTCC2207. Next base: position 13,890 of record CAJQKW010000101.1, on the reverse strand, counting down.
ACTGGCCATTGCTAGCAGAGGTTCCGGATATTCTCGCCGAACTCGCCAGTGTGCAGATGCACGCAATTCAAACCAGCGGCAACTGTATCCGTAACACCACCACCGATCAATTTGCTGGCGTCGCCGCGGACGAGATCGAAGACCCCCGCCCCTGGTGTGAAATTATCCGTCAGTGGTCCACTATTCACCCGGAATTTGCCTTTCTGCCGCGTAAATTTAAGATTGCCGTCTGCGGTTCTGAAGAAGATCGCGCGGCGTTCTTACTTCACGATATTGGCCTCCAGCTGGTTAAAAATGAACAGGGCGAAACGGGGTTCCATGTCTATGTTGGCGGCGGCCTAGGTCGGACACCGGTTATCGCCTCATCGATCAAGCCATTTCTGCCCAAGCAACATCTGCTCAGTTATCTAGATGCAGTGCTGCGGGTCTACAATCGCTATGGCAATCGCAATAATAAGTACAAGGCGAGAATTAAAATTCTGGTCAAGGCTTGGACTCCTGAGGTTTTCGCCGAGCGCGTCGAAACCGAATGGGCGCAGATTCTTGCCCGGGATGTAGACGGCGTGACGCAGCTTACTGACAACGAAATTGAGCGGGTCAAAACTTTCTTTCCCCTGCCCGACTATCAGTCTGTGGACGACGCCGCTATCAATGGCGCACTGCAAGCTCAGGCCGCAGAGAGTCTGGCCTTCTCCCGCTGGCTGGAACGCAATGTGCGAGACCAGAAGCAGCCTGGTTACGCTGCCGTCACTCTGTCACTAAAGCCCGCCGGTGTAGCCCCGGGAGATGTGACCGATCGCCAGTTAGAAAGTATCGCTAACCTCGCCGATCAATTCTCCAATGGCGAACTGCGCACCACCCACAATCAAAATATCGTAATTGCCGACGTGATCAAAAGCCAACTGTTCGAGTTCTGGCAGCTGGCCAAGGCTGACGGCTTAGCGACACCGACCATCGGCACCATCAACGATATGATCTGCTGTCCCGGTGGCGACTACTGCTCCCTGGCCAATGCCAAATCGATCCCGGTTGCCGAAGCCATTCAGCGCAAGTTTGAAGATCTCGACTATGTCTATGATCTCGGCGATCTGGAGCTCAATATCTCCGGTTGCATGAACGCCTGCGGTCATCACCATATCGGCCATATAGGCATTCTCGGGGTCGATAAGAAAGGTGCAGAGTGGTATCAGATACAGCTCGGTGGTAGCGCCAATAAAAGTGCCGCCCTAGCCAAAGTACTGGGCCCCTCTCTGTCGCGGGATGATGTGGTCGACGGCATTGAAAAATTACTCGATGTCTATGTGGAGAATCGCCTTGAAGGCGAAGCGTTCCTCGCTACCTATCAGCGTATTGGTGCAGACAAATTTAAGGAGCGAGTTTATGCAAAAGATGCTTAGTCACGGAGCAGTTGCCGAGGATAGCTGGACAGTGCTGCAACAGCCAGTCGAGGCCATTCCAGCCGGTGATATTCTGGTGCCACTGATATACTGGCTCGAACATCGCGCCGAACTCAGTGCGCAAGCTGGCCAAGTAGGAGTCTGGCTGGACAGCGATGAAGAGGTCGAGGCTCTGGTAAATGATCTAGGGGAACTGCCCCTTATCGCCCTCAACTTTCCCAAGTTTGTCGATGGCCGCAGTTTCTCAAGCGCACGCCTATTACGTGACCGCTATGACTACCAAGGCGACATTCGAGCCATAGGCAATGTTATTCAGGATCAGCTGTATATGTTGCAGCGCTGTGGGTTTACGCAATTTAGCTTGGCTCCTGAGGTGGATCTGCAAGCAGCAGCAAAATCACTGAGTGATTTTTCCGATGGCTACCAAACCGCCGCCGATCAGGCACAGCCATTGTTTAAGCGGCTGCGCTAGCGGCTTTTAAACGTCTGCGCTAGCCACTTTTAGACCTCTGCGCTACCGGCAGTAGCGCGTTATTTTAAAATAAACTCCACTAGACCTTGCACCCTGGTGCTGGATGTATTGAGATAACGGGATGGAACATCATCTAATACAAATTTTCTTTCTTATCTTCACCGGTGCAGCTGTAGTGGCTTCACTGGCGCTGTTTGGGCGTCAGCCTCTGTTAGTGGTCTATATTCTGCTCGGCGCTGCCATGGGCCCCCACGGTCTGGCCTGGGTTACCGATGTGGAGTTAATCGCTGAGATCGCCAGCATCGGCATTATCTTTCTGCTGTTTTTACTGGGTCTGGATATGCAACCCCAGGCCCTGTTGCGGGTTTTTCGTCAGGTTACCCATGTCACCCTAATCAGCTCGCTGATATTTGCCCTGGCCGGTTATGGCATAGGTTATCTATTTGGCTTCTCGGCCACGGAAAATCTGATTATTGGCACCTCGATGATGTTCTCCAGCACCATTATCGGCATCAAACTATTACCCACCACCGTGCTCCACCATCGCCACTCCGGTGAGCTGATGGTCGGCATGTTGCTCATGCAAGATTTTCTCGCCATCTTCGTGTTGCTGATGCTTATATCTGCCGCTTCCGGTGGTGACAGCTCGATGCGCTTTGCCGTCAGTCTGATCTCTCTGCCGCTGCTGATCGCGGGTTCGGTGTTGATGGTGCGCTATGTGTTACAGCCCCTGTTTGCCCGCTTTGACCGTATTGGCGAGTATGTCTTTCTGCTGGCTATCGGCTGGTGTCTGGGGGTTGCGGAGCTCGCCGAATATGGCGGTCTGTCACGAGAAATCGGTGCCTTTATTGCTGGCATCTCCATCGCCACCAGCCCCATCGCCCCCTATATCGCACTCAATCTAAAACCGCTGCGGGATTTCTTTCTGATTCTGTTCTTTTTTGCCCTCGGCGGCGGTTTCGATCTGTCGCTGATTCCACAGATTGCCCTGCCAGCGATCATACTGGCAATCATTATGCTGACGCTAAAGCCGGTGGTCTATCACTGGCTGTTGCGCAACCAGAGTGAAAGTCATGGTCTGGCATGGGATATAGGTCTGCGCCTGGGCCAGAACAGCGAGTTCTCGCTGCTGATTGCCTACGTTGCCTTTAATACCAGCCTGATTAGTAATAACGCGTCACACTTAATTCAAGCCGCTGCGATCATTACTTTTCTGATCTCAAGCTACATAGTAGTGTTTAATCTTACCAACCCCATCGCCCTGAAAGATAAACTGCGCAGGGATTAGACTGCACGAATCATAAACAGAGTCCATAATGGCCTCGAGAAGGCGGTAAAGGCGGCTGATTAGGGCACAGACTATCGCCAAATAGAGAGTCAGTTAGAAAGGGTTAAACAGCCTTCAAAAGGGAAGTACATCGTTAAGGAGTAACGAGATTGGGGCAGCTACAGAGCAAAAAGGTCTATGTTCAGGATCTACAGCCGGGCATGTATGTCTCCGGGCTCGATCGGCCGTGGCTTGACACACCGTTTAGCCTCCAGGGCTTTATGATTCGCAATCTATCTGAGGTGAAGAAGCTCGGTTTTTACTGCGACTATGTCTATATAGATACCAGTAAAAGCATCGCTAATCTCAATATTAATATCACCTCACAGCCCTCGAATAAAAGACCTCCTGGCATTGTCGCCCAGCCCTTCAAAACCGAGCTCGCTGCGCACAATCCAGTCCGTTACACAGAGCAGAGTTCGGTTACCCATGAGATTCGAATTGCCCAGGGTGCCTACCAAAACATCCGCGATGAATTTGATAGCATGGTCAGTCGTATTGGCAGTGGCAAGGCCCTCAATCTCGGCCAGCTCAGCGAGGTTATCAACCCCCTAGTCGACAGTATTACCCGCAACCCCGGCGCCAGTATCTGGCTGGCACGACTTAAATCTCAGGACTCCTATACCTACCGTCACTGTATTGCCGTGGCCATCTGGTGCTCAGTGATCGGCCGCCAAATTGGCCTGCCGCAAAAAGAGCTGGCCCAGCTCTCCATGGGCGGCATGTTATTGGATATTGGCAAACTAAAAATTCCACCGGTGATCCTCAACAAAAACCAACAGCTATCAGAACGGGAATTTGCTTTGATGCAAAAGCATGTGGATCTAAGCTTGAAAATGGCCAAAGATTCCTCCCGGGTTATGCCCCAAGCGGTCATAGATATGATCGCCTCTCACCATGAGCGCTTTGATGGCAGTGGCTATCCACAGAGTATCAAGGGCACTCAGATACCCCTCTATGCGCGCATCGCAGCAATTGCCGACTGCTATGACGCGATTACCAGTCAGCGGGTCTATGCCAAGCCAATCACCCATGCCCTGGCAATCAAACAAATGTATGAGTGGCGCGGCTTCGACTTTCAGCCTGAATTGATTGAAGCCTTTATTCAGGCTCTTGGCGTCTACCCCACCGGCACGCTGGTGGAGCTAACCTCTGGCGAGGTGGGTATTGTGGTCAAAGAAAACCCGGGCAAGCGTCTGCGCCCCCAGGTCTTGGTCATATTGGACGCCGACAAAAATCAGTATATCGACTTCAGGGAAATGGACTTGGCCAGCGCAACTGAAGAAGGCAATAGCAATATCGAGATAGCCAAAACCCTTGAACCCGGCGCCCATGGCCTCGACCCTGAAACCCTGTATATCTAGTTATGACTAGCCAACCGCCGGTTCAGATAAGCCCCTGGGCAATTGATCGCCCGGCGCTTCTGGGAACACTGGCAACCTGCCTCAGTGGGAATCAAGATAGCCAACAGCTGACATTATTGGCCCTGATCGACCTCAGCCAATTTGCGCAAGTCAATCAGCGCTTTGGCTATCTGGCTGGCGATCAGGTTATTGCCGAACTGCAACAGCGCCTGTCCTCAGTGCCCAAATATCCACTGGCTTGCCGCAGGATCGACGGCGATAAATTCGCCCTGATTATTAGCCCTTTGCTGAATATCCAGCTGGCACCCCTGGTGGCGAAAAAAATCATCGATCAAATTACCGCGGCATTTCATATTGGCACTGAAACACTGACCCTTGAGGCCCATATTGGCTTTGCCGCCAGCGATGACTGCGGCCATGCCGATGACAGTGGAGAAATTCGAGCTGAAAAACTGCTCCAGAATGCCGAAGCGGCGGCTAAACAAGCACGGGATTTAAGGCAGCCCTATTTTGTCGGCGAGGCCTCGGCAAGCCACAAAGCGCGACATAAAATTGCACTCAAACAAAAAGTCTCCGATACCCTCAGTGAGAATGGTTTTGAGCTGTTTTACCAGCCGCAGATTCGTTTAGCAGACGGCCAACCAAGAGGCGCCGAGGGGCTTATTCGCTGGAATCAGCGGGATCATGGTATTAATCCCGAAGAGCTAGTGGCGATCATCGAGCAGTCCGGGCGCATGGATGAATTGTTTGCCTGGACCATTCACACTGCCATCAGAGAGGCGGCCGCTTGGCGCGGTCAACATATCACCACTGCCATAAATCTCTCAGCCTCTTGCCTGCACTCACCACAGCTCTTCGAGACCATCGAATCGAGCCTCAATCTCTGGGGTGCGGAACCCTCAGATATCTGTATCGAAGTCACTGAGTCGACCATTCAGCAAGATCTCGATCAGGGCTTTCAGGCGTTAAAAAGGATTAAACAGCTTGGGGTCAGAATTGCCATTGATGACTTTGGTACCGGTTATTCATCCCTGGAGTACTTTAAGTTTATTCCCGCCGACGAATTGAAAATCGATAAATCCTTTATTTTAAATATGCGCAACAACCAGATCGATATGGATATAGTCAAATTGATCCTCGACTGGGGCAAGCGCTTCCACATGGAAACCATCGCCGAGGGTGTTGAAGATGCCGAATCGATGGCTCTGCTGACTGAACTGGGCTGCACCTATGCTCAGGGCTACCATATCAGTAAGGCGCTGCCCGCCCATGAGTTTAGCCAGTGGCTTCGGCGCTACTCTGCTAAAGGAGTTGGTTAAAAGGCTCTGTAAAGCCGTCCTTTAAGCCAAGCCGTGACAGCCCTAGCAGAACCCATAGTCTGGGAGGATTTGCAGCCTATACAAGGCTATTTTTCTGCTATTCTTTTTGGTAAGGCTTAAACCTAAAGAGTCTAAAGCCTAGAATTTAAAGCCCAGAATTTAAAGCCTAATTAAAACAAAGCGAATCAAAAGCACAAAAACAGATGCCGGGATATAAAAGGATCCTTCCACCTCAAACAGGATGTTACCAGCACAATGAACCAGACTATTAAGCCGATCGGTAAGCAGACCCTTCAGCAGACCACTCCGCAGACCATTCCGCAGACAGCTACCCCAGAGCCGCAGAAGATCAACACCCTGCCACTGAGCCATGAGCTTATGAATCGCGACGGTGGCGACTATAAAATCAGCACCGATATCTCCTCGGAACTGCGTGTTGCCACCCTTGCCTACCTGAGTATTCAGCAAGAATTTAATCGTATTGGCAAGACTGTTAAAGAGTATCAAAAGCCCGATATTAAACGTCTTGAACCCTTTGTTGAGGCGATGGTGGAAAGCATTATCCGCAACCCTGCTGCCGCTGTTTGGCTAGCTCGGCTTAAAAGCAAAAGCAGCTATGCCTACCGCCACTCTATTTCCTGCGCCATTCTCTGCTCGGTGATGGGACGCCAACTGGGCCTCGATCGCAAAGAACTATTTCAGCTGGCCCTCTCAGGGCTATTAATGGATATTGGCAAGCTCCATCTGCCCGATGCCCTGCTGCGCAAAAGCACTGAACTCAACAATGCCGAGAGAGCGGAGACCCGCAGCCATATTGAGCATGGGCTGACTATTTTGGCGGACAACAATTTATCTACTGAGGTGATCGCCGCCGTGCAGTATCACCACGAGCGCTTTAATGGCTGTGGTTATCCTAAACAGCTTAGCGGCACCGATATTCCACTTTATGCGCGAATCGCTGGCATCGTCGATTGCTATGACGCCATGACCAGCCCGCGCTATTACGCCACACCGATTCCCCATTCAGAAGCCATACTCAAGCTCGCTGGCTGGCGCGCACGATTGTTTCAAAAGGAGTTGGTGGATACGTTTATTCAGGCCATTGGCCTCTACCCACCAGGATCTCTGGTTGAGTTAACCAACGGTGAAGTGGCTGTGGTCAGTGATTATCGGGCGGGAATGGGCAGAAAGCCAAAATTGACGGTGATACTGGATGTGAATAAACGCCGACTGGCGCAGAAGAAAGTGATCTCGATTACCGGCAAAGAGGGCTCGATTGATATAGCCCGCAACCTGCCACCGGATGCTTACAATTTGGACCCCGAAGCTCTTTTTTAAGAGCTCTGTTTTAAGGGCTCTATTTTAAGAGCTCTGTTTTAAGGGCTTTGCTTTAAAGTGCTTTGTTTTCAATAAAGTAAAAAGCGCTTGATCTAACAAGCGCTCAATACAGAATTAGACTAGGTCATACGCTCAGTGTTGTTGGTCAATCGCTCCCACCAGCGCAGCATCACCCGATCGGCACTCTCCTCCGCCGCCAGACCCAAACGTTGATGAAGCTTCTTTTTCACCACAAAGGCAATCTCATAGACATCCGCCTCTTGGGCGCGATCAACCAGGTACTCATCGCTGGTCTGCAAATCGTCCACCAGAGCAACCTCGAGAGCACGGATACCAAACCAAACTTCACCGGTGGCAATCAGATCTATATCCAGCTGAGGTCTGCGCTGGTGAACAAATTCTTTAAACAGGCTGTGAGTATCTTCCAGCTCCTCGACAAACTTTTCCCGGCCGCTGTCGGTATTTTCACCAAACATAGTCAGGGTGCGCTTGTGCTCACCGGCGGTCAGTAGCTCAAACTCCACATCGTGCTTTTTTAACACCTTGTGAAAGTTTGGCAGTTGGGCGACAACACCAATTGACCCGAGAATGGCGAAGGGCGCGGCGATAATTTTATCGGCGACACAGGCCATCATATAGCCACCACTGGCAGCCACCTTGTCGACACAGACCGTGAGGGGAATCTTGCGTTTGCGAATACGATCCAGTTGACTAGAGGCCAGTCCATAGCTGTGAACCATGCCGCCGCCACTCTCAAGACGCACAACCACTTCATCATTGGCACTTGCCTGGGAGAGTATCGCGGTTACCTCTTCGCGAAGATTGGTCACCGCAGAGGCACTCATATTGCCATGAAAATTCACCACAAATACCCGAGGCTTCTGGGCAGGCCGTTCAACCTCCGGATCCTTAGACGCTTTTTTGTTGGCTTTTTGTAGCTCCTTGGCCTTCTTTTGTTTTTCTTTCTGTAGGCGCTTGTCCTCAGCCTTGTGCAGTGACTCGTCCATAACCGCAAATTTGATCGCATCACTCATATCGTCAAACATTTCATTTAACGGGGTGATCTCAAGATGACCTTTACTGCCGCTTTGGCGGTTTTTCTGGCTCAGGCCCACAACAATGCTGACCACAATCACGAGGGCGACGACACCGGTAACCACTTTGGCTAAAAATAAACCGTATTCAAAAAGAAATTCCAAGACAAACTCCATTGATAGACAGATAAAAATTGATTATAGACGGCTTAGGCGCCGTTAACCTCTTCCACAAAGCGCGCAATCAGGCGCCCTGACATACTGGTGATCGGCGGCAAGATAGCTGGCAGCTCTTTATAGTGCCACCAGTAAGCTTCGGCAATCTCCACCTCGTCGACTTTAATCTCCGTGGTGTCGGCATCGGCAATAAAGCCGAGCATCAGCTGACCGGGAAAGGGCCAGGCCTGACTGCCGACATAGCGCAGGTTCTTAATCTGCACCCCAGACTCCTCGAATACTTCCCGGTGTAGGGCCTGCTCGGCACTCTCACCGGCTTCGACAAAACCTGCCAGGGCACTAAAGCGCCCTTCTGGCCAGTTTACCGAACGTCCCAGCAAGCAGCGCTCGCCGTCGCGCACCACAACAATTACGCAGGGAGAAATACGTGGATAAAGACTAATTTCACAGGTTATACAGCGCAGGCCATGGTCATCTGTTGCACTCTGGGTGGTTTCACCACAGCTGCCACAGTAGCGATGATGCTTTTGCCACTCGAGCATCTGCACCGCGCGGCTGGCCAGAGAAAACTGCTCATCGCTGCTCGAGAGTAATACCGAGCGCAGCTCCATCACCGAGAAACCCTCCATGGAACGGCACTCTGGGGACAGATCCCAGACCTCGCAATCGACACCATTCCACTGACCCAGCACCAAGCGCTGCTGACAGAAAAACTTCATTACGTCAGCCTGCTCGCGATCGATAACCAGATCAAGGCTGCCACGGGCAACCAAAATGTCGCGCCCAACCACGGGAATGACCACCAGCTTGTCAGTACCAGAGAGAGCGTTAGCGGGGAAAAATCCTTCGAGAGCGGGGGGTAACATGTTGCGATAATAGCCTTATAAATCAGGTTCAAAAAGCCTCTATAAAGAGGCTGCGGTCGGACTTGCATATTGCGGAATCAACCGCTACTGTTTGCGCCTTGAAAATGCAGTTTAACACGATTTATTTTCCGACTAGCCAATAATAAGGAACTACCATGCAGCCGACGATGTATCAGGCGTTTCAAAAGAACTTTTTGGGCAATTCCCCAGGTTGGTATGAGAAGGCGATTATTGCCTTTCTGATAATCAACCCCATCGCACTCTGGGCATTTGGTCCCTTTGTGACCGGCTGGATGCTGATTGCTGAATTTATTTTAACCCTTGCTATGGCGCTTAAATGCTACCCATTGCAGCCTGGCGGCCTGCTCGCCATCCAGGCGATCCTACTCGGCATGGCGTCACCTGAAGCGGTCTATCAAGAGACGGTGTCAAACTTCCAAGTGATTCTGCTGCTGATGTTTATGGTCGCCGGCATCTACTTTATGCGCGATATGCTGCTGTTTGTTTTCACCAATATTCTGCTCAAGGTGAAATCTAAAACCACCCTATCATTTTTATTCTGTTTTGCCGGTGCCTTTCTCTCTGCGTTTCTCGACGCGCTGACGGTTACAGCAGTACTGATTACGATTTCAGTGGGCTTCTACTCGGTATTCCACAAGGTGGCCTCGGGCAAGAAAATTGTCGATGACGGCCATGATCACAGCACTGACGATAATCTCGCTGGAAACCAGCGTGCAAACTTAGATCAATTCCGTGCCTTCTTGCGCAGCCTGATTATGCATGGTGCTGTGGGTACCGCACTAGGTGGTGTAACCACTGTTGTAGGCGAACCGCAAAACCTATTGATCGCAGAGAAAGCCGGCTGGGAATTTATTGAATTCTTTTTGACCATGGCGCCAGTGACCATGCCAGTTCTGGTCTGCGGTCTAGCCACCTGTATTATTTTGGAGAAAACCAAAATTCTTGGCTACGGCGCAGAGATGCCCGAAGAAGTCCGCGTCATCCTGCAAGCCTCCAGTGATCACGACAATTCACGCCGCACTCAGTACGACAAGGCGGCATTGATTGTGCAAGTGGTTGTCTCGTTGATTCTAGTTTTAGGCTTGGCCTTTCACTGGGCACCGGTGGGCTTAATTGGCTTGATGGTGATTGTACTGCTGACTGCCTTTAACGGTGTCACTGAAGAACACCGCATTGGTCACGCCTTTGAAGAGGCCCTGCCCTTCACCGCGCTGCTGGTTGTGTTCTTTGCCATTGTTGCAGTGATCCACGAACAGCACCTGTTCTCTCCGGTTATCGGTTGGGTACTGGCCATGGATGAATCTGTCCAGCCGGGCATGTTCTTCCTCGCCAACGGGGTACTCTCTATGATCAGTGACAATGTGTTTGTAGCAACGGTTTACATCAACGAAGTCAGAGCAGTGTTAGACGCCGGCAATATTAGCCGTGAGCACTTTGACAAGCTGGTTATTGCGATCAACACGGGTACCAACCTGCCAAGTGTCGCAACCCCCAATGGTCAGGCTGCGTTCCTCTTCCTGTTGACCTCGGCTATTGCCCCGCTGATCCGCCTGTCCTATATGCGCATGGTGATTATGGCGCTGCCATACACCCTCGTGCTGACGGCTGTTGGTCTCTGGGGTGTTGTCTATATGGTCTAGTGGCGATTAAAAGACCTAATAGAGCAGTACAAAAAAGGCCGGACTTGGTAACAAGTCCGGCCTTTTTATGGGTTTTTAAAATGTCCTACAGAAAGCGCTCTCTTCGAACTCCTAGCTTAAGCTTACAAACTCTCTAGCTCTCTAGCTCTCTAGCTTCGCCTTCTCTTCCGCCTTTAACTCTTTGCGCAGTACCTTGCCGACATTGCTTTTCGGTAGATCAGCTCGGAACTCAACAAACTTGGGCACCTTGTAACCGGCCATATTAGCCTTACAAAACTCCTTCACTTGCTCAGCGGTCAGGGCCGCATTGTTAGCCACAACAAACATTTTCACCACCTCGCCTGCCTTAGGATCGGCAATACCAATGGCAGCGCATTCCAAGACATCTGGGTGCTGGGTTAAAGCCTGCTCCAGTTCATTGGGGTAGACATTAAAGCCCGAGACAATAATCATATCTTTCAAGCGGTCGACAATTTTGATGTAGCCCTGCTCATCCACGGTGACAATATCACCGGTGTGCAACCAGCCATCGACAATCACTTCAGCGGTCTGAGCCTCACGCTGCCAATAGCCTTTCATTACCTGAGCGCCACGAACGCAGAGCTCGCCAACACCACCGACTTGCTGCTCAACACCGTTTTCATCCACCACTTTGATCTCGGTGCCCGGCAGTGGAATACCCGCAGTACCAATTTTTTCAAAACCCGATGGGTTCATGGAGATCACTGGCGATGACTCAGTCATGCCGTAACCTTCACTGACCACACAGCCGGTGGCCTGATGCCATTCCTCTGCCACAGCATCCATTAACGCCATGCCACCCGAGAGGGTAATTTGTAACTTGGAGAAATCCAGCTTCTGAAACTTACTGTCTTGCAGCAGCGTAACAAACAGCGAATTTAGGCCGCAGAATATTTCAAACTTTAATGACTTGATGGCACCGACAAACATCGGAATATTGCGTGGATCGGGAATTAATACACTGTGCCCACGAGTCGCTGGCATCAGTCCCATATTCAGCATCCAAGCATAGATATGGTAGAGGGGCAGCGGCGAAACAGTGGTGAAATGAGTCACCGAACGACCACCGACACTGACCATGGCCATGGTCTGCGCCACATTGCTCATCAACGAGCCCTGAGTCAGCATCACGCCTTTGGAAACACCGGTGGTGCCACCGGTATATTGCAGCGCACTGATATCGTCGTAGGCAGGTGTATGCAGGGGATAAGCACTCTCTGCTGCCAGCATATGGTTAAATCCAACAATACCTTTAGAGGGTAAACCGGGGCGCTTACCGAGCACCTTAGTCACCGCGGTGAGCAAGCTTTTCTTCGGCTGTGGTAACAGATCGATAGCGCGAGTCACGACAACATGTTCGATGCCAGTCTCCGGGAGCGCTGCTTGCAGCGTGTCATAGAACTGATCCAAGACCACCACTGCTTTAGCACCGGAGTCATTAAACTGGTGGACCAATTCACGATGGGTATACATCGGGTTGGTATTCACTATCACCAGGCCGAGTTTCCAAGCCGCTATAACTACAACCGGATATTGCAGTAAGTTGGGCAATTGCACGGCGAGACGATCGCCAGCTTCAAGCTTTAGCTGATTATGGAAATAACCGGCGATACGCTCTGCCAGCTGGTCAATCTCACCATAGGACAGCGTCTGCCCCAAACAGGTAAATGCCGGTCGCTCTGCGGAATCAGCAACTGCCTGCTGCCACAGACCCAACAGTGAATCTGCTGCCAAAGCAGGTTGTTGGCTTGACAGCCCTATATCCAGCTGCGCTTTTTCAGCGGCTTCTTGAACGTTCATAACAGTACCCGTTAATGATTTTTGCTGTTTTTATAATTATATTAATTGGCTTGGTAGGACCGCTATGGAAAAATTATTTCGACAGCAGCTTCATACCCTTTTCCAGACCGCCAAGAGTCAAAGGAAACATCTTGCCCTCGACTAATTCACGCAACATTAGAATCGATGGCGTGTAATCCCAGTACTGCTCCTGCACCGGGTTTAACCAGACCAGTTTATCAAAGGTCTTGGCCATGCGGTCCATCCACACATTGCCAGGCTCGGCATTGTGATATTCAACACTGCCACCGGGGCTATTAATTTCATAGGGTGCCATGGAGGCATCACCGACAAAGATCACTTTGTAGTCTGACGAGTATTTATTCAGCACATCCTGCGTCGACATCTGTTCTTCGCGACGGCGATGATTATCCTTCCACACATAGTCATAGAGACAGTTGTGGAAATAGAAATATTCCAAGTGTTTAAACTCGGTTTTGGCCGCCGAAAACAGCTCTTCACAGAGACGCACATAGGGATCCATGGATCCGCCAATATCAAAGAAGATCAGCACCTTGACCGCATTGCGGCGCTCGGCAACCATCTTGATATCCAACATGCCCGCGTTGCGTGCTGTGCTGCGGATGGTATCGTCAAGATCCAACTGATCCTCAGATCCCTCACGGGCAAACTTGCGCAACCGCCGCAGCGCCACCTTGATATTACGTGTGCCAATCTGCACAGAATCGTCGAGATCTTTAAACTGACGATCCTCCCAAACCTTCACCGCACTGCCCTGCCCTCCTTCACCGCCGACACGAATGCCCTCGGGATTAAAGCCGCCATTGCCAAAGGGTGAAGTACCGCCAGTGCCAATCCACTTATTACCGCCCTCGTGTCGCTCTTTCTGCTCTTCGAGGCGCTTTTTAAATTCTTCAATAAGCTTCTCTAGGCCACCGAGACTTTCGATTTTGGCTTTTTCTTCTTCGCTAAGATTTTTTTCAAACTCTTTGCGCAGCCAGTCCTCGGGTATCAGTGCTTCGATAATATCATCGAGGTTTTCGAGATTTTTGAAATAGGCACCAAAGGCCCGGTCAAAACGATCATAGTATTTTTCGTCTTTGACCATGCAGGT
>CAJQKW010000100.1 GCA_905478975.1 uncultured Pseudomonadales bacterium | reverse complement strand
TTTAAACAATTGCTTTAAACAATTGCTTTCACGAATGGTACTAATAAATGGCTCTAGCCGATTGTTACTTTTTCATCGATTTGTTCAGGCTCAGGTAGCAGTGAATCGTAGAGATTGGTATAGGCTTTGGCGCTGTGGTCCCAGGAGAAATTTTCACCCATGCCAGCGCGCTGAAGTTCGCGCCACAGCAGCAAATTGCCATAGACAAATTCAAGACGCAGCAGGGCTTCAAACATGGCACTACTGCTGTGTTCCCAAAACAACACGCCGGTGGCATCGGCAATATCCTCTGAGTAGGGCGGTATATCAATAATGGTGTCAGCCAGGCCACCAACTGCGTGGGCTACAGGCACAGTGCCGTAACGCTGGGCATACATTTGGGTTAGACCACAGGGCTCGTAGCGGGAGGGAATCAACAATGCGTCAGCGCCGGCTATAACCAGATGAGCAATTCTCTCGTCGTAGATCAGCTTGACACTTAGGCGCCCGGGATATTTCCGAGCGGCCTGCTCCAGTGCCTGTTCAATTTTTTTGTCACCGCTACCAAGCACCACAAGATCGAGACCCTGCTGCATCATCAATGGCAGCGTCTCGAGAATCAGATCAATGCCTTTTTGGTCAGTGAGTCGAGAGACCACGCCAAGCAGCAAGCGCTCATGGTTATTCGGCAGATGGAATTCCGCTTGAACGGCCAGCTTGTTAAAAATCTTCCGGTGCAAGCTACTGGGACCGTAGAGGGTTTCAATAAAATGGTCATTTCCGGGATCCCAGAGCTGGCTATCTATACCATTGCCAATACCAGAAAAGCGCTCGCCGACAAAGCCCAATAGGCCATCGAGGCCACAGCCAAACTCTGTGCTGAGCACTTCTTGGGCATAGCCCCGACTCACGGTATTGACCGCATCAGCAAAGACTATTCCGGCTTTGATAAAAGACATTTTGCCATGAAATTCCAGTGCTCGAAAATTCCATAGACGCACCCCATCGATGACCTCGGGTAACTTTAGCGCAGTAAAATCAGCTTTGCTAAAGAGTCCTTGATAGGCAAGATTGTGGATCGTGTAAAGGCACCGCGGCCGCGTCTTGTAGACACGCAACAGCAGCGGTACTAGACCTGTGTGCCAATCATTACAGTGGACCATATCCGGCTGCCAATTGAGGCCCGCACGATCAGTTCCAATCAATGTAACAATGCGGCAAAACATCCCAAAGCGCTCGGCATTGTCATCCCAACCTACGTCGCTGTACTCGCCATAGGGCCCGCCGGGACGATCAAACAGTGCCGGACAGTGTACTAAATAGACCGGTATATCCGTGTTTTTCAAGTTGGTCTTGAGCAGGCTAACCTCGTAACCCTGAACCGTTGTGGCGATCTGACCAACCGCTTTTAAGTGACTTAAATCATTCAATAAACTGCGGTAGGCCGGCAGTACAATACGCACTCGGTGGCCCTGTTTTTTTAATGCCAATGGCAGGTTATAGGCGACGTCTGCTAGGCCGCCGGTCTTGATCAAGGGGTACAGCTCACTACAGGCAAACAGAATATTCACAGGGCGTCGCCGTGGAGCTTGGTCAGCACTATGCCGGCCAATGGCGGTAAAATCAGCGCCAGTGAGTGGGGCTGATCCATCCAGGCTTTAGACTCACTGTGGACTAAGCCGGTATTGCCCATATTACTGCCGGCATAAAATTCAGAGTCTGAATTAATCAGCTCGCGGTAAATGCCCTCTTCGGGAATACCTATGCGATAGTCATAGCGGGGCTCAGGAGTAAAATTGAGCACCACTATAATCAGTTCAGAATCCGATTTACGCTGATAGCTGAGTACCGATTGTTGGCCATCATGGCATTCTATCCACTGAAAACCCTGGGGCTCAAAATCATAATAATAGAGCGCCTGATGACGGCGATAGAGATAGTTGAGATCGGTCACCAGACGCGTGACGCCACTGTGACGGTCGACGCCAAGGAGTTGCCAATCGAGGGATTTCTGACAGTCCCACTCGTCACGCTGAGCAAATTCAGCCCCCATAAACAGCAGTTTTTTGCCTGGCCAGGTATATAAAAATAGATAGAGCAGCCTTAGGTTGGCGAATTTCTGCCAATCGTCTCCAGACATTTTCTCCAATAGGGAGCGTTTGCCGTGAACCACTTCATCGTGAGAAAGGGGCAGCATAAAGTTTTCATGGTGAGCGTAGAGCGCACTAAAGGTCAGCAGCTCATGGTGATAGCGACGGTAGATCGGGTCTTTTTGCACATACATCAGGCTGTCATGCATCCATCCCATATTCCACTTCATGGAAAAGCCGAGGCCACCCACCCAGGTCGGTCGGCTCACCTGGGGCCAGGAGGTGGACTCCTCGGCAATCATTATTGCGCCGGGAAACTGTTGATGCACCACCTCGTTGAGTTCACGCAAAAAGGCAATCGCCCCAAGATTTTCATTGCCGCCATATTGATTGGGCACCCACTCCCCCTCTTTGCGGGAGTAGTCGAGATAGATCATCGAGGCCACCGCATCAACTCGCAGACCATCCACATGAAATTCTCGAAACCAATAAAGGGCATTGGCAAACAAAAAGTTTTTCACTTCATTGCGGCCAAAATTAAACGTCAATGTGCCCCAGTCCGGATGCTCCGCAAGGCGTGAATCACCATGTTCGTAAAGTGCCGAACCATCAAACTGTGCCAGGCCGTGCTCATCCTTTGGAAAGTGCCCGGCCACCCAGTCGACAATAATGCCCATGTTGTAGCGGTGAGCACAGTCAATAAAATAGCGCAGCTCGTCGGCACTGCCAAAGCGACTGGTGGGGGCAAAATAGCCGGTGCACTGATAACCCCAGGATTCATCCAGAGGGTGCTCGGCAATGGGCATAAGTTCTATGTGGGTAAAGCCCAGTTCTTTGACATAGGGAATCAGGCTGTGGGCAAGGGTCTTCCAATTGATAAAACCGCCATCTTCGCTGCGGCGCCAGGAGCCAACATGCAGTTCATAGACTGATAGGGGTGCATGCTGCCAGTCCCAGCGATTGCGGTGTTCCATCCACAGTTGGTCGGACCAGCCAAATCGAGTCTCGCCATTAACAATAGAGGCGGTGCGGGGTCGCAGCTCGGATCGCTGAGCGTAGGGGTCGGCTTTCAATGAGATAATATCGCTGTCGGCGTGGCGAATTTCATATTTATAGCGGGCGTCGATTCCCAAGCCAGGAACAAACAGTTCCCAGATGCCACTGCTGCCGCGACAGCGCATGGAGTTGACCCGGCCATCCCAATTATTGTGATCGCCAACGACACTGACGCGCAGGGCATTGGGCGCCCAAACGGCGAATAGCACACCATTAACATGGTCGATGCGATGCAGGTGAGAGCCGAGTTTTCGGTAGATATGCTGATGGGAACCCTCGGCAAACAGGTGCATATCCATATCGCTCAGCTGCGGGGCAAAACTGTAGGGATCACAGCGGTAATGGCAGTCACCCTGCTGATCCTCCCAGCGGATAAGATAGTGCTGTGGAATAATGTCGGCGCCAACCCATTCAAATAGATCGGTGTTGTCAATGCGCTGCATGGGCAGTGATGGACCCTCTATTGCTGCGCTGAGGGCACCGGGTAGCAGCGCGCGAACACGCCAGTGATTGTCGGCAATCCAGTGGCGACCAAGAATGGTGAAGGGGTCGTGATGACGCATCTCCAACAGCCGCTGCATGGGCTCGGTAATGGTACTTGCAGCGGCTGAACTGATGCTTTTCTCGGTACTAGACTCTGAATCAGATGAGTTTTTAATAGCAGATCCTTAGCCCTGTAACGGCGCAGATGTGTGGTTTCCGGCAACTGCTTTGAGCATGCCCTCGGTGCGATAAAACGGTAATTCAGCGTTTTCTGCACTGTTGGCCGTGGCGATAATATCTCCGGAGGAGACAATTCCTGCCAGCGTTCCCTGGTCATTGATCACTGGCAATCTGCGCACGCCGTTTTCACGCATAATATCCAATGCTGTCTGCACATCATCTTCGAGATGGCATTTGTGCAGCAGCT
Organism: uncultured Pseudomonadales bacterium; assembly: GCA_905478975.1. Lineage (GTDB taxonomy): Bacteria > Pseudomonadota > Gammaproteobacteria > Pseudomonadales > Porticoccaceae > HTCC2207. Next base: position 22,694 of record CAJQKW010000100.1, on the reverse strand, counting down.
GGCTATTGGCAATGTCGTTCGGCGTCAATTCCCACAGTGGCCTTTGTTGCAGTGCCGCACCAATAGCAATATCTCGGTCAGTGACCATGGCAATTGGGCGATGGGCTTCATCGACTACTGGCACAACGCCACAGTCGTTGTTCCACATTGCCGTTGCTATGGCACTCAACGGGGTATTGCGAGTGCAGGTCGATACCTGACTGGTCATCATTTGTTTCACATTCATTTCTCTTAACTCCTCTAGACTCGTTCGCGGGCGCGAACTGGGAAGCAATCGTCATCAAAATTAGCCCCGAGGGTATTGACCCGAATCAATATTCCAAAGCCCACTTGGTGGTCAAATTTTCCTTAACCTAAGGTTAGTTTTTTTTTGCACAAAAGACAGGAAAGATAATGAATCAAATCGTCACCGATAAAAACTGGGCTCCACATTCAATGCGTGAAGCCAGTAACAGCCGTTTCGTTAGCCGGCTGACAAAGAATACCCTCGGCTTAATTCTAGCCGGTGGCTGCGGATCGCGGCTCAATCAATTGACTCGTTGGCGAGCTAAGCCAGCAGTGCCCTTCGGCGGTCAATTTAGAATTATTGATTTCGCTCTATCCAACTGTGTTAACTCCGGCATTCGGCGCATTGGGGTACTCACCCAGTACAAAGCCCATTCGCTGATCCGGCACATACAGCGTGGCTGGGGATTTTTACACGGGGAGTTCGATGAGTTTGTGGAATTGCTCCCGGCCCAGCAGCGCCTCGAAAGCTCCTGGTATCTGGGCACCGCCGATGCGGTCTACCAAAACATCGATATAGTGCGCAACCATCACGCCGACCATGTACTGATTCTGGCCGGAGACCATATTTACAAAATGGACTATGGCCCCATGCTGGCACAGCATGTGGAAAAAGGTGCGGAATTAACCATTGGCTGCATTGAGATGCCTGCGGATCAAGCCAGTGCCTTTGGGGTGATGAAGATCGACAGACACAGTCGGGTTACGGACTTTGTCGAGAAGCCGGAGCAGCCACCCACCATCGTCGGCAAGCCCGGTCGGTCGCTGATATCAATGGGTATCTATATTTTTAATAGCCAATTTCTTATCGACCAGCTGATCAACGATGCCGATAATATCGACTCCAATCATGACTTCGGACAAGACCTGATTCCCGCCCTGATCGAGAAGTACCCTGTCTATGCCTATTCATTTCGCGATACGCTGCGGGACTGCCCCACCCGCTCCTCTCTGGGTATACCCCATGAAAAAGAACAGCCGCCACAGGCCTACTGGCGGGATGTGGGTACGGTGGATGCATATTGGCGCTCTAATCTGGAACTGATTGGGGTCACCCCCGAGCTCAACCTCTACGATCGCGAGTGGCCAATCTGGACTTATCGTGAACAGACACCGCCGGCAAAATTTGTCTTTGATGAACCCCATCGCCGGGGCATGGCCATCGACTCCATGGTCTCTGGCGGCTGCATTATTTCCGGAGCAATTATTCGCCATTCACTGCTATTCAACAATGTCAGTATCGATGAGGGCAGCCGAATCAGCGACGCAGTAGTGCTGCCAGAAGTGCGCATCGGAAAATCCTGTCGCATTAGCAAAGCCATTATCGATAAGGGCGCAGTGCTGCCCGACAATACTGTGATCGGTGACAATTTAGAGGAAGATGCCGAACGCTTTTATGTCAGCCCAGACGACGTTGTTCTGGTAACCCCAGATATGCTCGGACAGGAACTTCATCATGCCAGATAAAACCGTAGCCACAGCTAAACCCTTAAACGTTGTGCTCTGCTGGCATATGCACCAGCCGGAGTATCGCGATCCCGTCTCGGGAGTCTGCGGCCAACCCTGGACCTATTTGCGAGCGATAAAAGATTACACCGATATGGCTGCCCATCTGGAACAGGTGCCCAACAGTCGCGCGGTAGTCAATTTTAGCCCCCTACTACTGCTCCAGCTAGACCGCTATAGCGAGCAGTTCAACCGCTACTTTATCGACAACCAGCCGCCCCTAGACCCACTGCTAGCAGCACTGGTAGAACCCAGCATCAGCAGCGACCCCGACTATCGCTATAATCTGGTGAAACGCTGTCTCGACCATCACAATTTTATTAGTGGTCAGCACTTCGAAACCTATATTGCCCTGAATAATATCGGCCGCCATATTCTCGATAATGCCAGCCATATAGGTTACGTCTGCGATGATTTTTTCAGCGACCTGCTGGTGTGGTTTCATCTCACTTGGCTCGGCGAGACCGTGCGCAGAGATGATCCTCGGGTGCAGAAATTGATCGCCCGAGAAAGACGTTACTCGATGTATGACCGCATCCAATTGATGCGCATTATCAGCGACCAGATCAGTCAGGTGATACCGCGATATCGCGCCCTCGCCGAGCGCCGTGTGATTGAACTGTCCATGACCCCCTACGGTCATCCCATCGGCCCACTATTAGTCGATTTAAACAGCGCCAAAGAGGCCACACCCCATCTGGTGATGCCCAACGCCACAGAATATCCCGGCGGTGAAGAACGTTTAAAATGGCATATTGATGCTGGCAAAGAGGTTTTTATAAAATACTTTGGCAGCGCCCCCATCGGCTGTTGGCCCGGTGAGGGAGCGGTCAGCGATGCCAGTCTGGCAGTGTTGGATGACAGTGGTTTTGCCTGGGCTGCCAGTGGCGCTGGCGTGCTGAGTAATAGCTTAAAAAGCTCAGGTCAAGATAACAGAGACTCGGATACCAATCTCTATCAGGGCTACTCCGTTGGAGAACGCGCTATTCGCTGTTTTTTCCGTGATGACCACCTCTCCGATCTCATCGGCTTCACCTATTCCCAATGGCACGCCGACGACGCAGTGGCCAATCTTGTCAGTCGCCTCGAGGACATCGCACGTCGCTGTGCCGATCAACCGGATGCCGTGGTGGCGATCATTATGGACGGTGAAAATGCCTGGGAGCACTACCACCAAAATGGCTTCTATTTTTTGCGCGGCGTCTACCGCCAGCTGGCAGAGCATCCAAGTCTCAACCTGACGACCTTTTCCCAGTGCTTGGAAGGTGGGAGCAAAGCCCTGAATCACCTCACCACGGGGAGTTGGGTCTATGGCAACCTGACCACCTGGATTGGCAGTGCCGATAAAAATCGCGCCTGGGATATGCTGATCAATGCCAAGCACAGCTTTGATAAGGTGCTGCAAGGCCAACAGCTAAATGACCAGCAACAGCTAGCCGCTGAGCGTCAAATGGCCGTCTGCGAAGGCTCAGACTGGTTCTGGTGGCCCGGTGGTGACAACCCACCCGAAACTGTCCGCGCCTTTGACGAGCGCTTTCGCATGCATCTCACGGCACTCTACTCTCTGCTCGGTGTAACCGCACCGGACTATCTACAGCGGCCCTTTACCCAAAGCCATCCCGGCGATGGATTTAGCCATGAGATCCATCAGGGCGGTGTGATGCGCAGGGCGGAAGAGCTGGGATGAAAGAGCTAACCACTGCGCCACCTCAAAGCATTTTTCAACAGCGCCGCAGCGGCGTGCTGCTGTCAGTAACAGCACTGCCAGGAAGCTCGGCGCTTTCCTTAGAGGCAGGCTTAAAGGCCGACTTAAAGGCAGATCAAGGCGCAGGGGTCGAAGTACCGAACTGCGGTTTTTTTGACTCCGCCTGCCAGTTTATAGACTGGCTTGCCAGCGGCGGATTTAGCCTCTGGCAGGTGCTTCCCCTGGGCCCCACTCACGCCGATGACTCGCCCTACCTGTGCCTCTCATCTCTGGCGGGGGAGAGTCATTTTATTGGCTTGCAGTGGCTGCAAAAAAACGGTCTGCTGGATCCCCAGTTAGCGCTATTTGACCGCTGTCACAGCGCAGCCCTAGAGTCAGCCCACCACCATTTTCAGCAGGCTGCCAATGGCCACCATTGGCATCAGGACTATGTTCTATTTTGTGCTGAGGCCCAGGACTGGCTCGATGATTTCGCCCTGTTTATGGCCCTGCACCAACAGCATAAACATCAGGCATGGTATGAGTGGCCAAGCCCACTGCGGGACCGGCACAGCAGTGCCCTAGGCGATGCCGAGCAACAGCTTAGTAATGAAATCGCACAAATTAAATTTGTTCAATTTTTATTTTTTAAACAGTGGTCTGAAATTCGTGATTACGCCAAGCACAGAGGTATTCTGCTGTTTGGCGATATGCCTTTATTTGTCGCTCATGACAGCGCCGACGTCTGGGCCAATCGAGATTATTTTAAGCTGACAACAGAGGGCCAGCCTGAAGTGGTGGCCGGGGTGCCGCCAGATTATTTCTCCAGCGCCGGGCAGCACTGGGGCAATCCTCACTACAGCTGGCCGAACTTAGAACAGGATAACTTTAGCTGGTGGATTCAGCGCATGAGAGTCCATCTGAAAATGTTTGATCTAGTGAGAATCGATCACTTTCGCGGTATTTACAGCGCCTGGGAAATTCCTGCCACCAGCAGCACAGCCGCAGGTGGCCGATGGCAGCTGGCGCCAGGGGAGAAGTTGCTTAAGGCATTGCACGATGCACTGCCAGAACTGCCACTGGTGGCTGAAGATCTCGGCTTGATGGAACCGGAGATCGCCGCACTGCGGGATCAGTTTGATATTCCGGGCATGGCTGTCTTGCAGTTTGCCTTTGACGGCAATGCCGACAATCCCTACCTGCCAGAAAACCTCAAACAGCACTCGGTGCTCTACAGCGGCACCCACGACAATGACACCAGCCTCGGATGGTTTCTCGGCCTCTCCGAACAACAGCAACAGCAGGTCACCGACTACTTGCATTGTGACCCCAAAGATCTGCCAAGGGCGCTGCTAAAAGTGGCCTTAGATTCTCTGGCACAGCTAGTGATTATGCCTCTGCAAGATCTTCTTGGTCTCGGCGTCGGCCACCGCACTAATACGCCGGGAACGGTGGGCAATAACTGGTTGTGGCGCTTTCAGTGGCAACAGTTAGACACTGATATAGCAGAGCAATTTATGCGACTTAATCGACAGTCTGGTCGCTGCTAGTCCCCACCTATAGATAGAATATTCGAAATTGACAGTTATCAATTCGACCGCATGAGATTATTGTTTTTATAAGCTGACAGTAAATCCAAAGCACTAGCTTCAAGCAGCTAGTGCAAGCTAAAGCGGAGCATACCCCCATGCAAAATATTGCTATCAATGGTCTTGGCCGCACCGGTCGACTGATTTTGCGACGCTATCTCGATGGCGGTTATAGCAACTTTCGGATTGTCGCAGTCAACGACCCCATGCCAAGGGACAACCTCCTCTATCTGCTCAAGTACGATTCGGTTCATGGGACGCTGCCCCACGAGATAAGTATCAACGGAGACAGGTTATCGATTGCCGATACCAGCTTTGCCCTCTATCAGCGCAGCGAGCCGAATAAACTGCCTTGGCAAGAACACAATATCGACCTTGTTATTGAGAGCAGCGGTCAGTTTTGCCGCTACAGCGACGCCACGCAGCATATAGGCGCTGGTGCCAATCGCGTGCTAATCACGGCACCCTGCAAGGATGCCGATATCACCTTGGTACTTGGGGTAAATGACAATGACTTCGATGCCGAACAACATATCATTATTTCCAACGCCTCTTGCACCACCAATTGCCTGACCCCAGTGTTAAAGGTGCTGATCGATGCCTACGGTGTCGAGCGTGTTCTGGTCACCACAGTGCATGCCTACACCGCGAGCCAGAGTATGGTGGATGTGGCGGCTAAAAAAATGCACCGTGGCCGCGCCGGCAGCATGAACATTATCCCTACCTCAACCGGCGCAGATGCCTGCACTATTCTAGTTTTGCCGGAACTCAAAGATCGCCTGCTAGCACTAGCTCTGCGTGTGCCCGTGGCCAATGTTGCACTGATCGATATCAGCGCCGAATTGAGTGATAAAGAAGAACTCAGGTCGTTGACTAGCGACGATATCAATGGCGTATTTATTAAGGCCGCGGCGGGCTCTATGGAAAATATCATCCAGTACAGCGACGAGCAATTAGTCTCCAGCGATATTATTGGAAATCCTCATTCGGCGGTTATTCACGGCCTTACCACCAGAGTATTACAGGGCAATATGATCAATTTATTTGCCTGGTATGACAATGAATATGGTTATGCCAGTCGCTGTTTAGACATAGCCGAAAAAATCAGTGGTCAGGCATTGGTTCCTGAGCCGGTGGTCTAGGAACACTTGATCTAATCAACAATAATTACATATGGAGCTAAACAGTATGACGATTTTAAAACGACTTATTTTCACTGCCATTGCACTGCTGATAACCAGTGGCTGTGCCCTGAAAGGGGGGCAGCACAATCTGGTAACTTTTCATGAAGGTAAGTTGCCGCGGGGCGAAACCATCAGTATCGAGCCCGTAGACAGCCTGAGCCCCGACAGCCTCGAATTCAGTTATTACCGAGTACTGATGGCAGATAAACTGCGCAAGCTGGGTTACACCCCGGTGTCATCAGATGAGCCGGCAACATTAGTGGCAAAGGTCGATTACTCTGTCAGCGATGGGCAAAAGCGTATTGGCAGCGAACAGCGCAGTGGTGCCAACTACATTCCCAGGAATCTCTCCAACTATCCATCCAAATACCCCTCCAAATACTATGCCCGCTATCACTTTCATAATGGCCGCCACCACAGCCCTTTTTATTACGGCTATTCCAATCAATGGCCTCCGGAGAACTACAGCGATGTGGTCTATAACCGCATATTGGAAATCAATATTTTGGACAGATCAACAACCGAAAGGCTATTTGAAGGACGCGCCCAGAGCATTGGTCGGGAAAAAGAAATTGCCAGCGCTATGCCCTATATGATCACTGCCATGTTCAATAACTTTCCCGGTGAAAATGGCATTACCAAGGTGGTGACTATTGATTAGCGTCCTTTATAGTAGTGCTCTTTAGTAGTGCCCTGCAATAGCGCTATTAAGTAGCGCCATTCAGTAGCGCCATTCATTAGTGCTCTCCAGTAGTGCTCTCCAGTAAAGCTTTGCAATACTAAAGAGTCTCCAAACCGGCTTACAACCAGAGCATCAAGCCCAGCTCAAAAGGATGGCTGAGCAGTCGGTTATAGGGATAGAGGCGCAGGCGATACTGTTTTAAACCACAGTCGCCTGGCGTCCAGTCCACTGCAAAGCGAGCCTCAAAGTGCTGACCCGGCTGATAAACCAGTCGGACAGAGGTCTCAGCAACAAACTGCTGCTGAGAAAACTCCCCCAGCAGACACTCGACCACAATATCATCAGCATTGAGGCCATTTAGATTAACCGCCACCGCCAGAGACAGAGTCTCTCGCAGATGGATCTCCCCTGCGGGCTGAACCACACAGTGGGCGCGAACACCTGACCACATTTCCATAATGCGCTTTTTCCAATTGACCAACTGCTGCGCAGTGCCCTGACCTGAGAGCTTTGCGCCCTGCTTAGCGGCGGATAGATAAGGCGTCTTTATATAGTCGCAGATCATACGGTGGGCACTAAAACGAGTGATCGTAGAACTCATTGAGGCGCGAGATAGCGCCAGCCAACGGGACGGATAGCCATTATTATCACGCTGTTGCCAGGCCGGGATCGCTTGATTTTGCAGGATATCGAGAATATCAATCGCCTCCTGGCGATCGCGATAATCGGCATCGTAATCCGGATCGTGGGGAGCCACCGCCCAACCGTTGTCACCGGTAAAACCTTCCTCCCACCAGCCATCCCGAATACTCAGATTAACCACACCGTTAATCGCCGCTTTGATACCTGATGTGCCGCAGGCTTCCAAGGGATACTCCGGCGTGTTTAGCCAAATATCACAACCAGACACCAGTGCTCGAGCCAGGGCAATATCATAGCCCTCAAGCAAGATAATACGGCCGATAAACTGGGGTTCCAGAGACCATTGATAGAGCTGCTTGATCAACGCTTTTCCCGGCTCATCCTCTGGATGGGCCTTGCCGGCAAAAACAAATACAACCGGCCGCCTGGAATCACTGACTAGTGCTGAGAGACGCTCCATCTCCAAAAACAGTAACCCGGCACGCTTGTAACTGGCAAAGCGGCGGGCAAAACCAATCAGCAACAGATCACCGTTACCCTGATTGATACAGCCTGTGGAGCGCTCGATCATGGCCTGACTCAATCCATTACGCCTGTGCTGTTTGGTTAGCCGCGCGGCAATTTCACCCAGTAGACTCTGTTTGATCTCGCAGTGGATCTCCCACCAGGTACGGTTATCTATCTGCTTGAGCGCCTGCCAGTAGCCGCTATTGTGCTGCTGTTGACGCCAGTCTGGCAGTCTGCTGTCAAATAGCTCACTCCACTTCTTATGGATGAAACTGCCCACATGTATGCCATTGGTAATGTAGCTGATGGGATTGTCTGCCGGAGGAATCTGTGGCCACAGGGACTGTTCCATATGGGATGCGACACCGCCATGAATACGGCTGACGGCGTTATGAAAACGGGAGCCGCGCAGTGCCAGGGCGGTCATATTAAATTCGTGTCGGTTATCTCCTGATTGACCGAGGGCAAATAAGCTTTCCCTGTCGATGGGCAGATCGCGCAAATAGGCACTGCAATAATGATCGATAACAGGTCTTTCAAAACGGTCATGGCCAGCCTCGATCGGGGTGTGGGTGGTGAACAGGGTTGAAGATGCCACCCGCTCGAGGGCGGCATCAAAATCTAAGGGGCCGTCTTTCCCTTCAGCTTGTCGCTCCCTTTCATCCTCAGCACTACGTTGCAACAGCTGCCGAGTTCTTTCAACAGAGGAAAGAGCCGCGTGCCCTTCATTGATATGCCACACCGTTGGCACAATGCCCAGAGCCGCTAGGGCGCGCACTCCACCAATACCGAGTACCATCTCCTGTTGTAGGCGGACATTGCTGCCACCGCCATACAACTGCCGGGTAATCAGCCTATTGTCAGAGCGATTTTCAGGCACATCTGAGTCCAGTAAAATCACTTGAATACGCCCTACCGCGACCGTGCAGAGGCGCAGGGATACCTGCTCATCGGCAATTGGCACACTCACATGCACCGCCTCACCAGCACTGTCGATCACCTGCTTTACTGGCGAGTCAGCAAATGATTGATAGCCATAACGGGCAATCTGATTACCCTCGGCATCAATTGTCTGGGTAAAATAACCTTCATGATAGAGCAAGCCAACGGCGACAAAGTCGATACCCATATCACTCGCCGCCTTGCAGTGATCCCCAGCCAAAATGCCCAGGCCACCAGAATAGACCGGAAAGCTCTCATGAAAGCCAAACTCCGCGCAAAAATAAGCCACAACCGTATTTTTCGGCAGGGGGTTATCAGCGGCTAAGAGGGACTCAGTAGCGGAGTTACAGTAGTTGTGAAACCAGAGCATAACCCGCTGATATTTTCCCAGATAGTCTGGATCCTCCGCGGCAGTCGCCAAAACCGATTCATCTATGCGCCGCAAAAACAGTGTGGGGTTGTGGTGACAGCTATCCCAGAGCTCTCCATCGAGACTGATAAACAGCTCGCGGATCCCTCCGTGCCAGCTATAGAGAAGATTTTCAGCCAATTCCGCGAGTCCAGCGATGGCCTCGGGTAGCTGGGGTTTTACCTCTACTTTAAATTCGGTGATATGCATAATAAGGCCGCTGCTTGTTACCTAAACAGGGACTGTAAAACTCTGGGGGAAAACAAAGTTGACCCCTATCAAGGGGGTTTTTCTTATGCAAGAAGCGATTAAAAAGCCTTTCCGATGCAGCCTTCTACGCCCGTCAAGAAAGCTTCAAATAGGCACTTAGAGCACTGGATAACAAATCACCGCTCGTCTATATGTTTATCCAGCTAAAGGTATTTTCCATCTAGCCTTAGTCAGAATATTTTAGCGTTGGAATATTAGTCACACAGCAACCTGCTGATCTGTGCCAAAATTTTTGTCTCCCCGAGAACAACTGGGGAATTTTACTAGCACAGGTACCATTATTATGCCGGACACTACGGACACCACCACAGACATCATCATGGACTCTCTTGAGCTACCAAGACCCATTGCACTGGTGCTCGATGCCGCCGGAAATATAGAACATCTCAGTGACGACGCCTGTAGGCTGCTGGGTTACTCCCTGGCAGAACTATTGGGCGTTAACTGGCTTTCACTGTGCCTGCCGAGCACCTGGCAACTAAAAGCGAAAATCATTTTTGACAGTCTTGTACACAGCGCCAGCAACGAGTCGGACCAATATGTCTATCCGATTATGGCAAAAGACGGCAAGCAAACGATCTTCTCCTGGCACAGCGAAGCGCGCCGCGACCAGAGTGGGGTCTTTATTGGTTCAATCACCACCGGCATTAGAATTCGTGACAATGCACTACAAGAAAAAAATTCTCTGTTGCAATCTGCGGCACGCAATCAAGCGGTCCTCGACAATGCTATTGAGGCGATCATCAGTATCAATAGCAGTGGCACCATTACCCATGTCAACAAAACCACTGAGAAAATTTTTGGTTATCCTGAGTTCCAGTTAGTCGGTAGTAATATCGGGAAGTTACTCCCCGATGCAGAATTCCCCGGCGGCAAGAATGATATTAGTGAATATCTTGAGGCAGGCAATAACGGCAATGGCTTTAATCAAGAACTCAACGCGCGACACAAAGATGGCAGTTGCCTGATTATTGAATTGACCGTCGCCGAAATCGTTATCGCCGGGGTGCGCAGCTATACCGGTATTATGCGTGATATCCGAGAACGCAAAATCAACGAAGAACACCTTAGACAAACCAAGGAGGAGGTGCAGCAGGCCCGAGATCATCTTGCTCATCTCGACCGCCTGCACATTGCCAGTGAGATGTCCGCGAGCATAGCCCATGAACTCAATCAACCATTAACGGCCATTTCAATGTATGCCCAAGCCTGTCGCAATCTACTTAAAAAAGGGCCGCGGGACAGTCAGGCGCTATTGCCAACACTCTCTAGAATCGACAAACAAGCACAGCGTGCCGGCGAGATTATCCGTAATATTCGCACCCTCGTGAGCAAGCAGAACCCTCACCACCAGCTCACTGACATCAATACCTTGATTCACAATACCATCGAGCTGGCTCAAGTTGATGCTGACTGTCGAGCGATTAAATTTGAATATGACTCCAGTGAGCAATTGCCGATGATGGAGATTGTTCTCGGTCAAATACAGCAGGTCATTCTCAATTTAATTCGCAACGCCTGCGATGCCATGGTCAATACTGAAGCGGCAGACAAGTGCATCACGATTAGCAGCGAGAGTAACCCAAGGGGTTATATCACCATAAGAGTGAGGGATCATGGCACCGGCATCAATCACGATCATAGCGATAAGCTGTTCCGAGCGTTTTTCTCGACCAAAAGTTATGGAATGGGAATGGGCCTCGCCATAAGCCAGTCAATTATTAGCAATCACGGCGGTGAAATGAAGATCAATGACAAATATAGTGAGGGCGCAGAAATCATGTTTACGCTGCCGATTCTGCCAACCCGGAGAGACCTAGTCCATGAACAGTAACCAGATTGTTTATATAGTCGACGATGATTCGGATGTTGCCGACTCCATGTCAATGCTGTTGGAATCCACCGGTTTGCGCACTCAGCAGCACCACTCGGCTGAGGAGTTTCTGCAAAATGGCATTGCACAGCTTGTCGGCTGCCTGATACTGGATGTACGCATGCCCGATATGAATGGGCTTGAATTACATCAGGAGATTAAGCGCCGGAACGCCAACTTGCCGGTGATTTTTGTCACCGGCCACGGCGATGTACCAATGGCGGTCCAAGCAATGAAGAATGGCGCCCTGGAATTTCTGCAAAAACCGTTTCGCGAGCAGGAGTTTATTGACTGTGTTAACCGCGCCTTGAAGGCCAATACTGATGCCTTAAATGGACACAATCGGCTGCGTTCAATTCAGGCGCGCATCGACAGTCTGACCAAGCGCGAGCAGGAAATTATGCGACTGATTACAGCGGGTAATATCACTAAGGTGGTCGCGGCAAAACTCAGTATCAGTCCCCGTACAGTTGAAATTCACCGTGCCCGGGCGATGGAGAAAATGCAAGCAAAGACCCTTGCGCAGTTAATACAGATGGTTGTCGAGACTCAACACCAGGACAGTGTCTAAGCCTTTCAGTGACACTGTCCTCTAAGTGGCGCGATCCTGTTAAAGGGTATGTTTCTCTAGAACGGCGTTCTTCTGTTATCAGCCAACAGCGGTCAATGCCACCGGCTTCTCTTGTCGACGATCAACATAGCCGCCAGCGATAACATAGTGCAAGCCGTCCATATCCATCAGCCGCACACGATGACGATTGGCAACAATTAAACCCTGTTCCTCGAGACGCTTGAATAGACGGCTGACGGTCTCGACTGCAAGGCCGAGATAATTGGCAATATCATAGCGTGCCATACTCAAACGAAATTCATGGGCAGATTCGCCGCGATCGTGCATGCGCTGAGAGATATCCAGTAAGAAATGTGCCAAGCGCTGCTCGGCTTTCATTTTTCCCAGCACCATCATCAGATGGCTCTCGCGAAACATCATGCAACTCACCGCGCAGAGTAGTCGATTGTAGACTTTCTGATTGCTTTTTAGTGACGCATCCTTAAAAGAATCAAAGGCGAGGCTGCACACGCTCGAGGTTTCCAGCGCCTCAACTTCGCAGGTATATTTCTGCGAGTCAATACCATCTATGCCGAGAATATCGGTGGAGAAATGAAAACCCGTGACCTGCCGTTCGCCAGATTCATCGACAATACAGGACTTAAAGCAGCCTGAGCGAATCAGAAAAAGTGACTGAAACTTATCGCCCTGCAAGAACAGGCGCTGCCCTTTCATCATCGGCTTTTCGTGGTTGATAATAGTGGATAGTTCGCTATTTTCAGTGCTGTTTAATGTACTGATAAGACAGCTCTTTCTCGCCAAGCAATGATTGCAGGTGATCTGCTTGGCAGTGTTTAATTTGGCGACTGTAGTTGCTGATTCCATCTCTAACTCTCCTTGTAACGCGCTAATATTAATCCGTTAAATACAATTCAACAGTCTTTAATTACGTGCCCCTGTCCGTGCAGACATTCGTTAATCCTATGCTCTTGAATCCGCAATACAGATTAGCAGGCTGAAACTGCTGGCCTTAAAACTTTAGGCAGCCTGAATAGCTTGCTCAACTTGGGTCTGATCGCCCTGGCCCGCCCACATAAGTCCAGCGTGCTTCCCCTTCGCCCATATAACCAGTGCATTCATATCCGAATATAATTGCTCAGCGCTATCAGGGGTTTTAACAATAATTTTTAGGTACATTCCGGAGCGCAGGGATTCCGGACAACGTTCAATTCCTAAACCCGCCATACCAATATTACTCACCGGACACATAGCAATTTGTTTATCTGCCAAATAGATCTCTACCAGACACTGTTCAGTGCTAGGTATTAATGACCTGCGACTTCCCATTCGATGTTCCATATGAACTCCTTATTGTTAATGACAGAGGGTAATTTAGGTTCCGACCGTTGAAAAAATAGGTCGAGCGATCCTTAACTGGGAGACAAAGCATAGCAAAGGGGTGCCGCCAGACAATAAGGGGCTATGCGTAATTTACTGCGGTAACTACGTATCCTACAAAAGGTGGGGTCTTTAGCAGTTGGTTCGAAAAGTATTAAATATAAGTATAAATACTTACCTTTTTGCTTATATTGGCCCCATGATTTTTGCAGAAAAGCGCACAAGGGAATGACAAAATAGAGATTGAGAGCGATTAAAAATTTGCTTAGGGCTGTTTAGGCAAGGAAGAAAAATGCTGTCGTGCCAAACGGATTTTTTGCTCGGCATCCTGGCAATCATCAGCAATCTCGGCGGCTAGCAGCAAGCGATGCTCTAGTCCGGACTGATTAGCAACCTGAATTGCCAGCCCCGGCCGCGCATTGAGTTCCAATAACATAGGTCCGCGCAGGCGGTCGAGAACGATATCCACCCCCAGATAATCGAGCCCCGCCATACCGGCACAGCTGGAGGCCAACTCCAGCAGCTGCTGCCAGTGAGGGATAATTAATTGATCAAAACGAATCTGAGTATCTGGGTGCTGGCTTACAATACGGTTGTGCTGCACTGCACAGACACTCTGACCACTGCCCATATCAATGCCGACGCCAACGGCTCCCTGGTGCAAATTGGCCTTGCCATCCGAGCTGTGGGTGGCACAGCGCATCATTGCCATGACCGGCACACCGCGGAACACAATCACCCGAATATCCGGCACGCCTTCGTAGCTGTAGTCTTTGAGAATCGGATCAAAATCAATTAGCGCCTCAATCATGGCGCTGTCGTTGCGACCGCCAAGACTGTATAAGCCAGCAAGAATATTGGAGCTGTGGCGACGTACATCACGATCATCAATAAGCCCGCCACTGGACTTGATAAACAGCTCCCCCTGGCGTCCGACGATGACCAGAATACCTTTACCACCGCTGCCCTGACTGGGCTTGATCACGAAGGCATCACGGTCATGGAGCATATGACTGAGAGTCTGGATCTGGAACTGATAATCCACGGTGCCAATTAACTCAGGCACCGGAATACTACGGGCAATAGCAGCGCTCTTGGTTTTTAATTTGTTATCCGCAAGACTGTAATTTTTGCGCTGATTGTAGCGACCGATAAAACCGATATTGCGGCTGTTCATACCGAGAATACCCAGCTCGCGCAATTTTAAAGGCGAAACCAGTAAGCTCACCTGACTACTTGCTCGCCATATCGCGGAATCGATACAGCTCGGATAAGCGATAACCGGTATACTTCCCCAGTAGCAAGATCACTCCCAATAGACTCAGCATTAACTCAGGAAAATTAAACGTCAGGTGAGCAACCAGACTGTTGGACATAGCCAAATAGGCCAGTACTGCAACCAGTAAACTGCCGCTGCCTTGAACAAGCACCTCATGGCCACCTTCTTCCTCCCACAGAATCGACATGCGCTCAATGGTCCAGGCAACAATCACTGTAGGGAAAAAAGTCACCGTGAGTATTTGATCTAGGCCGAGTTTATAGCTGGTGACAGCCAGTGCCGCCATCAGCAAAATCACCACAATAATTACCGTCGCCACCCGCGCCACCAGAAGTAAATTGAGACGACTCAGATAAGAGCGGATCCATAGGCCGCTGCCGATCAAGGTGAGAAAAATAATCAGCCCCACCAGCAGGGTGGTTTGAATAAAAGCCAGAGCAATCAGTATTGGCATAAAGGTGCCAGAGGTTTTAACTCCAACCAGCAAGCGCATAACCACCACCACTAGGGCGGCCACAGGAATCAGCAGCAGCCCCTTAAAGATGCCCTGCTGTTCCACCGGCAGGGTATAGATGGAAAAATCCAACAGGGCAAATTCCTCAGCACGCTGCTCCATACCCAGAACCGCTTTAGCCGGCAGACTATTGCTCACCAGAGCAAACTCAAGACTCGAATTGCGACCGCCACTGAGGTTTAGAATAGCGCCATCGCCACGCTGCCAAATAAAGAAGTTATCCGGCAGACCGAGTCTCGCGGTTTTGGGGTCGGCAATAATCCATTTGTCGCCACTGTTGACTTCGAGCAGGGAGCTGAGGGTCTGGCGACGGCGGCCATCCTCCAGCTCAATACCCCGCAGCTCATGGGCGGGAATATCGGCGCTGGCCAGACTGTGTAAAATTAACGTCAGGGAATCATTGCCATAGGAACTGAGCAAAAACTGAATATCCTGATCCTGGGACTCCCGCAGCAGCTCCTGCAACAGTAACAGTGTAAAGCTCTCTCGGTCTGAAGACTGTTGCCGAATGCGCTGAACAACTCGATCCATGGCCGCCTGTTGATCCAGCTCTAACAGAGGCTTGATCGGTACCTCAACCTCGAGAGTCGGTAACTGGCGGCCAACGCTGGCGCGGTAAATCTGCATTTTATAATAGAGGGTGGTGGCGTGATCGAGGGACTGCCGGGTCCAGCGGGCGGTGCTGACATTTACCGGCTCTTCAATAATCGAAAAGCCAAACCCCGAAGAGACAAAGTGCTCATCCAAAATAGTCCAGCCGCCCAGTGATGCAGGCAGGCGCAAGCCAACATTGACCGGGCCATCAGTGGGGATAAAACTGGTTTTTGACTCCACCGTCCAGACTTCGCGATATTCACCGGGCAGCAGCGGTAAATTGAGGCTGACCGCCTTATAAAGAGTCAGACCCACCCCCAGGGCAATTAGCAGTCCGCTGATTAAAGCAATTTGAATCCGCGAATTAATCACCGCTGATATCCGGACGGACGATTACCGTGTGATGGCGACTGACATCAACAATCATATTATCCATCAAAAAATTGCGTCCGATTAACAGGGGAAACTCAAAGTCAGTGCGGTCCGAGAGGTTGACATCAATCTTGGAGCGAATCTCCCCCAGCATCACCCACATGCGCACCACATAGCGCCGCTCATCGGCACCGCCGCTCTGCTTGATCAATACCCGGCGGCGCAATCTCAACTCCTGTTGATGGGCACTGCCCGTGACCGCATCGAGGAGTACAAAGCGCACATAGCGCTTGCCGTCTTTTTCCACCAGTTGGATATCTTCGGCATGAATGGAGGTGGTATCTGCCCCGGTATCTATGCGCGATTCAACCCAGAGTCCGGCAGGCTGAATCATTGCCCACTCCACTGCCCCGACAATCGGCAAATGTAACTTCCCGGCTCTAGTCGCCTGAGGTGGCGGTTTTGGAGTCACCATTTGGGTGACAATGCGCTCAATCACCCGGGGTTCTGGGCAGCTCTGGGGTTCGATAGGAGGACTAATACTCTCTGCTGGCGCCGGACATTCGGTCGGCCCAGTCAACTGTGGAAGCAGCGCACAGCTTGATAACAGAGAGCTCGATAGCAAAGAGCAGGTTAAGAGGTTGAGAAGGGGCCGGTGCCCAATCATAGCGACGTGCTCAGCGCACGGTCGGTCCAAACCGCAAACTCATTGCCACCGGGCTCGGTGAACTGAAAACGGCGACCACCGGGAAAAGCAAATATGGGCTTGACGATGAGCCCGCCTGCGGCCTCAACATTGCCCTGAGTTGATTCAAGATTGTCACTGTAGAAAACCACCAGAACACTGCCATTGGCGGTGCTGGATGCCTGATCTGCTGCATAGAAACCACCGTCCACTCCCGCATTGGAAAATGCTGTGTACTCGGGGCCATAGTCAGTGAAGGTCCAGCCAAATACTGCGCTGAAAAAGCCTTTGCTCGCGGAGAGGTTCCGCGACGGAAATTCAAGATAGTTTATTGTTTCGTGCTTGCTCATCACCCAGTCTCCCACTATCCATTGTCGGTACAGCTATTTGCAATCTATTTAAGATAGCACAGGCTTCAGCGACAAGGGTTAGTGGATCGGGATGAAAATGACCGGAGTAAAGCGCCAGAGTTCTAAGGCAGGTCGTCGACCAACTCGCCTTCAACCGGCTCAAGCAGATCTTCACGATCAACCTTGAGGGCCAGCATAACCGTCGCAGCAACATAGATTGAAGAATAGGTACCTATACCTACACCCACCATCAGCGCCACGGCAAAGTTATGGATCAACTCACCGCCAATAAAGTACAGCGCCAGCAGCACCAGCATAGTGGTTACCGAGGTATTAATGGTGCGCCACAGCGTCTGTGAGAGTGACTCATTAATCACTTCCACTGGTGTCGCCTTGCGAATTTTGCGGAAATTTTCACGGATACGATCCGAGACAACAATGGTGTCATTGAGTGAATAACCGACCACCGCTAATATGGCCGCCAACACCGTGAGGTCAAATTCAAGGCCAACAATAGAGAAGAATCCGAGGGTGATCACCACATCGTGAGCCAGTGCCAACACCGCGCCAATGGCGAATTTAAGCTGAAAGCGAATCGCTACATAGAGCATCACCACGGCCAATGCCGTGAGCATACCGAGGCCGCCATCTTCACGCAGCTCCTCACCAATCTGTGGCCCAACAAAGTCGACACGACGCAATTCAACCGCTTCACTGCCGTCCTCTAGAACATCGTAGACCTGCTCAGACAGACCCTGCTCCGGCTTGCCCTGCAAACGAATCAATACATCGGTCTCAGAGCCATATTGAATAACTACCGGACCTTCAAAGCCAGCGCCTTCAAGCTGCTGACGAATCGCCGCAACATCTGCGGGCTGTTCATAGCCCACTTCAATCTGGGTGCCACCGGAAAAATCCAGGCCCAACACCAGACCTTTGGTGGACAGAGACGCCACCGAGGCAATCAATAATACAGCGGAAAAGATCGCCGCAATTTTACGCAGCCCCATGAAGTTATAGATTTTTAAATTAGTCATAATCTTCTTCCTAAATCCACAGGGTTTTGATTTTGCGGCCACCGACAACTAGGTTAACCAGTCCTCGGGTCATCACAATAGAGGTAAACATCGAGGTCAAAATACCGATGGACAGGGTCACGGCAAAACCTTGAACCGGACCGGAACCAATTAAAAACAGAATCAGTGCAACAATTAGGGTGGTGATATTGGCATCCAGAATCGACACAAAGGCGCGGTCATAACCGGAGCTGATAGAACCCTGAATCGACGACCCAGCAGCTAGCTCTTCACGAATCCTTGAGAAGATAAGCACATTGGCGTCCACCGCCATACCCACAGTCAAAACGATACCGGCAATACCCGGCAACGTTAGGGTCGCGCCGAGCAATGACATAAAGGCCACCAGCAGCACCAAATTCATTGCCAGGGCGATATTAGCAAAGACACCAAAGCCGCGATAGACCACCAACATAAACAGCAATACCAAGGCCATGCCCACGGCTACCGACTTAACACCCAGGGCAATATTGTCGGCACCCAGTGAGGGGCCAATAGTACGTTCTTCAACAATGTACATAGGCGCGGCCAAGGCGCCGGCACGCAACAGCAAGGCCAGCTCTGAGGATTCACGCTGCTCGAGGCCAGTAATTCTAAACTGCTTGCCGAGCTGGGCCTGAACCGTAGCCAAGCTGATAATATTTTCTTCGACAAAAGGCACAGGGGTCAGCACTAGCTCACCGTTTTCGTCGATGGATTTTTCCAACTTGGTTTTGAACTCAATAAATAGCACACCGAGACGGCGACCAATATTGTCTCGCGTGGCATAGCCCATCTGCCAGCCACCTTTGGCATCAAGAGTGATACTGACCTGAGGGCGACCATTTTCATCAAAGCTGGCGCGGGCATCGGTGACATTTTCACCGCTAATCACGGCTTTGCTCTCAAGGCGTGCATCCGGGCCCTGACCCTTTGGATTGCGGAAATCAAACACCTCGCCAACACGACCACTGGCCTCAAGGCGAAACTCCAAATTGGCGGTCTTGCCGATAATGCGCTTGGCTTCAGCGGTATCCTGAACACCGGGCAGTTCAACCACAATGCGGTTTTTGCCCTGACGGGACACCATGGGTTCAGAGACACCCAGCTCGTTTACACGATTGCGTAAAGAGGTAAGGTTTTGTTTGATCGCGTTATCTTCAATTTCACGACTGGCCATATCACTCAGCTTGAGCACCAGAGATAGAGGGTTTTGGCCCGGCTGAGACTGGGGCACCAAATCCCGCAGGTTAGTGCGAATTAAGGTCTTGGCGCGAGCCACTTCTTCGGCATCGCGGAACTGACCAACAATCTGATTATTGTTCAGTTCAAAACTACGGTAGCGAATACGTTCTTCTCGCAGCGCCGTCTTAACGTCTTCTAGATCACTCTCAAGGCGAGTTGCCAGGGCTGAGGCCAGATCAACCTCAAGTAAAAAGTGCACACCGCCGCTGAGATCAAGGCCCAGCTTCATTGGCACGCCGCCGAGATCGCGCAACCAGCCTGGCGTGGTAGGGGCCAAATTCAGAGCAACAATATAGTCACCGCCCATGGTCGCCTGAATCACTTCCTTGGCGCGCAGCTGCAGCTCGGGATCATCCAATCTGATCAACAGCGCTTCGCCATCGAACTCACCGTCACGGTGGGCAATACCGGCTTCGTCTAAAGACTGCTCAACCTTTTGTAACACCGCAGCATCGATCTGCATGGCACCACTCTGTCCCGACAGCTGAATCGCTGGATCCGGCGGATAGAGATTGGGCGCGGCAAAGACAAAGCCAAAGGTGACAACCAAGAGGATTGTTATATTCTTCCACAGGGGAAATTTGTTAGGCATGATAAGACATTCCAATAAATTCAGCGGCGCATTATAGCGGCATTAGCACCTTATTTGGGGGCACAATTGACGATTTAAACCCCAGACAGCCTCGCGCCCTAAAGCGCAGGCTTATCCTTGCCCTGCTGTAGATAAAATTCATCTGCAAAGGCTTCCAGTCGAGCCTCGGCAATAGCCTCACGCAGACCCGCCATCAGAGTCTGATAAAAGCGTAAATTGTGGATGGTATTGAGCTGTGCGCTGAGCATCTCGCCGCAGCGCTCCAGGTGATGGAGATAACCGCGACTAAAGTTAGTGCAGGTATAACAGTCACATTGGCTATCCAGCGTGCCAGTGTCATGGCGATGGCGAGCATTGCGAATTTTCACCACACCGGTGCTGGTAAACAGATGACCATTGCGGGCATTGCGGGTTGGCATCACACAGTCAAACATATCAATACCGCGACGCACGCCTTCCACCAAATCTTCAGGCTTGCCCACACCCATCAGGTAGCGCGGTCGATCTGCTGGCATCTGATGGGCCAGATGATCGAGAATGCGCATCATATCTTCTTTCGGCTCGCCCACTGACAAACCGCCAATGGCATAGCCATCAAAGCCTATATCCACCAAACCTTTAAGTGACTCATCCCGCAGCGACTCATACATACCACCCTGAATAATGCCAAATAGCGCCGAGGGGCTGTCGCCATGAGCGGTTTTACTGCGCTCCGCCCAACGCAAAGACAGCTGCATAGAGTCACTGGCCTGCTTCACCGTGGCCGGATGGGGCGTGCACTCGTCAAAGATCATCACCACATCACTGCCCAGATCCGCCTGGACCTGCATCGATTTCTCCGGATCGATAAACACCGGGCTGCCATCAATCGGCGACTTAAATTTCACACCCTCTTCAGTGATCTTGCGCATATCCCCGAGACTGAACACCTGAAAGCCACCGGAGTCAGTGAGAATCGGTCCCTGCCACTGGGTAAAGTCGTGCAGATCACCATGAGCTTTAATCACCTCAGTACCAGGACGCAACATCAGGTGAAAGGTATTGCCAAGAATTATCTCGGCACCGATCTCGACTATATCCTTGGGCAACATACCTTTAACCGTGCCGTAAGTTCCCACCGGCATAAAGGCAGGGGTCTGCACCTTGCCGCGAGGAAAGGTCATTTCACCACGCCGTGCCTTGCCGTCAGTTGCCGACACAGCAAAACCCATAAAACACTCGCGCTTGGATTGGGGATCCGTCTGGACATTAAGTGTGGAATCAGAAGTGGAACTCATTGGGGAATAGTCTCAGGGGCCAGGGGGTTGTGACGCAAAAACATTGCATCGCCATAACTAAAAAAGCGGTAGCGCTCAGCCACCGCCTCTGAATAAGCCTGTATTATAGGCTTGTAACCGGCA
Organism: uncultured Pseudomonadales bacterium; assembly: GCA_905478975.1. GTDB lineage: Bacteria > Pseudomonadota > Gammaproteobacteria > Pseudomonadales > Porticoccaceae > HTCC2207. The sequence continues at coordinate 1,087 of CAJQKW010000100.1, read as the reverse complement.
AAAGCACTGACCAACATAAGCAGCGTCGATTCCGACAGATGAAAATTGGTTAACAGGGCGTCCACTACTTTAAAGCGGTAGCCAGGAAAGATAAAAATATTGGTGTCGCCCTCAAAAGGCATAATCGAACCCGAGCTCGCCGCCGTCTCCAGACAGCGCACACTGGTAGTGCCCACAGCAATTACCCGACCGCCAGCCGCTTTGGTGTCCCGCACCTGCTCACAGACCTCATCACTAACTTGCAACCACTCAGTATGCATATGATGGTCGTGAATATTGTCCGCACGCACCGGCTGAAACGTGCCAGCCCCCACATGCAGAGTGACAAAGGCAACCTTCGCGCCCTTGGCGGTTATATCCGCCAGCATCTGATCATCAAAATGCAGCCCCGCCGTCGGCGCCGCCACTGCACCCAGCTGGTCCGCATAAACCGTCTGATAGCGACTCTGATCTTCCTCAGTATCGGCACGGTCTATATAAGGCGGTAATGGCATATGACCAATCTGATCCAGCACATCCAATACCGGCGCACTAAATCGCAGTTCAAACAGATCACCGCTGCGGCCCAACATCTCGGCTCTATAACCATCATCAAACAACAGCTGATTGCCTGGTTTCGGCGACTTGCTGGCGCGAATATGGGCTAAAACCGAATCTGTACTCAACACCCGCTCCACCAAGACCTCAATCTTACCGCCACTCTCCTTTTGACCAAACAGCCGCGCCGCAATCACCTTGGTGTTGTTAAACACCATCAGATCACCGGGCTCAATATGCGACAGCAGATCAGTAAACTGCTGATGGCGCAGATCCTCAGACGCAGAGTCGAGATACAGCAGCCGACTACCCTGCCTCTGTTCAGCGGGCTGGCGGGCTATCAGCTCATCGGGAAGGTCAAATTGAAAGAGATCACGGCGCATAAATATCGGGTCAAAAGCCAGTAGTTATTGATTGATTTGTAACAGCTGGCAAGGGTATAGAAAACAGCGCCAAAGGCCAAACTCTTTCAATGCAGAAGATTTAAATGCCTAAGCCCGCTATCGGCGGTTGACCGCCTGTTGATCACTGCTATAATCGCCGCCCTTCT
>CAJQKW010000099.1 GCA_905478975.1 uncultured Pseudomonadales bacterium | reverse complement strand
ATCTTTCCATTTAGGCGCCAGCTTTTATCTGGCGGTAGCAAACGCAGGTAGTAGCTATGCTGATATTGCTGCGTCAGTTGAGCACTGTACTGCCCAGCTTCAGCCTGTTTTAACGTCAGAGCTTCAGTCTGTTTTAACTTCAGAGCTTCAGCCTGTTTTAATGTCAAAGTTTGATCCAAAGACTGACTGCCGGGGTGCTGAAGTAACAGGGTTAGCTCTGTGGGGTAGATGACTAAACCCGATAGATTGACCAACAGCTGTGCTCTGCCAGCATCCTCAAAGGGCTGAAATAAAATCTCTGCGGCAACCTTTAGCTCGGCGGCGCGGCGGTCTTGATCGAGAGACTGATTAATCGCCAACCCCTCTTTATAGTACTGATCGTCGACCATACTATGAGGATATTTGAGGGCGATATAGAGCATATTAAAACCCGCGATAACCACCACAAGGGGCAGAGAAATCAAGAACCAGGGCCAAAATTGGCGATACCAGGGAGGCTGGTCTTGCAGTCTATTGTCAGTCGAGCGAATATCCATAGGGCTGCCTCAATCTCTGTTTTTAAGGGGCGCGATAAAGCGACTTTTTTCACTATTTTGCAGCCCCGACTCAGTGGTGGCGGTGACAACAAAAACGATTTCGGCATTGGTCTTTTTGATGTCCTGCACCGGCAGCAACAGGCGCACTAACATTTCCGCCACCTCCCCTTCGGCAACGCCGACCTCAGACTGACCGCGATAAATTAACCCTTGGTCGCTTTTTACACTGATGCTGTACCGATGATCGGCCTGATCCATATTATTAATTTTTAGCTTATAACTGTTTTCCACAAAGCCATCTTCGGTGACTCTGTAGAGCATGCTGCGATCACGAACTACATCGATCTCTAAGGCTATGCGGGAACTGATCTGATAGAAAAACACCCCACAGATCACAATCAATACCGCAAAATAAGCCATTAATCGGGGTCGTAATAGGCGGAATGGAATGCCTTTTTCTAGGGCGTTTTCAGTGGTAAAACTAATCAGGCCAGCGGGATAGTCCATCTTTTCCATCACTGCATTGCAGGCATCAATACAGAGACCACAGCTAATACATTCATATTGCAGGCCATCGCGGATATCGATTCCGGTGGGGCAGACCTGGACACAGAGTGTGCAATCAACGCAGTCACCCAAACCCAGTTGCGCTGGATCCTGATTTATTTTCCGCGAGCCGCGCTGCTCTCCTCTGGCTTTATCATAGGACACAATCAGGGTATCTGAATCAAACATCACCGATTGAAACCTGGCATAGGGACAGACATAAAGGCAGATCTGTTCACGCATCAATCCGGCATTGGCCCAGGTCAGGGCAGTAAATAGCAGCAGCCAAAACAGCGCCGCACCGCTAACACTTAGATGAAATAAATCCGGCACTAATTCGCGAATAGGATTGAAGTAACCCACAAAGGTTAGACCCGTCGCCAGGGACATCAGTAGCCAACAGAGTTGCACTGCACTCTTGCGGGCGAGCTTATTCAGGGACCAGGGCTGGGCGTCCAACTTGATCCGCTTGTTGCGATCGCCCTCAAACCATTCTTCGATGGCAATAAAAATACTGGTCCAGACGGTTTGTGGACAGGAGAAACCGCACCAGATACGGCCGGCAAAATTGGTGATGGTGAAAAGCCCAAAGGCGGAAATAATTAGCAATGCGGCGAGAAAAGGCAGGTCTTGGGGCCAGAGGGTTAGCCAAAATATATGGAACTTGCGCTCAGCCAAGTCGAACCAAACCGCTTGGCGACCATTGATACTTAACCAGGGAATAAGAAAGTAGCTGGCGAGCATTGGAATCCAGGTCCAGCGTCTCAGGCTGCGGTAAAAACCCTCGAGGCTGCGGGTGTAAATTTTATCTGCGGTTTGATAGAGATTGAGTACATGGATCGCTTCATTGTGCGGCACCTGCGGCTTGGCAACCTCAGTGTTGGTTTGCGAAGACGGGGAGCTTTTATCCATAGGGAGAACTCTTTAGGCTATCTGTTGCTTGGCTCAGGGCTGTTGATTAGTCTGAGACAGGCTGTAGACATAGGCGCCAATAAGATGAATTTTTTCCGGGCGCAGTTTGTCCCCATGACTGGGCATTGCGCCATTGCGACCATTGCGGATGCTGTGACGAATATTCTCCAGCAGACTGGTATCAGCCTGATTGTAGAGCCAGATATCATCGGTCAAATCAGGTGCTCCCAAGGCCTGCATGCCAGAGCCATCTGGGCCATGGCAACTGGCGCAAAACATCTGGTACTGGCTGGCGCCGCGCTCGGCACGCTGGGCATCAAAAGGCAACCCACTGAGACTGACGACATAGTCGGCCATATCTACCACACCACTGTCGCCCAGCGCCGGCCCCCAGGCTGGCATAGCCCCCTGCCGGCCCTCAGTGATAGAGTGAATAATAGACTCGGCAGTTCCACCATAGAGCCAGTCATTGTCACTGAGATCAGGAAATCCATTGGCACCGACTCCGCCAATACCATGGCACAGAGAGCAGTTATTATTAAATAGACGACGGCCCATTCGCAGAGCCGAAGGGTCGGCGGCGAGATCGTCAATGGCAGTGGCGGCATAGAAGCTGTACTGTTCATCAAGCACGCGGTTGGCGCTATCCACTCGCTCTTGCCACTGCTTTTCCTGAGTCCAGCCGAGCAGGCCTTTGTAGTTGCCCAGTCCAGGGTACAGAGCCAGATAGATCAAGGCGTATATTGCACTGCCCATAAACATCCAAAACCACCAGGCCGGGAGTGGGTTATCGTACTCTTCGATTCCGTCATAAACGTGCCCGGTCTTGGGTATTTCACCCTCAGGCAAGTCCCCTTTGACTTCGGTTTTCCGGTTGGCCATCAATAGCCAGATGCTGCCAAATATAACCAAAAAGGTTATTACACTTATCCAGATACTCCAAAAATCACTCATGGTTTTGTCTTCCCTGACCCTCTTGGCTCGGTTTACTCTGATTAACTACTGGTTTGTCAGTATCTAGACTCTTATCCTCTAGAATGTGAGCATCTAACTCATCATCCATAAACGGCAGCTGCGACGCCTCATCAAAGCGGGTTTTATTTTTTGAACTCCAGGCCCAGACACAGACGCCAATAAAAGCGGCCATGGCCAGGATAGTGCCAATTCCCTGTAAATTTCCTATGCTCATAAGCCCTCAGCGCTTCTGCTGGATCAAGGTACCCAGCTGTTGCAGGTAAACAATCAGTGCATCCATTTCACTGTGGCCTGCCACCTCAGCCTCAGCCTCTTCAATATCCTTATCGGTGTAGGGCACGCCGACACGGCGCAGGGCGCGCATTTTGGCACCGGTCTGGGAGCCATCCAGCTGGTTGTCGAACAACCAAGGGAAGGCGGGCATATTGGAGACCGGCACCACATCCCGGGGATTATTCAAGTGCACTCGGTGCCAGTCGTCGCTATAACGCTGCCCTACCCGAGCCAGATCCGGCCCGGTGCGTTTCGAGCCCCACAGGAATGGATGCTCATAAACCTGTTCACCGGCAACGCTGTAGTGACCATAGCGCTCGGTCTCGGAGCGAAAGGGTCGAATCATTTGCGTGTGGCACACATGACAGCCTTCGCGAATATAGATATCGCGACCCTCTAGGGCCACAGCTGGCAGAGGCATCAAGCCATCGATGGGCTCGGTGGTATCGCTGGAAAAAAATAACGGGACTATTTGCGCGAGACCACCAAAGCTAATGGCGACAATAATTAACACAATCATCAGGCCAATATTTTTTTCAATAATGGAGTGTTTGCTAGGCATGAACCGCTCCTTCAGTATTTTGCGACTGAGGTTTGCTGTCGCTAGTGGTTTTCCAAACGTTGTAGGCCATCAATAACATTCCGGCAAAGAAGATAGCACCGCCAATAAAGCGTACAAAGTAACCGGGGTAACTGGCCTCCACTGACTCGGCAAAACTATAGGTCAGGCTGCCGTCACTGTTAAAGGCCCGCCACATCAAACCCTGTGCAATACCATTGACCCACATAGAGGCGATATACAGCACCGTGCCGATGGTCGACATCCAGAAGTGCACATTGATCAGATTTTCGCTGTACATTTTGGTCTTGCCATAGAGCCGTGGAAATAAATGATAGAGACAGCCGATGGAGATCATCGCAACCCAACCCAGGGCACCTGAGTGAACATGGCCAATGGTCCAGTCAGTGTTGTGAGACAGGGCATTCACCGTCTTAATCGACATCATCGGCCCCTCAAAGGTGGACATGCCATAAAAGGACAGTGACACCACGAGAAACCTCAGAGTCGGGTCGGTGCGCAATTTATGCCAGGCACCGGAGAGGGTCATCATACCGTTGATCATGCCGCCCCAGGAGGGAGCCAAAAGAATAATCGACATCACCATGCCGAGACTCTGGGCCCAATCCGGCAGTGTTGAATAATGTAGATGATGGGGACCGGCCCAGATATAAATCGCAATCAGCGCCCAGAAATGGACGATCGATAAGCGGTAGGAATAGATCGGTCTCTCCGCTTGTTTGGGCACAAAATAATACATCATGCCGAGAAAGCCAGCGGTCAAAAAGAAGCCAACAGCATTGTGTCCATACCACCACTGCACCATGGCATCGATGGTGCCCGGGAAGATTGAATAGGACTTAAACAGACTGACCGGCACCGCCAAGCTATTGATTATATGGAGCACGGCGACGGCAATAACAAAGGCGCCGAAGAACCAGTTGGCCACATAGATGTGCTTTACCCGGCGTTTAACGATGGTGCCAAAAAACACTATGGCGTAACAGACCCAGACTATCGTAATTAAAATATCGATGGGCCATTCAAGCTCGGCATACTCTTTCGATGAGGTCATGCCCAGTGGCAAGGTAATCGCCGCCGCCACAATCACCAACTGCCAACCCCAGAAGTGCAAGGCCGCCAGTCGATCCGAGATTAGTGCTGCCTGAGAGGTACGCTGAACCACGTAGTAACTTGAGGCGAACAGAGCGCAGCCGCCAAAGGCGAAAATAACCGCATTGGTATGCAGGGGTCGCAGACGACCAAAGTGAAACCAGGGGCCAAAATTTAAGTCGGGCCAAACCAATTGCGCGGCAATAATCACTCCCACTAACATGCCAACAATTCCCCAGACTACGGTCATAATGGCGAATTGCTTGACGACTTTAGTGTTGTACTCTGGATGATTTATCGGAGAGTTTTCAATCTGTGGCGATTCGCCGGATGAATAATGCGTCTGTTGACTGATCATGCCAATTCCCTGTGCTCATACTTCTTGAAGTGCATTCATTGCATCTGTTGTTTCAAGCATAGAAAAAAATGGGCAAAAAACCATTTTTTCTAGGCATTTTATCTACAGCTATTATCAAATCTCCGCAGAGCGGCTTCTAAAACTTATAGCCGAGATTTAACTGATAGACATAGGGATCAATTGAGACATTGTTGACGCTAATAATATCGGCTCCAGCGGCGGAGAAAGTCGCCTCAGTATCAATATCAATCCAGCGAACAGAGGCGTTTAAATGCCACTTTTCATCGAGTTTCAAATCTACCCCTATCTGTGCCGCAAGACCCCAAGAGTCTTCAAGGTCGAGCTTCATGGGCAGGGTGCTAACACCTAGATCTGTGCCCAGGGCATCAGTAATCACCGGAGTGCCGTCCTCGAGTTCTTGATTGACCTGCTCTTGAAAGAACTCGGTGAAGTTAAGGCCTAAACCCAGATAGGGTTGTATAGAAGAGTCATTGCTCGCCAGGGGATAAAAAACCAAGGATACCGTGGGTGGCAGATGCTTGGCCTCACCGGCCGCAACATCGGCGACGCCAGAAATTCCTGCCGCAGCAAGATCGGCAGTAATCTTATGTGAGAAAGGGGTAGAGGCGAGCAGTTCAACGCCCAGTGCCTTGGAGAACATATAGTTAAAGGTCAGGCCCAACTGGGTTTCAGTTGCCACCTCAGCCTGGGTACCCGGAATAGGTGACAGCCCAAGTGCAGGAATGGCAATTCCGTCGCTGCTGTCATCCGGCGAGACATGCGCTGCGCCAAAACGAATAAAGAAATTACCGGTTTGATAGGCGGAGGCTCCGCCACTGACAAGAATAGAAAAAAGTGCTGCAATAACTATGTTGGCGTTCATTAAAATCTCCCTTTGGGTTACGAGGAGATTTGAACACTTGGCTCGAGACATACCTTTGATTCATATCAAAGCATTATCTGGAAAAGCCCCGGTACCCCACCGGAGGTACCACTTTATAAGTAAAAAAACGGAGTTTAAATAATCTGGAATAGCAGTTTATAAAATATCCCGGCCTTTATTGGCAGCAATGCGTAAACGCAGTGCATTGAGCTTAATAAAGCCTTCAGCATCGGCCTGATTATAGGCGCCGCCGTCGTCGTCAAAAGTGGCTATATTGGCATCAAACAAACTGTCTGCCGACTGGCGACCCACAACACTGACACTGCCTTTATACAGTTTGATACGGACATCACCGTTAACCACATCCTGAGTCTGGTCAATCGCAGCCTGTAGCATCAAACGCTCCGGGGCCCACCAGTAACCGTTATAAATCAGTTTGGCATACTTGGGCATCAACTCATCTTTCATATGTGCCACTTCGCGGTCCAGAGTGATGGATTCGATCGCCCGGTGCGCCTTCATCATCACAGTGCCCGCTGGTGTCTCGTAACAGCCACGCGATTTCATGCCCACATAGCGGTTCTCAACGATATCCAGGCGACCGACGCCATGCGCGCCCGCGACCTTATTCAAATATTCAATTACCGTGGCCGCTGACATGTCTTCGCCATCGATGGCAACAATGTCGCCCTTCTCATAGCGAATGGTCATATAGAGTGCTTCGTCTGGAGCTTCTTCAGGCGAAACCGTCCAGCGCCACATATCATCTTCGGCTTCGGACCAAGGATCTTCCAGATTGCCGCCTTCATAGGAGATATGCAGCAGATTGGCATCCATGGAGAAAGGCGATTTTTTACCGCGCTTCATCTCAACCGGAATATTATGCTTCTCACAGTATTCCATTAGCTTGTCACGTGAATTCAGATCCCATTCACGCCATGGCGCAATGACTTTGATGCCTGGCTTCAGTGCATAGGCACCCAGCTCAAAACGTACCTGGTCGTTGCCCTTGCCGGTGGCGCCGTGGGAAATGGTATTGGCGCCGGTTTCATTGGCAATTTCAATCAGTCGCTTGGCGATCAATGGACGGGCAATGGAGGTGCCGAGCAGATATTCGCCTTCATAAATAGTATTGGCGCGGAACATCGGGAAGACAAAATCCCGAGCATATTCTTCGCGCAGATCATCGATATAGATCTCTTTGACGCCCAGTGCTTCGGCTTTGGCGCGAGCGGGTTCGACTTCTTCACCCTGACCGATATCGGCCGTGAAGGTAACGACTTCGCAGTTATATTCTTCCTGCAACCATTTAACGATAACGGAGGTATCTAATCCGCCTGAGTAGGCTAAAACAACTTTATTGACTGATGACACGTGGCGTAATCCTTTGCTTGAGGTAACGAGGCGGCGATTTTACCCTAAGACTAGGCGTTTTAGTATGGCTTGAGCGCAGTAATCTCAGCCTCGTCATAGAGCCGCCCGCCTGCGGCGGCAAAAGCCTCCAGTTCGGGCTGGGTGGGAAAACTGTAATAGCCTGCGGCCTGCTCTTGCGCACAGGCCGCCAGGGGCTGTCCTGCTGTAAGGGCGCTGACGGCACTGAGAATTTGCTGGCAACCGCCAACATAGAGATTGATCACATTGAGCAGGTAGGAATGCTGTGGATTGAGGGGAATTCTAGCCGTAGAAATAATATCGCCATTATCAATGCCGCCGTCTTGAATATAGTGCAGGGTCGAGGCGATCTCGCTGTCATTGTTTTGCATGGCTCTAAAGGTCGCCATCACCCCACGATAATTGGGTAGTAATCCGGAGTGCAGATTGATAATGCCATTCTTGGGAATGGCTATCACCGCCTCGCGGATAATCAAACCAAAGCGCACTGATATAATAAGCTCTGGCTCAGTGGCGGCAATGCGCCCGATGCCATCGGGGCTATTAACCTTATTATCCAGATCGCCAAACCCCTGCAACCGACAATCTGCACTTGCAGCTAACTCGTCAAAACTGGGACGACCATCATCGAGCAACTGCCGTTCGAAGGCTGCAAGCTCCATCAGCGGCTGCGGTAATCTCTTGTCAGCGCCGACCTTTTCAGAGAGGAAGATCGATAGCCTGTGCCCGGCTAAATTCTCAGTTAAACCCTCACTTAAACCCTTGATTAGAAGGCTCAACGCCATATGACTGGCCAGATCGCGGTTGCTGAGTAGCGTTATCTTCATTAGTTGCTCGATTTTTTCCCATAGCCTTCCACAAAACCTGTCAAGACACCACTGTTTCCGGTAGCATTCACCGATAACAGCGGATACGGCTTCAATGGACAAAATTACTCTTATACAACCTGACGACTGGCACCTGCACCTGCGTGATAACAGCATGCTGACTGCGACAGTGCCCGCCGCCGCAAGAGGCTTTGGCCGCGGCATTATTATGCCCAACCTGATGCCACCGGCAACTACTGTGGCTCAGGTCCGTGCATACCGCGAGCGCATTTTGGCCCAACGCCCAGCAGGTTCTAACTGGGAGCCATTAATGGTTCTCTATCTCACGGATAACACCACCGCCGATGAAATTCGCGCGGCGAAGGAATGTGGTTTTATCCATGGCTGCAAGTATTATCCGGCAGGGGCTACAACCAATTCCGATTCCGGTGTTACCAGTCTCAATAATATCCAAAAGGTTCTAGCCACCATGCAGGAAGTGGGCATGGTATTGCAGCTCCACGGTGAAGTCACCGCTGGCGAGGTCGATATCTTTGATCGCGAAGCGGTATTTATCGAGCGTCATCTGCGCGGCCTGGTTCAGCACTACCCCAAGTTAAAGATTATCTTTGAGCATATTACGACCCTGGAGGCAGCCGAGTTCGTCGCTGCAGCCGGTGACAATGTTGCCGCGACTATCACGCCACAACACCTGCTCTACAATCGCAACCATATGTTGGTTGGGGGTATTAGACCGCACCTATTTTGTCTGCCGATTCTAAAGCGTGATGTTCATCAGCATGCACTGATTAAAGCTGCCACCAGCGGCAGCCCGAAGTTCTTTTTGGGCACTGATTCTGCACCCCATGCCCAGGATAAAAAAGAGAGTGCCTGTGGCTGTGCTGGCTGTTTTAGCCATCACGCAGCCATTGAGCTCTATGCTCAGGCCTTTGAAGAAGCCGGCGCGCTGGATAAGCTCGAGGGCTTTGCCAGCAAGTATGGTGCAGACTTTTATGGCCTGCCGCGAAACACCACAAGCATTACCTTATTACGCCAACCCTGGCAGCTGCCCGCAGCGATTCCGTTTGATGATTCGCAACTGATCCCTCTCGGCGCTGGTACCACTCTGAATTGGAAAATGGACCACTAATGGATATGTCGCCGATCATCAAAGAGTCTGATAGTGAAGAGTATACGAATAATATCGCCGAACGCTTTCGCGGGTTTTTACCCGTTGTAATAGACGTTGAAACCGGTGGTTTTAACTCTCGCACCGACGCACTGCTGGAAATTGCCGCGGTGATTCTGGAGATGGATGCTCAGGGCAATATTCAAATCAAAGAGACCCACAGTCGAAATGTCGATCCCTTTCCCGGCGCCATCGTTGAAAAGGCGGCGTTGGAATTTACCGGTATTGATCTCTATGATCCCGAACGTATGCCGGAGGAAGAAAGTGAAGCACTGCGGGATATCTTCCGACCTATCCGTCACGAGATCAGCGCAACCGGCTGTACTCGTTCAGTGATGGTAGCCCACAATGCTCATTTTGATCTTGGCTTTGTTAACGCGGCAGTGAACAGAAATCAGATAAAACGCAATCCGTTTCATCCCTTCTCCTGTTTCGACACCTCCACACTCGCCGGGCTCGCCTATGGTCAAACCGTACTGGCCAAGGCCTGTCAGGCGGCGAATATGGATTTTGATAATCGCAGTGCTCACAGCGCCCTCTATGACGCAGTGAAAACCGCAGAGCTGTTCTGCGGTATTGTGAATCGCTGGAAAGATCTTGGCGGTTGGCCCCTTGAGACCGACGCTGAGAGTGAATAGCCTGTAAGTGAATAGCCTGTGAATTAAATAGCCTGTTAGTAGCGGCTATTCGCTGCTAACAAAAGCTGTTGGCTACCAACAGCTACTGACTCTGAGCGCTCTTTCTATCCACCCAGAAATCAGCCTTTCCAATCCCCAAAGCCTGGGGATCAAAGCTCGGATCTACACCCGCATCCAGCTGCTGTTCATAATCTTTGAGTGCCACCAGAGCAGGGCGCTGCAAGATAATGATCGCGACAATATTCAACCAGGCCATAAGGCCTACACCCACATCACCCAGTGCCCAAGCCAGATCGGCGCTCTTTAAACCGCCGTACATCACCGATGTAAGCACCAGTACTTTCAGCAGATTAGCCAACCATGGACGATGTACCTTGCGGTTAATAAACATCACATTGGTTTCGGCAATATAGTAGTAGGCAACAATGGTGGTAAAGGCGAAAAACAGCAGCGCTATAGCCAACACGCTGCTGCCAAAGCCGGGCATCACTGTATCAAAGGCTGCCTGTACATAAGCTGGACCCACATCGACACCGGGTAGACCCTGATAGAGGTAAGTGCCGTCGGCACCCTCGACATTGTAGAGGCCGGTCAACAGAATCATAAAGGCTGTAGCTGAACAGATCAGCAGCGTATCCACATACACCGAAAAGGCCTGAACCAAACCCTGCTTGGCTGGGTGGGACACTTCTGCCGCAGCAGCCGGATGAGGGCCACTGCCCTGCCCCGCTTCGTTGGAGTAAACACCGCGCTTAACTCCCCAGGCCACGGCCATGCCGATAATCGCACCGTAACCGGCATCGAGGCCAAAGGCACTATTGATAATTAACTTGGTGACTGTGGGGACCATATCGATATTGAGAAATACCACGGTAAAGGCAATAAGGATATAGCCAGCTGCCATCACCGGCACCACAACCTGAGCAAAGTTGGCAATGCGTTTGACGCCGCCAATCACAATCAGCGCCAGACCCACTGCCAATACCGAAGCCGTCACCAGCGCCGGAATCTCCCAGGCATTATTCATGGCGGCAACAATACTGTTGGCCTGAATACCCGGCAGACAGAAGCCCATAGCAATAATAGTCGCCACGGCAAAGGTCCAGGCATACCATTTTTGGCCCATGGCTTTTTCAATATAATAGGCTGGGCCGCCGCGGTAGCTGCCGTTGTCATCTAGCTCTTTATAGATCTGTGCGAGGGTAGCTTCTATATACGCGGTGGATGCCCCGAGAAAGGCCACGGTCCACATCCAGAAAACTGCACCTGGGCCGCCAATGGCAATGGCAGTGGCGACGCCGGCAATATTACCTGTGCCAACCCGTCCTGAAAGGGACATGGTCAGTGCTTGAAAAGATGAGACACCGGCCTCGGAGCTCTTGCCTTCACGCATAATTTTTAACATATGGCCGAAGTGACGAACTTGCAGAAAACCTGTGCGTAGTGAAAAGTAGAGCCCGGTGCCAAGGCACAGATAGATCAGCGCCGAACTCCAGATAATACCATTGAGATAATTAACAAATGCTTCCACGATTAATCCCTTTTACTTTTTTGGCCGTTTAATCACGGCGTTTATTTTTCTACTTTTTTGCAACACCATGCGATATTTAGTCGAGGGCCATACGATCAGCTGCAGCAAAAATGGGGTCTAAACCGACCACAAATTGCTCTGCTGATTCTGCATCAGCGAACTGCAATACAGGCACCTCAAGACCAGAGAAGTAATCAGGATAGGGTGAGAACTCACCCCACTGGCTCACTTGGGCGGTGATACTAACAACAATGATCAGCATTACAAAGCCAAGAGCTGAAACCCAGCGCTGGCGAGGCAACATATTGGTCGCCAGGGCAAAATTAGCCGAGAGCAAAAGCCCCGCAAACGACAGGGCAATCAGTGGTTTTAAGACTAGCGCCACCGTTTGGGTACCCAAGTTGTAACCGAGGACCCCGATCAGCCAGTCCGACAGGGAATAGGCCAGACCAGCCAACAAGATCAAACAGTAGTGGCTCAAAAAATGACTTTCGCTGCGTAAAAAGCGACCCAGCCCGCCCCAGAAAAGCGCCAGCATAAGCAGCCCTGCCTGAGTGCCCAAAATTGTCGAGAGCACATTTTTCCACTGCCATTCTATATAGCTGCTGGCATAGAGTGCGCCTATATCCAGAGTCAGACTGAGCAGAAAAAGCGGTAACCAAATAGACAGCCGGTTTAATTTCCCCACATCCTGTTCAAGATGGTGTAACTCTTTAGCCGGATCTACTGGATGGCTGTCAGAGAGAATGCGCAATCGAGTGCGGCCAATCTTTAACTCTGCACCTTCTCCGAGCAGGGTTAGTGAATTAGATTCATGGGGATCAGCGCGGGTAAAATGAGAGCTGGTCGAATGGGAGTTTTTAAGGATCTCGACGCCATTAAGGCTATCCAGATCGGTTAGCTGCCAGCCTCCCTCAACCCCGTTACTCGGGTCGATAGCATCTAGGCGTAGATGTTCGGGGGAAATATGCCCGTCGCCGAGAACCACATCGTTCTGATAGCTGCGGCCAATTGTCACCGCTGGCCCCTCAACAGTGAAATAGCGCTGACGCTTGCCGCCCCAACCCAGCAGTTCAATAATTACTGCCATTGCGCCACCTCCATAAACTTGCGCGCATAGGCTTTAGCGTTTTCGCGACTGACACCAGCCAAGGTAAAGTGGCTGATAAAGGCGGCGCGGGAATCATCCACCGTGCCCTGCAAAAACAGTACGTCGTATAACTGCGGATAGTCTTTGTAGGCCCGGGCACAAAACACCGCCTTGGTTTTGCGTTCAGGCTGCGCCTCGACATTATTCACCGCGACAAATTCGCTATCGCACTGGTAATCGCTAACATCTTTTTCACGGGCCTTATTACCAGGGGCGAAATCGCTAAATAGACGTTGATAGTAAGCGTAAAACTGCAACTGATTGAGTTTGTCCGCCTCCAACCAGAAGAACTGATGCTCAATCACACCGCTGTTAAATTTGGCATTCAGATAAATATTATCTTCACTGCGACAGGTGCGGTCGGCATTCAGCAGCTGGGCTGTGTCAGAGCTACTATTAGACCCGCCCCAGCACCTGAAAAAGGGTGACAGCTCATTGACCACCAGGGCTTCGCCAAGAGCAATGGTCGGCCAGTCGAGAGCCAGCAGTTGGGCGAATTTTTTCTGCTGATCGGCAATCAACTGTTGGCCAATTCGCTGGCGGATATTCTTCACACCCTGGCCACGCAATTGATGTTCGGCGATTAACTGCTGTAGCGCCGTCACCGGCACCAAAAAACTCACCTGATTGCCGGCGGTAGAAACATTGATACCCACCACTTCACCGACTTGATTAAGCGTTGGCCCGCCGCTCATGCCAGAGTTTAGTGAACCGGTAAAATGCACCCGCGGATGATAGCTGGTTCGATTGATACCGTTGTAGGTACCGGGAACCACGGTCATACCCAGATCAAGGGGGTTGCCCAGAGCATACACCGGCACTCCGATAGGGGGCTCCGCCGCCGCCAAGGGCAACACCGGCGTGATCTGGCCAGTGGCTTGAACCAGTGCCAAATCATTGATCACATCGACGTCAACCAGAATCAGGCTGTTAGACGTACCACTGGCACTGAGATATTCAATACGATATTGCTCAGGCTTGCTGGCAGCCATTTGCACCACGTGATAATTGGTCGCGATCAGGCCTGTCTCGTTGACCACAAAACCCGAACCAATGGCGCTCTTGCTGCCCGAGGTAATATCGATAATCCTGATTTGCAGAATGCCGGCTTTGTTATCGGCAAACAATGTGCGGGCACTGTCACTCTGAGCCCAACTTGAGGTTGGCCAGCAAACCAGCAAAGCCATTAGCAATAGAGCCGCCACCGGAGCACGAAGCCGATCGGCCCCGTCCTGAAGTATATTTTTATGAGTACTCAATATAGAGTTCCTGTTGTAATGCGGGGGTATTCTTTCAAGTGATCCAAAGTATTACAAGTGTAACCTCGAGGCGCATAGCTATTTACCTGGCCGCCGCGCTAAAATACGCGACTCAAAGCTAGATCCTCTTGCCAATCTAGCCTATACCCTACGTTTGGCATAGGTTTATCCCCATTACCGTAACAGGAAATTTCCACAGATGACCGATTCATTTAAAGAAGCCGCACTGAAATACCACACCCATCCGACTCCGGGTAAATTGGAAATTCGGCCGACTAAGCCGCTGGCGAATAAGCGCGACTTGTCTCTGGCCTATTCCCCCGGTGTGGCCCACGCCTGTGAGTTGATTGTGGAGAATCCTACGGAAGTGGCCTCGGTAACATCTCGCGGTAATCTTGTAGCGGTAATCACCAATGGCACTGCTGTGCTAGGTCTAGGCAATATTGGCCCGCTGGCCTCGAAGCCGGTGATGGAAGGCAAGGCAGTACTGTTTAAGAAATTTGCCAATATCGATGTCTTCGATATTGAAGTGGACGAAACCGATGTCGATAAGCTGGTCGATATTATCGCCTCTCTTGAGCCAACCTTTGGCGGTATTAACCTTGAAGATATCAAGGCGCCAGAATGCTTTATGGTAGAGAAGAAACTCCGCGAGCGCATGAAGATCCCGGTGTTTCACGACGATCAACACGGCACCGCCATTGTTGCCGCCGCGGCTATCTATAACGGCCTGCGCATAGTGGATAAAAAGTTTGAAGATGTAAAACTGGTGGTCTCAGGGGCTGGCGCTGCCAGTATCGCCTGTGTCGACCTGCTGGTAAGCATGGGCCTGCAAAAGAAAAATGTACGCATGATTGACCGCACCGGTGTTATTTATGCTGGCCGCAAGGACGGTATGAACCCTTGGAAAGAAGACTACGCCGTCGAGACCAGCGATCGCACCATTGACGATGCTATCGAAGGTGCTGATCTGTTTATGGGTCTCTCAGGGCCCGGTGTGTTAAATGGCGAGCTGGTGAAAAAGATGGGGCCAAAACCCATTATTCTCGCCATGTCCAACCCGATTCCAGAGATCATGCCCGAAGAAGCCATGGCCGCCCGCCCTGACGCGATCGTCGCCACCGGCCGTTCTGACTACCCCAACCAAGTTAACAATGTACTCTGCTTCCCGTTTATTTTCCGCGGCGCATTGGACTGCGGTGCTTCGACGATCAACGAAGAGATGAAGATGGCTGCGGTGCGCGCCATTGCCGATCTGGCCACGATGGAAACCTCTGATGTGGTGGCTGCGGCCTACGCTGATGAAGCGCTTAAGTTTGGTCCTGAATATCTTATCCCCAAAGCCTTTGATCCCCGTCTGATTGAAGTGGTTCCCATGGCAGTGGTAAAAGCTGCCATGGCCAGTGGCGTGGCAACACGTCCCATCGAAGATTTAGAAGCCTATCGCCAGACCCTGAATGAGTTTGTTAATCAGGCCGGTCTGTTTATGCAGCCCATTATTGAGATGGCGAAAAAAGCCCCAGCGCGCATTGTCTATGCAGAAGGGGAAAACGACGATGTGCTGTTGGCCGTGCAAGCGGTATTGGACGAGCAGATCGCCACGCCTATCCTGGTGGGCCGTCGCGCGGGCATGGAACAAAAGATTGACCGTCTCGGCCTGCGTATCGATCTGGACAAAGATGTAGAGATATTTGATCCCAGCGATAATGATCGCCACGAACAGTACGCTGCGTTTTATCACGAGAGCGTCGGTCGTCACGGTGTTTCAGTGGATGCTGCGCGCAAGATTATGCGCGATGATCAGACCGCTATCGCCGCAGTGATGCTGGCCCGCGGCGAAGCTGATGGCCTTATCTGCGGCAAGGTGGGTCGCTTCGACTTCCATCTGCGGGAAATTATGCATCTGCTCGGCCCTGCTCATAAAGAACAATTGGTCTCGTCGGCAGCCGTATTATTGATGCCAGATGGCCCGTTATTTTTGGCTGATACAGCAATGAATGTGGACCCCACGGCCGAAGAGTTAGTGCAAATTACCGAGGCCAGTATTGATCTGGTTAAGCGCTTTGGTATTGAACCCAAGGTGGCACTGCTGTCCCACTCAAACTTTGGCACGGCCAATACCGCCTCGGCACGGAAAATGCGCTTAGCCAGTGAGCTGTTGCGGGAAGCTCATCCAGAGCTACAGATCGATGGTGAGATGCATGTGCTCAGTGCGCTGAATCCTAAATTGCGCAAGACCATCTATTCACAGTCGACCCTCGAGGGGCGCGCCAATGTCTTGGTCATGCCTAACTTGGATGCGGCCAATATTGCCATGGGATTGATTCGCTCACTGACCGATGCCCTGCTGATCGGGCCATTTATCAATGGCTTTAGCAAGCCAGCCCATATTGTGATTCCGTCGGTGTCTTCTCGAGGTATCTTTAATATGACGGCCTTAACGGTTGCGGATATTCAGCACAGTAAGTAGATAAGCTGTTAATAGATAAGCTTTTAATAAATAGATTATTAGTGTTGCAGAGGGCTGGTTCGAAAGAACCGGCCCTTTTTTATTAACGCCTCAATTACTCTTTTAAGCCTAGGGCCATTTGATAAAACTGCTTTTTATCGCCGCCGGTAATCTTGGCAGTGAGTGCCGCGGCTTTGGCGGTGGGCAATTCTGCCAGCAGCAGACGCAAAACTCTTTCACCGTCCACGGTTACAGCACTCTCCGTCTCTTCTCTACCGGCCAAGACCAAGACAATTTCACCACGCTGCTGATTACTGTCGGCTTCGACTATCTCCACCAACTCGGCCAGGGTGCCATGAAGGTAGGTCTCAAAGTTTTTGCTCAGTTCACGAGCGATAAAACCACTGTGCTCTGCACCAAATACCGAAACGCTGTCTCTTAAGGTTTCCAAAATTCGATGGGGCGCCTCATAGAAGACCATGGTCTCCGGCACAGCCGAAAGCTCCTCCAGTACCTTTTTGCGCTGGGTGCTCTTGGCGGGCAAAAAGCCAATAAATCTAAATCGGTCCGTGGGCAGACCTGCTACGCTCAATGCAGCAATTGCCGCACAGGCGCCGGGAACCGGAATCACACTGATGCCCTGCTGCCGAGCGGCTAAGACCAAGCGATACCCGGGATCCGAAATTAGCGGTGTACCCGCATCGGAAATCAGGGCTATATCATTGCCCCCAGCGAGCTGCACCAGAATCTTATGGCTGCTTTTTTTGTCACTGTGGTCGTGATAAGCCATCAATGGTGTATCGATGCGAAAATGATCCAGCAATTTTTTGCTGTGACGGGTATCCTCACAGGCAATGGCCTTCACTGATTGAAGGATCTCCACTGCTCGGGGTACCATATCACCCAGATTGCCTATGGGTGTGGCGACTACATACAACGTACCGGATTGATTTGAGTTCATGACTAAAAGACTATCTCTCTCGATGATTTATGCGCTGGCCATCTTAGCCTTTATCGGGGGCTGTGCGCCAACTACAACACAAGTTTCAGGGCCAATTGCCCGAGTTACTCTGGGTTCTGAAGATACCGAGATTAATCAGTCGCTGGTTAGCCAAGCGGAATTGGCTCTAGCACGGATAAATTCAGTAGAAGCTTATCGCAGAGACAATATGCTGCTGGATATTGCCATCCTATTTGCCCAGGGTGGTGATCTTGAGCAGAGTAAAAGCACATTGCTGCTGATTAATCGCGACCTTTTGAAGGACAGCTTTTTTATCGAATACAGTTTGCTCGGCCTGGAACTGGATCTTGCAGGGCAACAGCTCGCCAGCGCCCAAACAATACTTTCCGAGAAACGTTTTGTGGCTCTGCGGTCGGGTCTGGAAATGAATTTTCAGCGGCGTATCCTCAGTCTCGAGAGCGCGCTTAACTATGCCGGTGGCAACATCATCGCCAGCATCGAGAATAATATTCAGCTAGGCGGGCTCTACAATCCGCGCAAGAGCACTGATCAAAGACTGATCGCGCGCCTTCACGATCAGATCTGGCTGCAACTCAATGAGCTGCCCTTTAATCAGCTACAGCAGCGGGACCTCGCCGACCGCGGTGTGCTTGCTGGCTGGCTCGAACTGACCGCGGCCATGCGCTATCGACAGGCCGATCCCAGTGCACAGAAAAGCTTTTTCGCAGTATGGAAGCAGAGCTGGCGGGAGCACCCGGGAGCTAAGACGCCACCCAACCTATTAAAAAATCGATTCCGCAGCAGCTCTACGCCAAAGAGCATTGCTCTGCTGCTACCGCTTCAAGGTGAATATGAAACCCCAAGCAATACAGTGCTTAATGGGTTTGTTAGCGCTTACTATGAAAACTTGTCCCAGGGCCGTAGTCTGCCCAAAATAGCCATCTATGACACCTCTTCAGTACCGGTAACCGAGGTCTATAACCAGGCTGTGGAACGCGGTGCCGATATGGTGATCGGTCCTCTGCGCCAGTCTCAGGTGGAAGAACTGGCCGCCAACTCAGAGTTAAAGGTGCCCACCCTAAGCCTCAACCGTCTCGACCGTCCTGACCGTCCTAACAGCAAGGCATCCGAGCCGACCGAGAATCTGGTGCAGTTCGGCCTCTCGGCACTGGATGAGGTCAGTCAGATTGCCGATCAGGCCTGGATCAAGGGGCAGACTAATGTCTTATTGATTGCGCCGGATAGCGGCTGGGGTCTGCGTGCTCGACGTCATTTTGTCGATTACTGGACTGCCAAAGGTGGCACAGTAGTGGATGCAATTTCCTATCCCAATAGTGTTAATGACTTCACTCGACTGTTAGAGCAGCCACTGGAAATTGATCTCAGTGAAAAGCGCAGTCTGGCACTGCGGCGCTCGGTTAATCGCAGCCTCAGCTCTACCTCCCGTCGCCGTCAGGATATAGATCTGATCATTGTGCTGGGCTACTCGGACAAAGTACGGCAGATTAAGCCGGCCTTGGACTTTCTCTATGCTGGCGATATTCCAGTCTATGCCACCTCGCATATCTTCAGTGGTACCCAGCAGATAGAACTCAACCGCGATCTTAGCGGCATCACCTTTAGCGCTATGCCTTGGACTCTCGAAGGTCATATGCCGAGGCCACTGACCCCGGATCAGCGCCTGCCCACCTCCTATCGACAGCTCTACGCCCTGGGCTATGACGCATTTTTGCTGCATGCCCTGCTCGATGAGATGGCGCGGCCAGGGGCATTGCCAGTATTTGGCGCCACTGGAATGCTGTCTCTAGAAGAAGGCAGTATTAAGCGCAAAGAAAAATGGGCGCTGTTTAAAAAAGGCCGGGTGGTGCCAGCAAAGCCCTAGATATAACCATCTACATAACAGTGCTCAAGGAAGGACATTATGGGGAAGCGGATATTCCCAAGCGGCATAAAAAACAGTTTGAGCGGTGCCGACGCGGAACAGCTGGGGCAGAAATTTCTTGAGTCCAAGGGCTTGGCGTTTGTGGCGAAAAACTTTCGCACCCGGAGGGGCGAAATTGATCTGATTATGCTGGATAATAAGGTTTTAGTGTTTGTCGAAGTGCGCTTTCGCAGCAGTGTTAATTACGGTTCAGCCGAAGAATCTATTACCGCGCAAAAGTGTCAGCGCTTAACCGCAGCAGCCCAAGCCTATATGCAGCGTGAAGGCCTAACAGATAAAGTCAGCGCCCGTTTTGATGCTATCGCCATCAGCCCTGACAGTAAGAATCAAGCGACGACAGGCGCGTTTTGCATTAAGTGGATAGAGAATATTCTCCAGTAACCATCAATTTAAATAGGGATAACAGTTTTTGGACGAAGTAGATCAAAAGGTTTTTAATCAGTTTCAAAAAATGATTGAAGCGACTATGGCCACCGGTGAAACCTGTGCGGAGCCCATAGTCAGTGCCGCGGAAAAAATTGCCTCGGCCCTGCTGGCGGGCAACCGTGTGTTTACCTGCGGCGAGAATTCTAATGGTTTGGTAGCGCAGTTGCTAACCGATTATCTGTCCCAGGGCTACGATATTGATCGCCCCGGCTTTCCATCCCTCAACCTCAATCAGATCGCCCTGCAAAGTAGTTCTGCCGAACGTTACAATCAAGCATTGAAAACTCAGGCGGCGAGCGGGGATATCTTAGTCTTGCTCAGCAGCGGTAATAATAGCCCTATTCTGCTCGGCGCACTTCACACTGCCCTCGATCGCGGTATGTCGATTTTTCTTGTTTCTGCTGAGAATGACGACTCGCTGATTAACGCGGTAAGCTACAATGATGTGCATATCAGTGTCGCTGGCTGGCCCTCTCACTTGGTTATTCAGTCGCAAGTACAAATTGTTCAGTGCCTCTGCGCACTGATCGACAGTCATATTTTTGGAGGTGATTAAATGCGCAACAGTTTGCTAGTTTTAACAGTGGCGGCGTTTCTGTCCAGCTGCACAACCGTAGTCAACTCGGTTGTCAAAGAGCCAATCATGCCAGATGCCACATCATCTCCCATTGGCTCGGATATCAACGACATCAAAATGGACACCTTTATTGGGGTCAACATTAAGAAAGCTGATCCAGAGCTTAGAAGGGCTCATGTAAATGTGCATGTTTACAATAGCGTTGTGCTATTGACTGGTGAAGTGCCGACTAAAGAGTTGAGACTACTGGCTGGCGATACGGCTCGCGCTTATACCGGTCAGCGCAAGGTTTACAATGAACTGCAAGTGCGCGGCAACTCTTCTATTGTGGCTCGCACCAACGATGCATTGATTAGCGCTAAAGTAGCGACAAAGCTGACCTTCGACAACGAAATCAAATCATCCAATATTGAAGTCACCGCTGAAGATAGCGTGGTCTATCTGATGGGTAAAGTACGGAAAATCAATGGCGAAAAAGCCACTGCGATAGCCAGTAATACCAGCGGCGTACGCAGAGTTGTCAACGCCTTTGAATACGTGGACTAGGCTTACAAACTTGACCGATAGACTAGACTAACTCAATCGCCATAGCCGTACCCTCACCGCCGCCAATACAGAGGCTGGCGATGCCCTTGCGGCCACCATGCTGCTGTAGAGCGTGAATTAAAGTCACAATAATTCTGGCACCACTGGTGCCGATTGGATGCCCCAAAGCACAGGCGCCACCGTGAACATTGAGCTTTTCATGAGGTATTTTCAGCTCATGCATAGCCGCCATAGCAACCACGGCAAAAGCCTCATTGACTTCCCAGAGATCCACATCATCCACCGTCCAACCAACCCGCTCTAGGGTCTTATTGATCGCTGAAACCGGCGCTGTAGTAAACCACTCTGGCTCATGAGCGCTCTGGTCAAACCCCTGAATCAAGGCGATTGGCTTTAAGCCTCGGGCTTCGGCTTCGTCCGCCATCATCAATGTCAGTGCCGCGGCACCATCGGAGATAGAGCTGGCGTTAGCCGCGGTGACCGTGCCATTTTTATCAAAGGCAGGTCTTAGAGTGGGGATTTTTTCAGGTTTGGCATTGCCCGGCTGCTCGTCGGTATCCACAACTACATCACCGCGTCGTGAAGAGATCGTCACTGGAGCAATTTCTTGATCAAACCAGCCATTGTCGATGGCGGCATTGGCGCGACGCAGAGATTCAATGGCATAGGCGTCTTGGTGCTCGCGACTGAAACTGTATTTGTCAGCACATTTTTCGGCAAAAACGCCCATAGCAGCGCCCTGATAGGCATCTTGCAGACCGTCGTATTGCATATGATCAAGCATCTGGGCATGACCGAATCGGTAGCCCTGACGCCCCTGAGGAATTAGGTAAGGTGCCCGACTCATGCTCTCCATACCGCCAGCCACAACAGTGGTCACCTGACCGGCGCGCAACGCATTGCAGCCCATCATCACTGCCTTCATGGCCGAACCACAGACCTTGTTGATTGTGGTGCAGGGAGTTTCTTTGGTAAGACCAGCAGCTAGTGCAGCCTGACGCGCGGGAGCCTGACCAACGCCGGCGCTGAGCACACAGCCCATTAGCACCTCGTCGATTTCAGCCACACTTAAATTTGATTTTTCCAGTGCAGCACTAATGGCGGCAGCGCCAAGATCGGCTGCAGAAACTGCGGATAGAGAACCCATCATACCGCCCATGG
Source organism: uncultured Pseudomonadales bacterium (assembly GCA_905478975.1). Classification (GTDB taxonomy): domain Bacteria; phylum Pseudomonadota; class Gammaproteobacteria; order Pseudomonadales; family Porticoccaceae; genus HTCC2207. The sequence continues at coordinate 9,234 of CAJQKW010000099.1, read as the reverse complement.
GCGTGCGTGATGCTGAGAGAATAGCTATTGGTTTAGACATTAGATACTGCTCCGGCAATACCTGCTAATGAAGAGCTATTAATTACAAGCTACTACTTAATAACCCTTAGCGACGGCTTAGCCTTTTTTGGAGCCTTATCGCTCGGTCTAGCAGGTGGTTGAGTTGAGGATTTTTTAACTGCTTTGGGGCCGCTTGGTGGTGTCGGCGGCAGATCATCAGAGGGTTCATGCTCAAAGACCATGCCCTGCCCATTTTCCTGACTGTAGATACCGACAACAGCAGTCACAGGCACTTGAATATCAATTGGCATGCCACCAAAACGGGTAGAAAAAGCCAGAATCTCGAGATCAAGAATAAAGTTCGACACCGCGCGAGGTGCGACGTTGAGCACAATCTGGCCTTCCGTGACGTAGCTCTGAGGCACTTCTACGCCGGGATGGTGAGCATCGACCACAACATAAGGTGTGCAATCGTTGTCCACTATCCAGTCGAAGAAGGCGCGCAGTAGATAGGGTCTATTTGACCGCATTTTCATTTTACTGGCGGATCTCTAGTTCAAGGTCGGTCAAGCTTTCCTGAAATGAGGGCCGCTCAAATAACCGTTCCATATAGTCGTGTAGTGGCTTCAGCTGCCGATTGACCGGCAGCTCAATACCAAACTCGGGAAGACGCCAGAGGATCGGACCTAAGCAGCAATCTACTAGAGTAAACTCTTCACTCATAAAGTAAGGCATATCGGTAAAGATGCTAGCAATGGTGATCAATGACTCGCGCAATTCCTTGCGTGCTTCCTCGGCCTGCTTGCTCTCTGGATTGTGTAGAATCTGCGCAATCAATGAGCACCAGTCTTTTTCAATGCGGTGAATCCACAGTCGGCTCTGGGCGCGGGCTACTGGATAGACTGGCAATAGAGGTGGGTGCGGAAAACGCTCGTCGAGATATTCCATAACCACTTTGGACTCATACAGGGCCAGATCACGGTCTACCAGAGTGGGCAGTGTACCGTAGGGGTTGGCTTCAAGAATCTCTTCAGTCACAGCGCCTGGATCGATATCTTCGATATCAACAGTTACGCCTTTTTCGGCCAACACAATACGCACGCGGTGGCTGTACTGGCATGTAGGGTCGGAAAACAATGTCATAGACGATCGTCGCACAGTGACCTCTCAATTTTTAAGTAAGTAGGGGGTAGCTATTCACCGCCCCAAATAGACAATCCATGCCTTTATATGGTCTGTCCTGAACAACACAGCCCCTGGGTTAACAATCTTAACCAGAGGCGTCTTAACGCTCTCATAACAAGAGTAACTCTAGTGAATACCTTTCCAGTACTCACGGTTCAGCAGCATCACAAAAACCAACAGTACCAATAGGAATAACAGTACCAGGCGGCCAATATGTTTACGCTCTTCTGCCATTGGCTCTGCAACATAGGTCAGAAAATTGACCAAGTCATACATCGCCACATCAAATTCTTCAGCAGTCATACTGCCAGCAGCGTCGATATTAAAACGACCACAGGGGTCATCAAGAATATCTTCACCGGTTAAAAGGTCACGCTTAATGCCGCCGTTGGCAGTCACGACTGGGCCTGGGGCACATTCGGGCAAGCCTTGGAGGTCGAGCAAGACGTGGGGCATGCCGACATCTTTAAAGACCTTGTTGTTAACGCCAAAAGGACGGCTTGGGTCAGCGTAAAAGTTACGCAGGTAAGTGTAGACCCACTCTGATGAGCGCGCCCGTGCAACCAGAGTCAAATCCGGTGGCACAACGCCAAACCATTCCTTGGCGCCCTCTTCAGGCATAGAGATCTTCATCAGTTCGCCAATCTTTTGACCGGTGAAAACCATATTGTCGAGCATCAACTGATTGGGGATACCAATATCGTTGGCAACCCGCTCCCAGCGTGAGTACTTAAACGAGTGACAACCCATGCAGTAGTTAACCGCTAGCTGAGCGCCGTTCTGCAATGAGGCGTGATCGCGAAGATCAGCCTCAAAGGTGTCACAGTCGATAGTACCGCATGACTTGCTGCTCTCAGCACCGACTGCCTTAATCGGCAACACCACCAACAGCGCAACAATCAACACACCGCCAAGAGTTTTCCAGATACCGATTCCGCCATCCATAGTGATGCGGTCGGGCTCTGGCCTAGTGGTCTCTATTCGGGTCCAGAAGTAGATACCGATAAAGTAGGAGAAGTACAGAACCGTACAGATCTGAGCCAGTACTGTGCGAGCTGCGGTTGGCGCTTTAACACCCAAGTATCCCAGCAGGATAAAGGAGGCAGCAAACACCAGAATCGCACCGCGGCTAAAGTTGCCTTTATAGCGCATCGATCGCACCGGACTGCGGTCCAACCAGGGCAGCACAAACAGAATCGCAATAGCAGCAGCCATAGTAATAAAGCCACCGAGCTTATCGGGAACTGCACGCAGCATCGAATAGTACGGGGTAAAATACCAAACCGGCGCAATATGCTCTGGAGTCTTTAGGGAGTTGGCAATCTCAAAGTTGGCATACTCTAAGAAGTAACCGCCCATCTCTGGCATAAAGAACAGGATCGCGCAGAACACAAACAGGAACACCACAATCGGCACCAGATCGTGAATTACAAAGTAGGGATAGAAAGGAATGCCATCAATCGGGTTGCCCTTCTCATCTTTGTACTTCTTGATGCTAACGCCATCTGGGTTGTTTGAACCCACATCGTGCAAGGCAATGATGTGCATAACCACTAGTGCGATCAGAATGATTGGCATGGCCACCACGTGCAGAGACATAAACCGATTCAGGGTAATACCCGATATCAGATAATCGCCACGAATCCATTGCACAACATCTTCACCGACCACTGGAATTGCGCCAAACAGGGAAATAATCACCTGGGCACCCCAGTAGGACATCTGACCCCATGGCAATACATAACCGAGGAATGCCTCGGCCATTAGCGCCACATAGATAGTCATACCGAAGATCCACACCAACTCGCGAGGCGCTTTATAAGAGCCATAGATCAAGCCGCGATACATGTGCATATAGACCACAACGAAGAATGCCGAGGCACCGGTGGAGTGGGCATAGCGAATAATCCAGCCCATATCCACGTCGCGCATAATATATTCAACCGAGGCAAAGGCCTGCTCAGCAGAGCCCTGATAGCTCATCAGCAACCAGACGCCGGTCACTAGCTGAATCACCAGCACTACCATCGACAGCACGCCGAAGTAATACCAAAAGTTGAAGTTTTTCGGCGCGTAGTACTCGGCCATGTGCCGATTCCACTCGCGCTTGAGCGTAGGCATACGCGAATCTAACCACTCAGCAAAAGCTGCTGCTTTACTCATTACGCAATCTCCGCATCAATTCCGATAATAACAATGTCGTCCGACTCATAGATATGAGGCGGAATTTCCAGATTGGTTGGCGCCGGAACGCCAGCAAAAACTCGTCCTGAGAGATCGAACTTAGAACCGTGACAGGGACAGAAGAAACCGCCCAGCCAAGAGTCGCCGCCAAGATCAACTGCTCCTACGTCTGGGCGATACATTGGCGCACAACCGAGGTGCGTACAGAGACCGACCAAGATCAAATATTCTTCACGACCAGCCTGAGTTCGGGCTGAGCCACTCACATAGCTAGGCTGACTAGCTGCCAAGGAGTCTACATCTCTTAAAATACTGCTATCAATATCGGCAATGGCAGCCAGAGATTCTGGCGTGCGGCGAACGATATAAACCGGCTTGCCACGCCACTCGACAACTAGGCGAGCGCCTACTTCGAGTTTGGAGATATTAATTTTAACCGGGGCACCAGCAGCTTTAGCTTTGGCGCTGGGTTGCCAGGATGAAACAAAAGGTACAGCGGCACCGACTACACCTGCGCCACCTACAACAGTGGTAGCACCAAGCAAGAATCGGCGGCGACTATGGTTGACTCCGTCATTGGTCATGACGTTCTCCCTAAACAGCAAAATTGGATGTTAAAACACGCGGATTCGCATGCAATTAAAAATGGCCCCGCATCATAACGGAACCGTCATTTATACGCAACAAGAGAGATAGACGGATCAGAGTTAACTCACTGTTTTTTAAGGCAAAAAAAAGCCCGACTCACGAGTCGGGCTATTCTTTTTAGCGCTGATCTTAACGCTTGGAGAACTGAGGACGCTTACGTGCCTTGTGCAGTCCAACTTTCTTACGCTCAACCTGTCTCGCATCGCGGGTCAGGAACCCAGCTTTGCGCAGTGGCGAACGAAGATTTTCATCATACTGAAGCAAGGCGCGAGCAATACCGTGACGGATTGCACCAGCCTGACCAAAGTTACCACCGCCATTAACGGTGATCTTCATATCAAACTTGTTGACCATATCAACAATCTCAAATGGCTGACGAACAATCATTCGCGCCACTTCGCGACCGAAATACACATCGATCGCACGATCATTAATAGAGATGTTGCCGCTTCCTGCAGTCAGGAAAACGCGAGCTGCTGACGTCTTGCGACGGCCAGTGCCGTAAAATTGAGTGTCTGCCATGATAATCGCTGTCCGTTAAAGTTCTAGAGCTTGAGGCTGCTGCGCGGCGTGGGGATGTGCACCACCGACGTAGACCTTAAGTTTTCTAAACATTTCCCGACCAAGTGGTCCGCGGGGCAACATGCCTTTAACAGCAGATTGAATAACGCGCTCAGGCGCTTTCTCAATCAACTTGTCAAAAGTAATATCCTTCAGACCACCGGGATAACCGGTGTGAGAGTAATAGGTTTTTTGTGTGGCCTTGTTGCCAGTCACACCAATTTTTTCGGCGTTAACCACGACGATATAATCGCCGGTGTCCACGTGCGGGGTATATTCTGGCTTATGCTTTCCACGCAAGCGTGTTGCAATTTCCACTGCTAAACGACCCAAAGTTTTACCTTCGGCGTCTACGATATACCAATCACGTTCTACTGTTTCTGCTTTTGCGCTATATGTTTTCATCTTATCCTGCCTGGCTTTGGGGGATCCCAAAAAAGGGTGCGAATTGTAATGATCACCCGCACCTATTACAAGGGGCGATGTGATCAAAATGTAAGTTTTTTCTCAAGCCCATTACGGGCGGTGTGGCCGAGCCAAATACTCGTGGCTCTGCATTTCCAATAATCGGCTCTCTGTGCGCTGAAACTCAAACCCTAAACGACCACTTACATAGAGCTGATGCAGAGGCGCGGCGGCGGTTACAGCCAACTTCACACCGCGGTCGTAGAACTCATCGACCAGATTAATAAAGCGTCGCGCGGCATCATTATTGACTGTACTAAAAACCGGCACGCCGCTAATCATCACCGAATGAAATTCTCTCGCCACCTCAATATAATCATTTTGACTGCGTGGACCTTCGCAGATTGCCGAAAATTCAAACCAAACTATATCCTCGGCGACCTTGATTGCCGGAATTAAGCGGCCCTCAATATCCAGATCCACAGCCAATTTTATTTCACCTTCCACGGCGACCAAACTATCAAAGGTGGCACCTATTGCCTGATCGGCCAAGTCACCCAAAGGAGAATAATAGAGTTCAGCCTGTTCCAAGGCGCGCAGACGGTAATCCTGTCCGCCGTCGACATTGACCACCTCGCAGTGCTGATTCAACAACGCAATGGCGGGCAAAAAGCGCTGGCGCTGCAAACCTTCGCGGTAGAGCAGGTCGGGCACTATATTGGAAGTCGCCACCAATGTAACGCCGCGTGAAAATAATCCTTCCAGCAGGCGCGCCAAAATCATCGCATCGGTGATATCACTGACGAAAAACTCATCAAAGCAGATTACCTGAGTCTCAGCAGCCAGGGACTCAGCAACCAACTCCAATGGATTAGCCTGTCCTTGTAAGCCTTCCAAATCCTGATGGACGCGGCGCATAAAACGATGAAAGTGAATCCGCATCTTGCGTTCAAAGGGCAGACTCTCGTAAAAGCTGTCCATCAAATAGGTCTTGCCACGCCCAACACCGCCCCAAAAATAGAGACCTTGCTCAGGTGTCACCGCCGGGCGCCAGATTTTTGCCAGTAACCCGCCGCTTTTCTGCCGATTGCGCTTGGCCAGTCGAGCGCACAGCTGATCGAGTTTCTCGACTGCCTGGGCCTGCGCCTGATCAGCCACAAAGCCCTCTCGAGCCAGATCATTTTGATAGCGTTGTTTTGGGGTTAACATTGAATATGCTAGGATCGTCGAATAAACGCAGACTTTAACCAGCACGGCGCCGCAAGACAACTGAAAAATACGGTCGGCGATAAAAGTCGGCTATTACTGACAGCGATCATTGGGATCATAATCAAGTAAAATTAGTTGTCACTTTGCTCAATAAAGCATTGCTTCAACAACCACCTTTGGCGACACTAAAGGTGTGCCACAAATTAAGTATGGGAGAACAGATTGACAACTTTGAGCGTAATTCTAATTGCAGCGGCTTTTTTAATAGGAGCTGGCGTCGGCCACCTGTTTTTTAAGAAAGTCGATAGCAGTGACAAATCGGTGCGCAACCTCGAGCAGAAGCTTGCCGCCAGCGAAAAAGAACTGAAACGCTACCAGCAAGAAGTTACCGAGCACTTTATTACCGCCGCCCACCTCACCGGCAATATTGCCCAGAGCTACCGTCAGATGCACGAGCACCTGGCATCCAAGGCCATGCGCCTAGCCAGCCCCGATGTGGCTCGGCAGATATTAAAATCCGGCGGCAGTGATTTTGGCCTACTGGATTCCAACGGCAACCCACTGATCGATCTATCCGACGTTGAAGTGCCACGGGATTACGCCCCCAGCGTCCCAGGGGGCATCTTGAGTGAAGACTACGGTCTTGCCGAGGCAGAACACAATAAAGTAGACAGCAAGGCAGAGAACGATTCAGGACTGGGCAAGCCAAATATTGACGATGAAGACGAAAAGGATCCCACCCAGAGCGTCGCTTAGAACGCCAAGCTTGAACACCAAGCTAAAACACCAGCCTAAGTCACCTTAAAGGCGCCCACCGGCAACAGCGCAAGCAGGGAGGTTTGCGATGCTAACATTGCTCAGTCGAGGGCCTAGCAGGCTGCTTAGGCGCCTTGGCCAGCTTAACTTTTGCCAGTTTAATTTTAATCACATCAGTCACAGCCTATTACCAGGCAGTTGCAACCTCTGCCAATCATCATTAAAAGCCTCCAGTGGCGCCCTGTGCCACCACTGCATCGCCGAACTGCCGCGCCTTACCACCCACTGCCAACGCTGCTCTGTGCCACTTGCCAGCGATTCACTCTGCGGCAGCTGCCAGCTAAAACCACCTACGTATCGCCGCTGCATCTCCGCTTTTCACTACCAGGCACCAGTGGACAATATTATCCTCGGACTGAAAAATGATCCCTACAGAGTAGAGATCAAACAGCTCAGTGCAGTCTTAGCTGAACGTATCGCCAACGCCTATCAACAGAGTCAACTGCCCTGCCCCGAGACTATTATCCCCCTGCCACTACACTGGCTGAAAATGACCAAGCGTGGGTTTAATCAAAGTCATATTATCAGCAGCCTGGTTGCAGACCGCCTGCGCCGCGAGCACAACACCGCGGTTGAGATCCGCAGTGATATTTGCCAGCGCACTGTCATGGGACAGGATCAACATTTACTCAGCGCCAAAAAACGCCTGACCAGTATCAAGAATGCTTTTGCCGTAGAACCTGGACGCCCGGCAGGGACAAAAAGCCTCGCCGGACTGTCTGTCGCGGTGGTTGATGACGTGGTCACTACCGGGGCCACAGCAAACAGTGTCGCCACAGCTCTGCTCCGTGCAGGTGCTGCACAGGTAGATATATGGAGCATTGCAAGAACAAGCTGGAATAATTCCACAGGGTGACTCAGAATGGACTTTATGAATAAACCAATCACAGCACCTAATAAAGCCTCGACTGCACCTTTGACCACAGCCTCAATCAAAGGGCCGGACGATATATGGCAGCAGATTTATCGCGAAGCCGAAACCGCAGCCACCGATGAACCAGCACTGGCAGAGTTTTTTAACGCAACCATACTCAGCCACAGCAGTCTCGGCGACGCGCTGAGCTACTATCTGGCAAGCAAACTGGCCAGCGATGAAGCGCAGCAAGCCATGCTGCGTACGGTTATGGATCGAGCATTTTCAACAGCGGATATTATCAATGCCGTGACCGCAGATATTGCCGCCACCGTCGACCGAGACTCAGCCTGCACATTGTATTTGACGCCCTTTCTCTACTTTAAGGGCTTTCTCGCACTCCAGGCATACCGCGCCTCACACCAGCTTTGGAATGAACAGCGTCAATCACTGGCACTGCTAGTCCAATACCGCATCTCGCTGATATTTGCCGTGGACATTCACCCTGCGGCAGTGATTGGCAGCGGCTTGCTTATTGACCATGCCACTGGCCTGGTAATTGGCGAAACTGCGGTTATTGAAGACTGCGTATCGATTATGCAGTCAGTCACCCTCGGCGGCACCGGCAAGGTCTCAGGTGATCGCCATCCAAAAATTCGCAAAGGTGTACTGATTGGTCCCGGGGCGAAAATACTCGGCAATATTGAAGTAGGTGAAGGGGCAATGGTCGCCGCATCCAGCGTGGTGCTAAAGGCCGTACCAGCTCACGCAGTGGTCGCCGGTGTACCAGCAGCAGTGGTTGGGGATACGCGCTGTGCCGAGCCCTCTCAGGCTATGGATCACTATTTTAAGTGTGATTGAGCGCTCTATGAAACCGAGAGCCCTGTGAAAACGAGAGCTCTCAAAAAAGAGTTTTAGCCACTAGCACCGCGTCCAGCTAAAGGGCATCACCTGCTCAATTGACTCAGCGCCCTGCAACTGCATCAACAATCTATCCACACCCAAAGCCACGCCAGCACATTCCGGAAGCCCCGCCTCCATTGCCGCCAGCAAGTGCTGATCAGCAGCCACCGCAGCCTTGCCAGACTGTTGACGGAGACGCTGATCCTCGGCAAAGCGCGCGGCCTGTTCTGTCGCATCAGTCAGTTCACAGTAGCCATTGGCCAGTTCAACACCATTTAAAAATGCCTCAAAGCGTCGACTGATCCGACGCCCCTGACTGTCTTCAGCGTATTTTGCCAAGGCCGCCTGACAGGCCGGGTAGTCATAGACCAGCACCAGACCATCGTCTAAATGTGGCTCGATAAGTACACTGAACAACAGGTCCAGACAATTGGCCCGACTCTCTTCGGCCCAGGCCTCTGAACCAGCAG